>CAZWIP010000122.1:0-9580 GCA_964634125.1 uncultured Dehalococcoidia bacterium
AATGTGTCCTTTAATTATCGGGCCCATTTGTCCCACTTTTGCTGAAGACGCACATTCCTCAATTGTTAAGAATGAGGCTCCTAATATCTTGGTTGTTGGAGGTGGGTACTGGTGTAGGTGGTCGCCAGAGTTTGCCTTGAAACATACTAATTGTGATATTGTTGTTACTGGTGAAGGTGACGTGCCTTTTAGTAAATTATGCGATGGATTTCCATCGCTTTCGAATGTAGAGACCTTTAAAGGAATCGCTATTAAAAAGGGAGAGGATATCATAATCAATGAGTATGGAGAATTAGTGGATGGGAGCAACCTCGATTCGCTACCTCGGCCGGAATATGAGCTATTTAATTTCAATGACAAATACGTCTGGCAAGATGAGAGTGGGAATATTTGTTGCACGCTTCAGACAGGACGTGGGTGTGTGGGCAAGTGTATATTTTGCACAGGGGCCTCGCAAGTATATAGAAAGTATTCACATGGACGGATAATCGACGAGATTCGGTATTTGAAGAGCACATATGGTATTACTAGGATTTATTTTAAAGAGGCGTTGACATGCACCAATAACAAATGGAGTCGAGACTTTCTGCGCAAGATAATCGATGCTGACCTAGGGATAACTTTCCAAGCAATTTGCAGAGTCGACAATCTTGATGAAGAGATTGTTGAGCTGTTGAAAGAAGCAGGTTGTTTTCAGGTTCAACTTGGAATAGAAACCGCAGACAACAATATGCTCAGAAACGTAATGCAAAAGAACATTACAGTTCAGCAATCAAAAAGGGCAGTAGAGCTTTGCAATAAAGCTGGTATTCTTCCCGCAGGGGGATTTTTGTTAGGTATGCCTGGTGAGAGTATCATGTCTCTTATTAGAACCACTCTTTTTGTTATAACGACCAGAATTTCAGCCACAGGTGTAACCTTTCCGGTTCCTTTTCCCGGTACAGGTTTATATGAAATTGCCAAGAGTCGATATGAATTAACAGACGAATCTATCCAATTTAATGAAAGAATGTCTGGATATGACGTTTTCGCTGGTTCTTACAAAAAGAAACTGCACTATTTAGAAGAATTCAAATTTTGTGATCTTTCACCTCACATTTTGATATTATTCCACAAAGTGATAGCAACTACAATAGGGATCAATACGAGGGTTCTTAAAAAAGGGCGTGTTGTGGCTTTCAAGGAGCTGGTTATGGTATTTCCAGTCAAGGTCAAAGCAAAGATCGCAAATATTTTTGGCAACCTTGTTGGTCGTCAGTCAAACATAGGGGGCTAAACTGTGCAATATCAGCAAAATGAATTGATTAGTAGAGCTCTTGGCGAACTTGATGATCAGATCAATGTGTTCAACAACTCTTCTCTTAGTCGAGAAACCATTGGGAAGTTCTGGTTTGACAATATAGATAAAGCATATAAAAAACTCAAAGATGATCCTGAAAACCTAATCAAATTCAGGCGCAATAACCTCGTTGTCGCGGACTACCCTTCCGGCACTTCAGATAGATCTGAGATCTATTATAAGATGTGTCTCTTGCTTCCCTCTTTCCTCCAGCCGCATCCGGCCATCAAAGCATGTGAGGAGACTTATGACCGTATCGAAGATTTGAATCTGCGTGAGTTAGTTATCGCAAATCCCATTAGTGATGTTGGTTCACCTCTTTACTATGTGAAAAATGGAATTCGATATACACGTAGATGGATCAGGTACATCTATCTTCTTTCTTTATTCAAGCAATACCTTGAGCCTCATATGCAGGAGATCAAAACGATTCTGGATATTGGGAGTAGTTATGGGGCGTTTCCTTATTTGATTAAAAAGAACTACCCCGATAGTCATTTCATACTGATCGACCTTCCTGAGCAAAATGCTGTGGCTCACTACTACCTAAAATCGGAAATGCCTGATTGTCGTATTGCCGGGTTCGAAGAAATCCGGGAAGCTGGAACCATCACCAGGGATTTTGTGGAATCATATGATTTTGTTCTTGTCCCGTGCTTCTATCTGGATCGACTGGATGGCGGTCTTGCTGATTTGGTTACCAACTTTGTCTCTTTACCGGAAATGTCTCGTGAGTGGTTCGATCTCTACCTACAATCAGCAGTTTTTACTACATCAAAATACTTTTATACGGTAAATCCTGTTGCTAAGGAAGAAAATCCTGGTGTCAAAATCACGGTTCTTGATATGCCTTTTAACGATTATGAACAGATACATTTTGATATTTGTCCATTCTTCCAATGGCAATATCTTGGCAAGCATGTTCGAGGTCTTTATTATAGAAGTGAGAAAGTCCCGCGCCCGGTTAACTATGAATATATTGGGAAACGCAAGGGTTGAGGAAGTTGAGTATCCTATTTACGGATGAGCCTGGAACAACTTGGAGTATTTGCAGGGAGGTATAAATGACGGACGAAGTGACCAAAGATGAAGTAATGCCAGAAGGCAAGTGGGCTTTTGATGAAGAGGTGACATCGAGCTTTGATAACATGCTGGAGAGGTCTATACCTCAGTATGATGTTATGCGGAAAGCAACTTTCGATTTGGCATGCAGGTATATTCAGCCAGGGACAGATATTGTCGATCTGGGTTGTAGCAGAGGTGAAGCACTAGCTCTCCTTATTGAGAGGTTTGGTGCACACAATCGGTTTCTTGGGATAGATGTATCAGAGCCTATGCTGGAGGCATCACAAAAGAGGTTTGAGGGATATATCAAGTGCAATGTGGTGGATATCCGTAAACATGATCTTAGAGAAGGATATCCGCCAGCTAAGGCTAGCGTTACGTTGTCCATTTTGACACTCCAATTTACCCCCATCGAGTACAGGCAGCGTATTCTCCGTGACATTTGGAAGGCCACACTTCCTGGTGGGGCATTGATATTGGTTGAAAAAGTATTAGGTGCTACTGCCGAACTGGACCAGAATTTCGTTGACGTGTACTATAGCCACAAATCCGATTGCGGTTACTCACAGGACCAGATTGAGAGAAAACGGCTTTCTTTGGAGGGCGTCCTTGTTCCAGTCACGGCCAAATGGAACGAGGAATTACTGCGAAATGCTGGTTTTCAAGACGTTGATTGCTTTTGGAGATGGATGAATTTCGCCGGATGGCTTGCCGTCAAAGCATGATTTAGTCTTCAATTTGAGATTGAAACAGAGCGGAAAGGATCATATTTTCGTGGATTATCTATCGAATTTTTTCGGATTGAATGGTAAAGCTGCTGTCGTCATTGGAGCTGCCGGGCTACTTTGCAGTGAGATGGCTTCATCTCTCGCAAAGTCAGGAGCGAAGGTTGCTGTTGTGGATAGAGACGAAGAGGGTGCGAAGAGAGTCACTGATGCAATAGTATCAGGCGGTGGTGTAGCTGCAAACTTTGGCGTGGATGTAACTCGAAAAAACGAGCATGAAAAACTGCTGGCGGCGGTGGTTCAGCTTTATGGTAAAATCGATATTTTAATTAACGGAGCAGGGATCAATGCTCCAACTCCCATTCTCGATATTCCTGAAGAGGAATGGCAAAGTATTCTGGATACAAATCTGAAGGGCACTCTTCTTGGTTGCCAGGTTTTCGGAAAGCACATGATAGAAAATAAAGCTGGTTCGATCATCAACATGTCATCAGCCTCATCAGGTCCGCCCCTATCGAAGGCATTTACTTACTCGGTCTCCAAGGCTGGGGTGAAAAATCTAACACAGAATCTGGCCAGGGAATGGGCGCCGTATAATGTTAGAGTGAATGCACTACGGCCGGGATTCTTTCCCACGGAGTGGAGTCGGCAGAATTTCATCACGGCTGAGAGGGAAAACTCAATTCTAGGGCATACACCCATGGGACGCTACGGAGAACCTCGGGAGCTTGTCGGAGCTGTGCTTTGGCTGGCGTCTGATGCCGCAAGCTTTGTAACCGGAGCGGAAATTGCCGTCGATGGTGGCTTTACTGCAATGACGATCTAGATATTCTTGAAGGTACTACTTGTGAATAGGAAATTGGTCAATAAACACACAGTCATAGTTACCGGTGGGACGATGGGAATCGGGGCTGCAATATCTCGGGCTTTTCATGAACGGGGAGCACATGTTTTGATAGCAGCCCGTAACGATAACGGTCTTGCGGAATCTCTGGGAGAGAGAGCACGTTTTCAATTAGCCGATGTTAAGGAGCTATCGCATCATCAAGCATTGGTGCAGACAACTTGCGACTGGACTGGCCGACTCGATGTGTACGTCAACTGCGCTGGGTATTCCGAATGGCGACCAATTGGCAAAATCGATGAAGACTTCTGGAATGATATGATCGATACAAATCTAAAAGGAACATTCTGGGGGTGCAAAGCTGCTGCGGAGCAAATGAAGAGTGGTGGGTGCATCGTGAATATATCTAGTCTAGCCGGCAAACGTGGTAGTGCGAACAATTCTGTTTATTGCGCCTCCAAATTTGGTGTGAATGGACTTACCCAGGCGTTGGCGAAGGAGCTGGGGCCCAAAGGTATTCGTGTCAATGCTGTGTGCCCGGTGTATGTGAGTACCGATGGCCTGCATAATGCCCTGGTTGATGAGGAGTCACCATTGCAAGGCGAAGATATTGCATGCTTTTTAAATGATTTTGCCGACGAGAATTCAGCCTTATGTAGAATTCCGTCCGCGGAAGAAGTAGCTCAGCTTTGTGTGTTCTTAGCTTCAGCCGAAGCCTCTGCCATAACGGGGCAGTGCGTCAATGTAGACTGTGGCGTTTTGCCTCAATAACAAAGTGCAGAAAACCCATGCCTAGAAAAAAAGTCGTTGTAATGATTCCTGCAAGGATGGGTTCTTCGAGGTTCCCCGGTAAACCTCTGGCAAAGATACTCGATTTGCCGATGATCGAACATGTGCGAAGACGTGTTGCTTTGTGCGATATCGCTGATGAGATATACGTAGCCACCTGTGATGATGAAATCAGAGATGTGGTGGAGTCATACGGCGGTAAGGTCATTATGACTGCTGATACCCATGAACGGTGTACAGACCGGATAGAAGAAGCTGCTGTAAATCTTGATTCTGGCATCGTTGTCAATGTGCAGGGTGATGAACCTTTGATACTTCCGCAGGCGGTCCAGGCTGTTGCACAACCGCTGACGGAACACGAGGAGGAGTTGTGTTCCTGTCTGGTATACCCCATAAACGACCTCGCTGAGCTAAAGAATGTCAACGTCGTTAAAACTGTACTTGCGCAAGATAATCATATTATGTACTTCTCCCGATCCCCCATTCCACATTTCAAAGTATATGAAGGATGCCTGATTTATAAACAATCGGGAATAATGGCCTTTCAAAAGGAGTTCCTGCATGAATTTTCACGATTATCTCCAACTCCGCTTGAGAAAGCGGAATCGGTGGATATGCTGAGAATTCTTGAGCATGGATATAGGATTATGGGTGTTATTACACCTTATGCCATCCAGGGAGTTGACATTCCGGAGGATATCACAAGAGTGGAGCGTGTGCTCAGTGAAGACGAAACGCAGCGGAATCTCTACGAGAGGATTCGAACCCTGTGAAACCGAAGATATTTGTGGCTCTATCCACGTTCGCTGAATTTGGAGATGCTCCAATTAGGCTATTAGAAAAGAGCGGTTTGACTTTCTATCTGAACCCGCTGGGTCGTCGTTTGGTCCGGGAAGAAATCATCGAGATGGGAAATGGCTGCGAGGGCATAATAGCCGGCGTTGAACCCTACGATGACTTCGTACTAGAAAACCTTCCCGAACTCCGTTGTATCAGTCGCTGTGGTGTTGGTATCGATAACATATCTTTGGAGAAAGCCAAAGATTTGGGAATAACTATTAGAAATACGCCTGATGTAGTGATATTGCCGGTGGTCGAACTAACTATCGCCATGATCTTTGATCTCCTCCGGAGACTTTCTTACCATACAAGTCTATTAAGATCGGGGAAATGGGAAAAGCAGGCTGGAAATTTGCTGACAGGGAAGAAGGTAGGTGTTATCGGATTGGGAAGGATCGGGAAAAGAGTGGCGGAAACGCTGACTAGTCTGGGCGCCGAAGTATGTGGATCGGATTTAATCCCAGATCAAGAGTGGGCGAAACATGCTGAAGTCCAGGTTATTTCGACTGATCAGTTATTGAGAGAATGTGACATCGTAAGTATTCATGTTTCTGTTCTGGGTGATCACAAATTCATCCTTGGCAAAAAAGAAATCGAAAGTATGCGGAAAGGCTCATTTGTAGTCAATGTTTCCAGAGGTGAACTGGTGGACGAGAGGGCGTTATTCGAGGCATTAAAATCGAATCATCTTGCCGGTGCCGCCCTCGATGTGTTTCCGAAAGAACCATATGATGGGCCTCTGTGTGAACTTGATAACATAGTGCTAACTCCCCATGTGGCGACTTTTACACGGGAATCAAGAGTGCAGATGGAAGTGGAAGCAGTAGAAAATCTACTCAGGTTTTTTAAATCAGGGGAATAAGAATGGATACTTGCCCAACGTGTTCATGCTCATTCTCTGATTGTAACTTTAATTCGATCCCATATCCGGCCAAAGGGTGGCAACATAATCAAGGAGTACCCGATACGATTCGTTTCTGTAGCAAATGTGGAACAGGTATAGCTCACCCCACCATTTCCGATATGGCAACAGATGAACTCTATGTACAAGGGAAATACTGGCAACAATCAACAGCAAAGCTGCCATTGAAGATATTTCCAGTTCCTTTTGGACTTGCACAAGCACGATGGGAGTTAATTCAAAAATCATTACCAGATTTCCAAAACAAGCGCGAAATTAAGCTCTTGGATATAGGTGCTGGGCACGGTTATATTGGATTGGTAGCCAGCTTTGGCCATAACTCAGTACTCAGCGAATACCACGCAGTAGAGCCTGATCCAACAATGCGACAATATATGCGAGATATGTGGGTCAAAAAAGGACGCAAACAGAAACTTAATGCGATGGTTTCAATGGACCAAGTAACTGGGTGCTACGATGTTGTGGTGTTATCACACATTTTAGAGCATCTCCAAGATCCATCATCTTTGATTAACTCAGTAATAGCCTTGCTTTCTTCACAACAAGGATTGTTATTTATTGATGTTCCCAATCAAGATCACCTATTCAAGAATGATGTATTTCCGCATATCGTTTTTTTCTCTCCCTCAAGCCTCAAATACCTCCTGAAACAGGAGCAATTAGAAATTATTCATCTTGAGACTTGGGGGCGAAATATGTATAAATCGCCAGCCAACGCAAACACTCCATTGAAGATGAAGCTCATGGGTGAGATGATAAGACTGTCATATAGGTTTCTTCCAAGTAAATTCTTGGTACAATTTTACTCCTGGTATTTTGGGGGAAATCAGATGAATACTGAAGGTACCTGGATTCGAGCTTTATGCAAGCAGAAGTAATCGTGAGCCGAGCGACGAAGCATATGTATTGGTATCATTTTGTGATGGCATCGTTGCGATAGATGTGAAAATTGGTTCGAGATATCCCACTGTGGGATATAGTAGATATAGCAATTTAAAACAAGAGTGTTTTCTGAGTTCTCGAAAAGGAGTCCGGGATGGGTCTAAGACAAAAAGCTCTGGATGCAACAACAAGACTATTGAAAATCGGTATTCAAGTTTTTGGTGGAAGTAGTGCAGCTTCAATCTCTGCACGATTGTCGGAAGATTTGGCTCCAACGATGACTCAAAAAACTGATTTTGGGACAATAGCATTCTTTTGTCCTGGGAAACTACCAGAATATCGTGCACGCACTTTACTTACAAAAGAACCTGAAACCATAGAATGGATTAATACCTTCAATGACACAGACGTATTGTGGGATATTGGGGCCAATGTTGGTGTTTATTCCTTGTATGCAGCATTAAGGGGATTAAACGTAGTATCATTTGAACCATCACCGAGCAACTACTATTTGTTAAGCCGGAATATAGAAGCAAATAGAATGGATGAAAAAATTATTGCCCTCTGTATTGCATTTAACGATACTACGAAACTGGATGCATTCTATATGGCGAATACTGAACTTGGTGGCGCGCTCAATAGCTTTGGTGAGGCAATTGATTGGCAGGGACAACCGTTTATCGCCTCTTTTAAACAAGCGATGATTGGATTTAGTATTGATGATTTTATAGAGCAGTTCGATCTACCATTTCCAAATCATATCAAAATTGATGTTGATGGTATTGAGAATAAAATAATCAAAGGTGCTGAGAAGACCCTCGCTAGTGAAAAGCTTCGATCAATCCTCGTAGAATTGGATAGCAATAGAGACGAATACTGTAGCAGTGTTATAGATATGCTTGAACGAGCTGGAATGAGATTTCATAAAAAAATGCATGCACCTCAACATGCCGATTGTTCTTCGTACAACTATTTCTTTTTTCGTTCAAATGAATAGTCCCATAGTCCAAGACGTTCCTTCGAAGTAAATTGCCTAGTGTACACAATAATTGAGATAGGGGTTAGTTAGACTTGCTTATGAATAGATTCCAACACAAACTCGCCCTCATCATTCCCACAAGAAACCGTGCCATCCTTCTGACGAAATTGCTGGAGAGCCTTCAGAATCAGACGACTCCGGCTGATCAAGTAATTGTAGTGGATGGGAGTGATGAACCAATAGAATCACAGATAGAACACTTTTCCACTCCTAATTTCTCCTATGTGAGAGTATTCCCTCCTAGTCTAGCGAAACAGAGAAATTCAGGCATTGAAGCACTGAATAAGGAAATCACACTTGCTGGTTATCTAGATGATGACATCATACTTGAAAAAGATGCCGTTGAAGCTATGCTTCGTTACTGGGAACAATGCCCTGACGATGTAGGGGGCAGTTCATTTCACATCACGAATAACAAGCTTGCTAGCCCATTGGTAAGAGTGCCCGGGAAATTTCTGGGAAAGCTATTCTGGTGTGATGACTTCAAGCAAGGAAAAGTCCTTCGATCTGGGTTTGCAACACCAGTTGTATCTGTATTGAACGATACCTATACAGAATGGTTATGCGGAGGAGCAACTGTTTGGAAAAAGGAGATTCTACAAAACTCCAAGTATGATGAAAAGTTAGGAGGGTCATCTTACGTCGAAGACATTGACTTTAGCTTCAGAGCAGCACAACACTACAAACTTGTGGTAATACATGATGCAAAAGTTCACCACTTACCCCCCCCATTTGTTCCCACCCGGAGGGTGGCGATGGGGAGGATGAACGTGCACCATCATTATCATTTTGTGAAGAAGAATCCTCAGCTTTCTGTACCGTTGTTTTACTGGGCAACACTTGGAGAAGCTCTTACGCTTCTTCTTTCCAGCGTTCCGCAACGAAGTGCTTATAAATTCCACAAAGCATTCGGAAATGTGATTGGATTATTCGATGTAATTCGGAGGAAAAGCTATCAAACGGATGAGGAATTCAGGGAATAGGGGCAAACGCGCAAACGAACTTTCAGGTTGCTTTTGTGCCTAAACGATTGTTATTCCTTGTCCAAGTTCAATTCAGCGATCATGAACTTGGCATGATACAACTAGGGCCTGTTAACACTAATAGTCACTTTGTGATATAGTGGCTGTATGGA
>CAZWIP010000123.1:0-9541 GCA_964634125.1 uncultured Dehalococcoidia bacterium
TACAGTACTCGGTGTCAGGGGACCTCCACTTTTATTTCAAAATATATAGTTTCTCTCCGACCACCCAATACATTACTATACATTTTAGCGTATTCTTATATTTGTATAGTAACTAGTTGACATTGTGTTACTTTGCAAGATGTATTATTCTAAATGTTGTATAATGTAATGACATTGTCCATAGTGGAGTGACCAAATGAATAAAGAATTCAGTGTCATAATTGAGCAAGACTCCGAAGGATACTATGTCGCTTCAGTTCCTGCTTTGCGTGGCTGTCATACTCAAGCCAAATCTCTCGATCTGGTAATGGAGAGAATCCGTGAAGCAATTGAATTGTGTCTTGAAGTTCAAGGTGAAGATATTGAATCTTTGAATTTCGTCGGGGTTCAAAAGGTCATTCTTGCATCATGACAAAACTTCCACGCCTCACGGGAAAAGAGGTGGTCACCGCACTTCGCAAAGCAGACTTCGAGGTGATCAGAGTTAAAGGTAGTCATCATTTCATGCGTCACCAAGACGGACGCACAACTGTCGTTCCAGTTCACAGCGGTGAAACAATTGGTCCTGGCCTCATGAGCAAAGCCCTTCATGACTGTGAGATGACTTCTGAATTTTTCAAATCCCTTCTATAAATCAATTGGGCATTACAACTGCGTGCACTCCGACCTCAAAAGGTATCATAATTCGAGCTAAATCGGACTGCCATCCAGCTGGTCATGTATATTCTTCCGTGGCCGGTTATACAAAGCTTATTCACATCCCAGTATCGCTTCCAGTCCCACACCTTCCAATCCAGCCTCAAAAGCTAATGCCGCTTTCTCTTGCATCCCTGACAATACATGGCTATAGGTATCCATGGTAATGGTCACGCTGGAATAACCCAACCGTTCACATACTATCTTGGGATTCACCCCCTGTTTCAACATAAGGGTAGCATGGGTGTGTCGCAAATCATGGAATCGAACATGAGGTATTCCTGCTCGTTTAACCAGCCGGTTAAACGCATGGGTGACAGTACTCGGTGTCAGGGGACCTCCACTTTTATTTCAAAATATATAGTTTCTCTCCGACCACCCAACACGTTACTATACATTTTAGCTTTTTATCATATTTGTATAGTAACCAGTTGACATCGCGTTACTATACAATGTATATTATTCTAAATGTTGTATAGTAACCACCATAGGTATTGAAATGATAATTAAGAGTGTACTCAAAGAAGAACTCGCCAATTCCCTCAAGATGAAGACACGGTATGAGAGGGAATTGTCCAAACTTCCAAAAGGGAGTTTGGTAAAACGAAATATTAAAGGACACGAGTACTATTACTTGATCTACCGTGAAAACGGGAAATTCAAGTCCGTCTACAAAGGTAAGTCCATATCCGAAAAGGACTTGGATAAATATAAACAGGCCAAGGAACTGAGGGCCAAGTACCGCAAGTCCCTCTCGCAATTGAAGAAACAAATACGTTACCTTGAGGGTGCACTCCGTGGAAAAGAACCAATATGACCTCTGTCTCGAAGTATTGAGACGCATGAAAAGCGAAGGTATTCTCGACAAGGTCATGATTGTCGGGAGTTGGTGCGTCCTGCTCTATGAGGATTATTTTAAAGGAAAAGGTTTCTTACCTGCCATCAGGACACGCGACATCGAATTTCTAATACCGATCCCTCTTAGTCTTGGCAGGAAGACAGACTTGCCTGCACTACTCAAGGACCTGGGGTTTTTGGTGGATCACAAAGGTGAACAGGGATACATTATTTTCCAGCACCCAGAACTGATCCTGGAGTTCCTGGTCCCGGCCCGAGGTAGGGGTAGTGATAAACCCTACCTCATTAACCAACTCGGTATTAACGCGCAGGCGTTGCGTTTCATGGATTTCCTGGCTCAAGACCCTATCCAGATGCCCTTTCATAACATCGAAGTTAAGGTTCCCCATCCAGCAAACTTCGCCCTCCAAAAACTTCTCATCGCCAAACGACGGAAACATAAAGATAAAGCAGAAAAAGACAGAGCCCAAGCCGTCGCCATACTCATCGCTTTAAACGATTCCGGCGATTTCGCAACGGTCTGCTCGCGATATCAGACAATACCCAAAACATGGCAAAACACTATCAAACAAGAATTAACCGCATTAGGCAAGGATGATCTCTTCGTCCTCATGGATAAAACTTAAGAACCGAACGATGGGTTTCAGTTTTCTGTATCCTTAAATATGATCAGGGATATGCTAACCAAAGTTATGCTTTCACCCCTACACCTTCCAATTCCGCTTCAAACGCTAATGCCGCAAGTCTTTTTTGTTAGCTTCAAGGACTAGAATTGGCCCAGCTTCCAAAGAACGATCAGCGTATTCCTTCGGGGGTATATTGCCCAGAGAGCTGTGCGGCCCTATCTAAGGATTCCCTACCGGCAGATATTAACGATTGTCGTTAATAATACTTGACATTAATAACGCATCTTGTTATTATTTCTGTACTACATTCGGAAGATTGTCTACAATGATACAGTCATTCAACGATAAGGAAACCGAAAAGATATTCAACCGAGAAATATCAAGGAAGCTGCCATCAGATATCCAGAGAGTAGCCCTAAGAAAACTTCTATGGATACATGGAGCAAGAGTATTAAAAGAACTTAATGTTCCCCCGTCAAACAGACTGGAGAAATTGAAGGGTGACAGGAAAGGGCAGCACAGCATCCGTATCAATGATCAGTGGCGCATCTGTTTTGGGTGGGATAATGGGAATGCTTTTAATGTCGTAATAACTGACTACCATTAGTTTTTACTGCTAGAAGAGGAGGATAAATGGCCAAGAAGATGAACCCGATTCACCCCGGAGAGATACTTCGTGAGGAGTTTTTGATACCAATGGGTTTAACCTCTTATCGTATTGCCAAGGATATCGGTGTGCCGCCCCCCAGGATTAATGATATCGTGAATGAGAAGAGGGGTATCTCAGCCGACACAGCTTTACGTTTAGGAAAATATTTTGGCACAACACCTGATATATGGTTGAACTTACAGGCACGCTATGACCTGGATATTGCTGAAGATATACTTGGTGAAAGGCTCAAGACAGAGGTTAAGAAATTACAGTTAGCATAAATAGTGGTTATTCAATCCTTCTCCCTCTGGTCAAGTCTTCCTTTTTTCTAGGTTTCCTAAAAACTGCTTTTTTTCAGCTTCAATCTCTGGCACGCCTGGCGAGATTCGAATCCACGGCCCTTGGTTCCTAGTTCATCTATATAAGGTAAGTTCATATCCAAAAAGGCATTATGGGGTGATTGTGGCATAGGATATTCAAGGTTCGAAGTGCAAATTGCGAAGGTTAAAATGGGGCTGGAGACTGGTATCTGAAACATAACGCCATGTTGATTTTGTTTATCCTGTCAAAAAAAGACGGGGAGGAGGGGGACGGGAAAATGCTAATAGCAAACTGCAGAACAAACTTCTGAATACCAAGGGTTGATGGCTGACCGCTGAAAGGCATTCTTTCTTATTGTTTGTAGATTTCTCTCCTGTGACCGATGAGATGGACAATGATTCTTGCTTCTTTGAAGAGTAGAGTGCTCGATTAATCCCCGACTCGCAATTTGAATAACCCTTTGAGGTCATGTACCAAAGGTTCTGGAGGTAAATCATCAAAGTTATCCGCCAGCCACCTTAATTTCTTCACGACTCTCTGTGCGGTGATTTTATCTAATGCCTCTAAGCTTTTAAAAGCCTGGGGCATCAACTCCACATGGTAGGACACTTAATCCAATCCTGTCTTGGATACAACATCCCGCAGAGCCATTCCGGATTCCCCTCTCTCTACTGCTTCCAAGGAATTTAGCGGTCTCTCTCTGATATCCTCACGCAATTCCAAGTTCCAATCAGGATCTCCCAGAGTCTCCTTTAGTTTCACAAAGAAAACAGGGATGCTAAAAATTCAACTGCTTCGTATATGAGGTTCGTCAGTTCCTCAATGGTCAGCCATTTCTCGTACATCTTTAAAAACCTCCCTGCTATTGGCAAGGTTGAGTTCTCGGCAGGTTTGATCCGTAAGTAATTATAACATAGGACGGGTTGGATGATATCGCATGGGTTTGACCACGTCCTTCCTCAGTTCATTTTCCAGATGAGAATTTCAAGTCTGGTTTCCTCATCTGGAAACACAAATATTACTATCTCCCTCTCCTCTCTGGATCAATAGACCGATGATTTCCTGGTATTAGCAAGTTAAGAAGATCCGGATTTGCAGTCCAGTATCAATTTGGATACTGGACTGCAAGAGACCATACATTTCTATGTAGGGGTTTGCAAATGAAGAGTGAGTGCTCCATGATTTGAGATCACCATGAGGCCTGCGAAGTTACGGGGTGTAGGATATGCAGGCATGAGCAGCCCCTTTACAATCCAGTTACTCAGTAGTATACTCAGTACTGATGGTAAACTGTGACATCTGCGGGGCAACTTTCAAGAATACTCAGGGGCTGGCTGGCCACAAGAGACTACGCCATGCTGAACAGCAACAGCAAATGTTCTCTATTGCGTCGCCGCAGCTCTATCGTAGAATAAACCAGCGTCTTGTAGACAAAGTCGCCGAGCGGTTGGCCGATTTGGTTATGGAAAGTCATGAGCAACAATTGCTAGAGGGCTTTCTTGATCAAATGGCCTGTCAGGGACTGAACCTCAATTTATCAGGTAGGGAGGAGACGAGAAAGGCCATTATTGTGGCAGCAGGCCAGCCTGCTCATTTGCTTCCTCTAACCGATGATAAACCTGGTTGTCTGCTGAATATCGGAGACAAGCCTATATTGGAAAGGGAACTTGATGCTCTCCGAGGCTGTGGAATTAGTGAGATAGTTGTAGTGCGTGGATACAGGGGCGATAAAATCGGCTATCCTGGCATACAATACTATGACAACTTGGATTATGAAAGCAGCGGTATCCTGAAATCGCTATTTTCTGCAGACATGGCGATACACGGCGAGTTTGTGTTCTCGTATTCAGACATCATATATAAGAGGAATGTGCTGCAAAGACTTCTCTCGGCCAATACAGATATCGCTTTGGTGGTTGATAGAGATTGGATGAAACGCTATGACGGAAGGGGCATGCATCCGGTTGAGGAAGCCGAACTAACTCTTGTGGAAGGTGATCGAATCACAGCAATCGGGAAGAACATCATTGACATAAAAGAAGCTCATGGTGAATTCATTGGTTTGGCAAAGTTCAGCCCACGTGGAGCTGAGATATTGAAATCGAGTTATGAGCAGGCTGTGATCAAATATGGAAAACGACGTTTTCACAACGCTCCTTCGGTTGAGAAGGCTTGTTTTGGTGACATGATTCAGGAGCTTATCAACAAAGGACATGTTGTGCATAGTGTTGATATTCAGGGGGGATGGGACGAGATCGACACTATTGAAGATCTTGAAAGAGCGGGATTGCACAGCTGGTTGAACTGATCATTTCTTGCTCTGGGCACTGGTATTTAGTCGAAAACTAGTCATGAAAGCCATAATTACCGCTGCAGGCATGGGCACTCGGCTAGCGCCGTTAACTAATGATATTCCAAAGTGCCTGCTGGACATCAACGGCAAATCAATAATGCAACGGATGCTGGAGACATTGAGGGAATGCGGTGTTGAAGATATCGTCATGGTTACCGGATATCGAAAAGAAACTATCACCTACCCTGGCATCAAATATTATGAAAACACCAACTACCAGCGCAACAACATCCTGAAGTCCCTTTTTTATGCTGAAGAGGAGATGGACACAGCATTTATATTTTCCTACTCCGATATTATCTATGAAAGGGATGTGGTGGATAAACTTCTTCAGGATAAGGCTGACATATCCATTGTCACTGATACAGACTGGGCATCCAGCTATGATGGAAGGATGCTTCACCCTGTTGAAGAAGCGGAACTGGTTACAGTTGAGGGAAGTGCGGTGGTCAAGATCGGCAAGCGGGTTATTGACTTCCAAGAGGCACACGGGGAGTTCATTGGACTGGCGAAATTCACTCAAAAGGGAGCAAGTATATTGAAGGCAGCCTATGCTCAAGCAGTATCTCAATATTCAAATAGACCTTTCCATCAGGCAGCTTCGCTTGAGAAGGCCTACCTCACGGATATGTTGCAGGAGTTGATTGATGCCGGTCATAGCGTTTCCAATGTTGATATTAAAGGCGGATGGATGGAAATTGATACCGCGGATGATTTAGTAAAGGCAAGGAATATTTACAAATAGTTACTCAGACATTACAATTGCGAGTATTAAGCTTTAAGGCTAGCTAATTAGGAGTGATTAAATGAATCAATTCAAGAAACTATTTGGCTGGGGAATTCTCATCATTATGCTCGTTATATTCGGAACAGTTGGTGGATGCTCCAGCGACAGCGGCGAAGAAGTTATTCACTGGGGTTTAATCCCCGCAGATGATGCAGCGGAGATGCTTAGAAATTATCAACCAGTTGTGGATTATCTGGAAAAAGAACTGGATGTGAAAATTAAGCTTCAAGTAACCGCCGATTATACCGCTGCCATAGAAGCTATGCGCAACAAGCACATTGAAATGGCCTGGTTTGGCCCTTTCTCCTATATACTGGCTGTAGAGGAGGCTGGAGCTGAGGCTATCGTTAATGGGGTGAGGCGAGATACAGGAACAGCAACCTATAAGTCAATTATTATTACCAAAGCCGGTTCAGGCATAGAAACTCTAGATGACCTTAAAGGACGGTCATTTGCCTTTGTGGATCCTGCCTCCACTTCTGGTAACCTGATACCCAGAAAGATGCTCATAGAAAATGGTATAGACCCTGATAACGACTTCTCCACAGTATTCTATGCAGGAACTCATAACAGTGTGGAACTGGCAATTAAAAACGGCACAGTAGATGCCGGGGCCAGCAGCGACAACGCGTATTATCGCATGGTGAATGAGGGGCAGATAGATCCCGAAGAGAACATCATCATTTTTGAATCGGAACCAATTCCGGGATCACCGATAGTAGTTAGAGGTGATTTACCTCAAGATATCAAAGACGGTATTAAGCAGGCGTTGATCGGAATGGATCAACAGACCATTTACTCAGTGCAGGGTTGGGGAGACATAGAGAAGTACGTCGAGGTAACGGACGCTGACTATGATGTCATAAGAGAAACGGCGGAGCTATTGGATCTGTAGACCAGCGAGAATACAATGATCAATATCGAAGGTCTGAGCCATCGCTATCCATCACGAAACCGTGGCTCAATATTGGGACGTTCAGGTAGGAAGAACGAGACAGAGCTTGTACTGTCCGATGTCAATCTCGAGGTTGCTGAAGGAGAGCGATTGGTGATCTTGGGATCCAGCGGTTCCGGAAAGTCCACGCTCTTACGATGTACTAATTTGTCTATCAGGCCCACGCAAGGTAAGGTCTTCATCATGGATAGGGAAATCACCTCTCTTCCCAGCAAGGAAGTTGAACAGGCACGGCAACAGATCGGTGTGATTTCCCAGCATTTCAATTTGATTGAAGGAGCTACCGCCTTGAAGAACGTGCTTATGGGAAGGTTGGGACATGTAGGTACGATTCAGAGCATTATCGGTCGTTTCAGTGATGAAGATGTATCTATTGCGGCTGAAAGCCTGCTGAGGGTTGGGCTTTCAAGCTATGCACAGAAGAGGGTTAGTGACCTTAGTGGAGGTCAGAAACAGCGAGTGGCTATAGCACGGGCATTGGCTCAGCGTCCACGGATTATCCTTGCTGATGAGCCGGTGTCCAGCTTGGATCCCAAGCTCATGAAGGAGATAATGGATCTCATTAAACAAATCTGCCTTGAAAATCGAATCACCTTGATTGCAAGTCTTCATTTTCTGGAAATGGCAAAATCTTATGCCACGCGATTGATCGGGCTGAAAGATGGCCAGATTGTATTCAATAATACACCTGACGAGCTTACCGATAAAGACATAGTTGATATATATGGCGAGACCGAGGACTGGATTCTGTATGGAAAGAGAGGATTCTAGGATGCTCTCGCTTAGACCCCCAAACAGGCTTCGCCATATCACCACACTGATAGCTATCGCGGTTGTTTATATATGGGCAGTTGAAGGTAGCAACACCAATCCTGAGACGCTCATTCGCGGTTTCCCCTATATGATAGACTATGTGGAACGCATGTTTCCACCGGACATGAGTGTTCTCCCAAGACTTGTTGGAAAGGCTGGAGAAACACTTCAGATGGCTATTATGGGCACTACCTTCGGTGCGATCATTGCTCTACCACTATCATTTCTGGCAGCGCGAAATGTCATGCCTTATCGAGTGGTATACCAGGGAACCCGTACCCTGTTCGACATGTGCCGTGGGATAAATGAGATCATCTGGGCCCTCATCTTTGTATCCATGGTAGGCCTTGGCCCATTCCCTGGCGTCCTTGCTCTCACAGTACATCTTGTTGGTGCTCTCGGTAAGTACTTCTCCGAGGCCATTGAATCGACCAACCAGGAGTTGGTAACAGCCATAGCTTCCACTGGCGCAAACCGTATTCAGATTGTGTATTATGGCATTGTGCCACAAGTCAAGACCTTATTCATCGGGTATACATTCTACTACTTGGAACATAGTTTTCGGGCGGCTACCGTGCTGGGAATAGTAGGTGCTGGCGGGATTGGCATAGAACTAATCAACAGTGTTCGGTTGTTCAAAAACCAAGAAGTCCTTACTGCTCTAATAGTGATGGTAGCCACGGTGATACTAATTGACCGCATTAGCGCTTTTGTTCGAATGAGGATAATTACCGGCGTGGAGGGTTAGATTATGCAGGCAATAATTACTGCAGCCGCTAGGAGTCCCCGTTTACTTCCGCTTACCAAACGTACACCGGTGAGCTTATTGGAAGTGAAGGGGAAGACCATTCTAGATCACCAACTGAATGCTTTGAGTGAAGCCGGAATTAATGACATTCTAGTGATAACTGGTTTCTGCGCTGAACAGATTGAGGATTTCTGCCAGGGAAGAGCCCGATGTATATTCAATCCTTTCTATGAAATGAGCAATGTGGCTATGAATCTATGGCTGGTCAGGCAAGAATTTAAAGAAGGGTTTCTTTTGCTGTATGCTGATATACTCTTCCAACCCGAGCTTGTCAGAGAGGTCATGGCTAAAGATGACAATACTCTTTTGGTAGTAGACCGAAAAGGCTTGGATAAGGAAGCCGAGAAGGTAGAACTGCTCGAAGGAAGGGTCACTGTCATTGGCAAGAACGTCTCCGAACCCTATGGAGAATTCATTGGTATGGCTAAAGCCACGAGGGACACCATTCCGATTCTAATAGAAGGACTGGAGCGAGTTGCCAGGACAAACCTGGAAACCACATTCCCAGAGTTCATCCAGCAACTTATCAGGAATAACCATACCATAAAGGTGTACACTTCGGACTACCCATGGATGGATATTGATTTCCCCACTGACTTGGAAAAGGCGTGCAAAACTTGGGGTATTTGAGTGTTCACCTTCAGCAAAGTGGGACAAATTAGGGGCCTCTAG
>CAZWIP010000124.1:0-9327 GCA_964634125.1 uncultured Dehalococcoidia bacterium
TTAATTGAAGTTAGTGGTGTTCTGAGTTCGTGTGATACCGTAGAGAGGGAATTGTCTTTGAGTTTGTCCAGTTCTTTGAGTTTCTCATATGCTTTTTGTAATTCCTCAAGTTTTTGTTCGAGTTGATCGGAATACTCTGTGACCTTTTCCTGCATTTGTTTTCGCTCAGTGACATCTCGGATCACAGCCATAATACCATCAGGCTTTCCCTCTTTCTGTAGGGGGCTAATATTGGCCTCAATATAAACTGCACTGCCATCTTTGTGCTTGGCTTCTAATTCAGTCAGCCCCCATCCACCGGTACCTTGTAAGGTATTATTGAATGCCTTTTCCATTGCGGGCATCTGGATAGGATTGATTAAATTAAGGTCTGCGAAGTTTTTACCAATTACTTCCTGTGGCGTATAGCCGAAAATGTCAGTGACTTTCTTGTTTGCATCTATGACGGTCCCTGATTTATTGACATAGATAATTTCATCATTGGCACTTTCAAAAAGAGCCCGGTATTTTTCTTCGCTTGTCCGAAGCTTTTGATTGGCTTCAATAAGTTGGTTTTGAGTATGTTTGAGTTCGTCATTTGCCGCTTCTAGTTGATATGCGTGAACAAGGATGTCTTCATGCTGCGCACGAATCTCTTCCTCGGTATTATGCCGATCCTCTTCCAATTTGATATTGTAAAGAGCGAAGGCGATATCGCCAGCCACCTCTTCCACAAGATCTCGTTCCTCATCATTTGGTGTATCATTAGCAGGCCCGGAAAAACAGGCGATACCATATATATCTTCGCTGTGCTGGAGGCGAATAGCGAATGCGCTCCTCTGGCTACATTTTTCAGTGAGGGGACAGTCACCACAGTTGGAGGCAACGATGGTTAATGCAATAGGAGTTTCTTCTTGGAGCGCCCGTTGTGCACAAGCAGGCCAGGCTCCAGTTCGTATCCTATCTTGAAGAGTTAGGAAGTCTTGTCCAAATCCAGCATATGCAATTGAGCCAAACGCTCCGGCATCATCCAATAGGACAATCCAGCTGCATTCATATCTTCGAGTCTCACTGATGATATTACAAGCAGTCTGAATAAGCTTTCCAGGATTCTGTTCCCTAACAATTAATTGGTCGATTTTACGTACGGCGCGTAGCTGCTCATATGCGTTGAGGAGTTGTTGCTGGGTGTGTCTCAACTCATCATTGGCCGCTTCCAATTGGTGAGCATGCACTTCTATTTCTTCATGTTTTACTCGGATTTCGTCTTCTGCGAATTTCCGTTCTGTGATGTCTCTATAGTTGATTACAACACTCTCAACAGATGGTTCGTGCAGTAGGTTCTTACCCAAAAGTTCTACAAAGTGCCATGAACCATCGTTATGCATTACCCGAAGTTCCAATGACGTACTATAGCCTGGGATTGGCGCTCCTTCTGAGAATGTATTGATTGCATGTGTGACGTCATCAGGATGAACGATGTCAAAAACATTCTTGCCTAAAAGCATATCAGGTGAATAACCGAGAACACGTTCTGTAGATGGACTGACGTATTGGATTGTGGCATTTGCATCCAAAGTGACAATCATATCCGGAGCGTTTTCAATAAGTGATCTGAAATACTCTTCGGGCTGATTCATTTGGTGTTTCTTTTCCATGGAAAAAGTATTGCTTTCAAGCTATCCCAATATTTGATGGACTCTCTTAACGATCTCAACAGGACTGAAAGGCTTGGTGATAAACTCGTCTGCCTTGGATTCGAGGGCTTTTGCTCTATCTTCCTCCTGTCCTTTTGCAGTTAGCATAATGATGTACATGTCGCTAAAATCCGGGGATGATTTCAATTCCTGGCAAACTTCATAACCGTTCTTTTTAGGCATCATAATATCAAGAAACATTAGAGCTGGTTTTGCTTCATGGACCTTAGCAATAGCCTCTTCGCCGTTTTCGGCAGTATCTGTTTCGTAGCCTTCTTTGTTCAGGACAAAGGTCAGGGACTTTATGAGGTTGGGATCATCGTCGGTTATGAGTACCCGTTTTTTACTCATTATAATTACTCTGTAAAATATAGTCTCGTCTATTTCACCCATATATAGCACCAAAAGAAGAAATGTGTCAAGCTGGCAGGCCATCATGTTGAATACTGTTTATCACCGTTGACTTGGTCCAGTTAAATAAAGTATCATTTTGAGATGGTGAAATATTCGTGATTGCGAAATATTTCACAGGGAGAAAAACTTGGATCAAAGCAAATATCTTCTCATTCAGCGATTTCTACAATCAACTGAAGACCTCTTTCACCTACTTGCTCCAAACATATCGCTCGAAGAATTGGAATCAGATGTAACCGTTGCTCAAATACGAGAAATGCTAGTATTACGGGCGGAAAGGGAATGTTCCATGAGTGAAATTGCGGCGGCGGTGGGTTTGGGGATTGTGGGTGGCATCGCTGATCAGTGGCTCCCATCAAAGGTGGATCATGAGGAAATGATGCCTCAAGGTGAAGAAACCCTGGAAGATATACAGGAACTTCGTGATTTAACCGGTTATGAGGGTGAGCTTCGATTTATTGTAAGGGCAGATAATGTAACATCCCCTGAAGTGCTACAGTGGATGCAGGAATACGAAGATGCAATGATGAAGGAGTTTTATCCCAGGCAAGTGGAGATGGTTAATAGCCCGGCTACAATTGTTGGTGGTGCTGCAAAGGCGATCAACCCAGATAATGAGCTGAGTGATCTGGATCAGGAAACCATTGACACGCTGCTTGAAGTTACCCCTGTGGTATTCAAAGGACAGTACATCTCTGATGATAGAGAAGTGGCTAGCTTATCATTTGGTGTTAAACACATGCCAGTAGAGGATATTCAAGAAATAAAAGAACATATCGAAAAGAATCCCCCAGAATTACCTGAAGGCGTGAATATTGACATGGATCCGGTTGGCAATATGGCTATGGGAGCAGAGGCAGTTGAAGCAATGATAGGCAAAAGGGTCATGATGAATGGCATCTGCTTGGCCGCAATATTTGTGATTTTGCTGATTGTCTATCGGCGGCTCACTCGGGCACTGTTTACAATTATACCAGTTGGATTTGTGATAGGGTGGTCTTCTCTTGCTCTATATCTTGCCGGGATTCCTCTCAACACGATGAGTGCTGTATTGGGAGTTCTCATAATTGGTGTTGGTACCGAGTTCATTGTTTTACTACTAGGCCGATATGAAGAGGAGAAAAAGGAAAAAGAGGCGTCTCCGTATGATGCTATGGTAATTGCAATATCTCAAACAGGTCGTGCTATCGTGACAACAGCAATGACTACCTTAGGTGGTTTTGCTGTCTTAATTGCTTCGAACTTTGTACTAACTCGTGATTTTGGTATTGCCACAACTTTAGGTGTATTACTTTGTCTTATCAATGCGATTGTAGTAGTGCCACCTATGGTAGTGTGGTGGGATGAACGAATAGCCAAGAAATTACCCAAGAATTTGTAGGGCTGAGCTAAAAAGAAGGATTTGGTTGATATGTGCCAAGAGAATTGCGAAGGACATTATATATCACCAGGAGTAGCATACTCACGAACTGCATTTAACAGGAAATGCATTATATTAGTTTTTCCTTGGGCTGCGCGCTCAATTTCAGCAATTATGCGCTGAACTGCAGAACTGTTTAACTCTTTCTTGATTTGATTCAGTCTGGCAAGGTGCTTCTGTTCGTTTTCATCATCGATATTGGAATATGTATTGTTCGGTTTGACCTGAGAACAGCTTGGGAACGGGTGTGAGGTGGCGAATGTCCTTATCGATTTGTATAACAAAGAACCCCTCAGCGAAGGGCTTTACGAGGAATGACAGGTAATTGTAATTGAGGAAGGAACCTACCAATGGATTTTAGAAAGATACCGGAAAAATTGGCAATATTTATTGAGAGGAGATCAATCCTGCTGATTTTTCTTGGTGTGATTATCACCGCATTATTAATTCCGGGAACATTTCAACTGAAAACTGAGACCGGCATGGATACCATGCTTCAGCCTAGCAATGACATATTTAGTGATACCAAAGAATACGAAGAGCAATTTGGCGCTGAAACAACAATCGTTCTGATTGAAGCAGGCGTAGAAGACGTATTCACAAGCGAAAACCTGAAGATACTCCATGAATTTGAGCAGCAGTTCTTGACGCATGAAGGAATCCAATCGATTATTAGTCCGGTTACTGTTCTGCAGATAGCAAAATTGGAAGCTATAGAGCGGGGGGAAGCTACTGAAGAGTGGATAGGCGATCCCCTGGAGAATCAGATATTTATCCAGGGCGTTCTTTACAATTTTGATGATGGATCTATCAGGGATGAGGTGAAACCGCTCATTCCGGATGATGAGCACGTAATGGTAACGGTAAGACCTGTAGGAAATCTCCCTCACAATGAGTTATTGCAAGTACTGCTAGAAATGGAAGAGTTCTTTAGCGATCCAGAACATCAGTTGGAGAACGTGGAATACACCAAAGTTATTGGTGAAGTCGAGATGATAGAGGAGATTAGCGGTTGTATCTCGGACAATCTGAGCTGGTTGCTGGGACTATCTATGGCCGTGATGGCTGTCATTCTGATGCTTATGTTTCGTGTTCGTTGGAATTTACTTTCCCTTTTCATGGTGGGGATAGCTGCATTGTGGACGTTTGGTCTGATGGGGTATATGGGAGTAGGCCTTTCAATGACAACTATGGCAGTTCTACCGATACTGATCGGCATTGGAATAGATTATTCCATACAGTTTCACAATCGATATCAGGAAGAAGTCCTACAGAGAAAATCTGTGCGCAAGTCGATAATTGCCTCAATTACTCTTACGTTCCCAGTGGTGGCAATTGCACTTGTAGCTACAGTGATCGGCTTTATTACACTTTTTATATCAGAGGTTCCCATGATACAGGAATTCGGGAAAATGCTGGCTGTTGGGGTGACGTTTTCATTTATTATCGCGCTTTTTATTCTTCACAGTATTGTCCATACTGTTGATAAAAAACTCCCGGCGCAAAAAATGGGGAAGGCGTCAAAGTCCGCTACTCTCCTTTTTGAACGTCTGTTGTCAGCAGCAGCCAGACTTTCACTAAGATATCCAATCCCTATTTTACTTATTGCTTTATTGCTTGGGATTGCCGGAGGAGTTGCCGATCACAGGTTACCTTCAAAAGTTGATCACGAAGAGTTGATGCCTCAAAGCTCATCTGTGCTCAAGGACATAATAGAACTTAGGGATATTACAGGATACGAAGGGGAGATTCGTTTCATTGTTAAAGCTGAGGATGTGACATCGCCTGACTTCCTCAAGTGGATGAAAGACTTACAGGATCAGATTATGGAAGAATATTCCGATCCTGTAGAAATAGCCATGGTGAATAGCCCGGCAACGGTTGTCAGTGATAAAACCGGGGGGATAATACCTGATGAACAATCAGAGATAGACGCCGCATTCGAGAACACTCTTGGGGTGTATGTGGATCAGATAATTTCCGGTGACAGGAAGATGGCTAGTCTCTCTTTTGGGATCACGCATATGCCAATGGAAGATGTTCAGGTAATAAAAGAACACATAATAAACAACGCTAATCCACCCGATGGTGTGGACATTGCCCCAGTGTGCGGATTGGCTATGGCGGCGACTGCTGTTGAAGCCATGGTTAGCAAGAGATTTGTGATGAACCTTATATGCATGGCTGCGATATTCGTGATATTACTTATTGTTTATAGGCGATTCACACGGGCCTTATTCACTATGATACCTGTAGGGTTAGTCATAGCTTGGGTCTCGCTTTGTTTGTATATAGGCGGCATTCCTCTTAACACGATGAGTGCCTCGCTTGGTGTGTTAGTCATAGGGATTGGGACGGAGTTTATTGTGCTGCTCCTAGGCCGATATGAAGAGGAAAGGCAACACAGAGATGAAACACCTCATGATGCCATGGTAGTTGCCATATCAAAGACCGGACGTGCAATCGTTACAACAGCGCTAACTACGCTGGGAGGTTTTGGGGTTCTGATAGTATCCAACTTTGTGCTGGTGCGTGATTTCGGGATAGCTACCACAGCTGGTGTAGTTTTGTGCCTGATAAGTTCAATGGTGGTAATGCCGCCACTGGTTGTGTGGTGGGATACCAGGATTGCCCATCGATTGCCAGAGAATCTGTGATTCCGTCAGAATTCAGAATATAGAGGTTTGCTGATAAGAACCGAAAACATCACGGAGGACGCTGCATATTTCACCGAGAGTTGCGTATTGACGGACGGCATCCAGGATGCTCGGCATAAGATTATCTGATCCCTGCGCTGCGCGCTTGATTTCAGAAAGGGAGCGCTGAACCTCGGAGTTGTTTCGCTCATTCCTGATTTGATTCAGTCTGGCAAGGTGTTTCTGCTCGTTTTCCTCGTCGATTCTCAGAATGGGGATATTTATGGGTTCATCTGATTGGTGTTCATTGACTCCAACAACAATTCGGTGTTTTGAGTCGATTTCTTGTTGATATCGAAACGCAGCTTCGGCTATCTCACGCTGGAAGAAACCATTCTCAATACCGGGGATCACTCCGCCTACTGAATCGATCTGTTCGAAATAATTGTAAACGGCCTGTTCCAGTTGATCGGTCAGAGTCTCAACCATATAACTCCCGCCGAGTGGATCAACACTGTTGGTAACTCCACTTTCGCTTGCAATGATTTGCTGAGTTCTAAGAGCGGTCAGCACGGCCTTCTCTGAAGGCAACGCCAATGCCTCATCCATTGAGTTGGTATGCATTGACTGTGTTCCGCCCATGACTGCTGCAAGAGCCTGCAAGGTTGTTCGGACAATATTGTTTTCCGGTTGCTGGGCGGTGAGAGTGCATCCCGCTGTTTGTGTATGGAATCGAAGCCATTGGGATCGTTCATTGGCTCCATATCGCTCTTTCATTTCACGAGCCCATATTCTGCGGGCGGCCCGGAACTTTGCGATTTCTTCAAAAAAGTCATTATGAGAGTTAAAGAAAAAACTGAGTCTTGGCGCAAAATCGTCGATATTGAGGCCTCGCTCGATAGCTGCTTCAACATAGGCAAGTCCATCGGCCAGTGTAAAGGCTAATTCCTGAACCGCTGTCGATCCTGCCTCACGTATATGGTAACCGCTGATGCTGATTGTGTTCCACCGGGGAAGGTGTTTGGAACCGAATTCCATGGTATCAACTACTAATCGCATAGATGGTTCTGGCGGGAAGATAAAAGAATTCTGGGCGATGTATTCTTTGAGGATGTCATTTTGAATGGTTCCACCTAACTTGTCCATTGGTATACCGCGTTTCTCTGCGGCGACAATGTACATTGCCCAGATAACGGCGGCTGGTCCATTGATGGTCATAGAGGTTGTGATTTTGTCGACAGGTATACCATCGAAGAGTAATTCCATATCGGCCAGCGACGATATAGCTACACCGCATTTGCCGAACTCACCTTTGGCTTCCGGGTGATCGGTATCATAGCCAATAAGGGTGGGGTAATCGAAGGCAACACTGAGACCGGTTTCACCATGCTCTAAAAGATATTTGTAACGAGCATTGGTTTCCTCGGCGGCACCAAACCCGGCAAACATGCGCATGGTCCAGAGCTTGCCTCTGTATCCATCACGGTGAACACCTCGGGTGTAAGGGTATTTCCCAGGACTTTCAGTTTTAGATAATTCCCCTGAATGATTCGGCGTATAAACCAGTTCTATAGGAATACCGGAGCTAGTGAACTTTCCTGATTGCTCTTTATTTACCATTTGATACTCCTGGTAATTCAAGATACTGATTACTTTACATCTAATATCTGACGAGCGATGGTCCACCGCTGCATCTCTGAGGTTCCCTCGTATATTTCGGTGATTCTTTGGTCGCGAGCATATCGTTCAAGCGGAAAGTCCTTTACATAACCATATCCGCCGAATATCTGAAGCGCTTTGTGGCATACTCGGTTTGATGCTTCAGATGCGAAAAGTTTCGCCATGGCCGCTTCCTTGAGAGGTGCGTGACCTTCTTTTCCAGTTTGCCATGCAGCCCTATAAGTCAGGAGTCGAGCTGCATCGATTTCGGTTGCCATGTCTGCTATCATCCACTGAATCGCTTGAAAACGTGCAATTTTCGTGCCAAATTGCTGGCGTTCCTTGGCATAGTTGACGGCGGCTTCATAGGCTGCCTGAGCTATGCCGACGGCTTGAGCGGCTACGGACACCCGGCTGGCATCGATTGCTCCCAGTGCTATTTTGAAGCCCTTGCCTTCCTCTGAAATGAGGTTTTCTACGGGTACTTTACAGTCGTCGAAGATAAGTTCAGCAGCAGATGCGGGATGGATTCCCATCTTTCTTTCCAGCTTGCCAACTGAGAAACCAGGGGTTCCTTTCTCAACGATGAATGCACTGATGCCACGGTAACCTAACGATCGGTCGCTGGTGGCAAAAGCGGTTACGAAGTCAGCCTCTCCACCGTTGGTGATAAATATCTTGTTTCCGTTGAGAATAAAGTGACCGTCCTTCTTGACATAACTTGTGGTTAATGCGCTAACATCGCTGCCGGCTGCTGCCTCTGTTAGTCCGAATGCGGCGATATTTCCTTTAATTATGCGGGAGATGTAGTTGGATTTCTGAGATTCGTTAGCAAATAGAGTGATCGGATACATGGCCAGTCCGACGCTCGCCAGGTAGATGGCCCCTAAACCACCGGAGCCTCGGGATATCTCTTCTACAGCCATCACAAAGGTAAGCTCATCACCACTGCCTCCATAGGCTTCAGGATAGTGGACAGAAAACAATCCCAGATCAGCCATTTTAGCGATGGTATCGTAGGGGAATTCGTTAGTAGTGTCCCATTCTTCAGCAAGGGGTTCGATCTCCTTGGAGACAAAGTCGTGAATCATACGTTGAAACAGGAGATGCTCTTCGCTTAGATCAAAATCCACAGGGTCCCTCCCTTTTGAGTCAGTTCAATTTCAAACAGTATTCAGTTACTATTAACATAATAATCCAAATTTACCAGTGATTGTCAAGAAAACGAGAAGTTGGAAGACTTTTGAGAGAGCGATTTACAGGTACGTTAGTAGTTGCCCTGAAAGACAGTTGTTTGAAGAGATAATAGTGATCGCATCCCTTGGCCAGGAATGATGGATATTAATTACCGGTCAACTAAGAAACAGATGAGGCTCACGGCCTCAATGTTGTCTAGCATCAGCCGCCGGTACGACCCATTTCATTGATCAGTTCAAGTAACTCAGCAGCAGCCTCAGATGGTGTGATATCAGTACTTCCGCATGATGGGCATTTAATTTCCCTTGAGGTCTCAGAGTAGTTT
>CAZWIP010000125.1:0-9273 GCA_964634125.1 uncultured Dehalococcoidia bacterium
CAGTTTTTATCCCGGCTCTAACATTGAGAGTGGTACAATAAATGGGGGCAGGTCACAGACAAAGCTAACGAACATCGTATCGAGAAGTTTCTACTGCAATTCAAAAATGCTGGCAACCGACTTGCTTATTTTAGAGTTATCAGGACATTCTATAACTGGAGGGAACGAACCTTCAACCTCCCAAGTCCAATGATCCACATGAAAGCTCCAAAGGTAGGCAAACTGATGATGCCAGCATTGGAACTTGAGCAAGTCCTGACACTTATTGATGCAGTAGAAAATAGCCGAGACAAAGCCATTATTGCTCTATTCACTGAAAGTGGCCTGAGACTTTCCGAATTGGTAAGTATACAGCTAGACAATATCGATTGGGATAGTCGTACAATCAGGATTATTGGGAAAGGCAACAAAGAAGGCTTTTCTCCATTTGGTGAACTCTCAGAGGGATACTTGAGACAATGGTTGGCAGAGTACAAGCCCAAGAATGGAAGTATATGGGGGTTGAATCAATGGGGAGTCACATCGGTATTACGAAGACTCGAAGAAGCTACTGGTATCACCTGTAATCCCCACACATTCCGCAGGACCTTCGCTTGCCTTCTTCGTAAAGCAGGAGTGGACACCATGACCATCAAGGACCTGGGTAGATGGGAATCACTGGAAATGGTTCAGAGGTACACTAGGAGTGTGACGTTTCACGATAGCCTAAAGCTGTACAAGGCTCCGTTATCTTGATTGGACATCTATCTCGATAGTAGTATTCAGTAACTTGGCAACTAAACGAACTTCATGGGCTTTACTAATGAAATGGGATGTCCTTCAGAACATACTGTATTTCGAATCGAAAGCCTTTCTGTAGCTTCGGACAAAATTCGAAAAGGTGCCGGGTAATACGATTGGTTCCGTAGCCACTTGTCGGGGGTGGTCTTGTGGTACTTGACTACTAATTCCCTGACGTTCGACTTACCACTTGGTGTTCGGGCTCCGGTGATGACTTAAGTGATCCAAAATCACTAGGTTTTTGGGCGGTTGGATATGACTTAGAATCAAATCGTTTTATATTATCGTGTTCTTTACCCCAATCCCATTGGGGCATTCCCGATAATATTGTTCTGATCAAGCTCATCAATCTGTTTCATGTCTAATCCCAGTTCTTCCGACAAAATTTCATGGTTGTGTTCACCCAGTGTCGGTGCTCCCGAACGGTGATGCGCGATTGGACCATCAGAAAAGTGCATTGGCCAACCGGCATATCTACGGAGGCCAGCCCTAGTGTGCGGCACTTCCTGGTAGAATCGCCGAGCGTGAAGATGCGAATCGCTATACATCTTTGTACTAGTTAGTACCCGAGCAGCTGGAACGCCGGCATTTCGTAGCATATCTGCAGTAACATCAGCTTCCAAATTGGAGCTCCACTCGGAGATCCGCTGATCCAGTTCATCATGGTGTTCCTGCCTGCCTTTCATGGTCGAGTAGTTTTCTGACGTAACCCAGTCAGGCCTTCCCACTGAATTAACAAAACGCTTCCAGTCTGAACCATCCCGTATGGAAATCGCAATCCATTCATTGTTGAGACAGGGATAGACTCCCTGTGGAGCCATGGTTATCGATCGATTCCCGATTCGGCCTACCAACTCTTTAGTTAGTGAATATGCGATGACTTGTTCTGCAGTCATGCAAGCACCCACCTCAAGTTGCGCTATTTCGATAATCGCCGCCTCTCCGGTAAGCTCACGATGCAACAATGCATGCTGTAATGCTACCAACGCATGCATGGAAGCTGCGGGATCAACAAAACCACCAGGATTTAACGGCGGCTCGTTGGGACGACCCGTGACGTATGCCATCCCGCTAACCTGCTCTATGGACATCGCAAAACTCACATAGTCTTTGCATGGTCCTTCAAGCCCGAAACCAGGCATGCGAAGAATGATCAGCTTTGGGTTGATTTGCTGGAGACGTTCGGGCCCAAAACCGAAATTGTCGAGAACCCGTGGTGAGAAGTTTTCGATTAATACATCAGATCTGGCAACCAAACTCTCGAATATCCGCTTTCCTTCATCGTGCACGAGGTTTAGGGTCAAATCCCGTTTGTTGAGATTCGTACCTTGGAACAGTGCGCTTCGCTCGTACCAATCATGCCCTTGCTCCATGTACGAACCACTGAACCGATACGGATCCGGCCTTTGGATTGATTCCACTTTTATAACATCTGCTCCGAAAGCTCCCAGATAACAGCCGACATACGGCCCGGCCCACATGATTCCCATGTCAAGGACTTTGAGTCCACTAAATGGCAGGGAATTGTTATCATTTTCACCAGCTCGCCCAAAGGTAAATGGGATTCTAATAGAATCCTGCCATATCTCCTCAACTGCAGAATCGTGTTCGTGGAGCCGAGGTGCAGGTTGGTAATTAATATCTGGTTTGGGATTGATCCTCCAAGGTTGGACAGGTCGAAGAAAATCAGTGCCCGGATATCTCTGATAGAACCCACGTGACTTTAGCTGGTCCAACTCTGGAAGTGTGCGTCCATTTGATACAGGTGCGGCAGGGATTCGGAAGGACTGGCAGATGTCGACGATTTCGTCTGCACTATGCTGGCTCACCCAGGGTTGAACATCACGGTAGAAGGCATCGAGCATGGGTCCAGCCAGTTGAAGCGCCATTCGGTTAGGAATATGTTCTGGTATTTCAAGAACATTGCAGAAGTCTTCAAAGTGACGTGCCGTTAGTATGTTAATGCCCACAAGGCCATCCTTACATTTCATCACTCCAGGGACTGGAAAAATTCTATCCTCTCCGGGACCCCATCCAAGTTCATTAAGCACCTGTGTTTGCAATGCCGGCTGAGGAAGCGTTGAGATCAAACACTCCTGTTTGGACAAATCGACCATGACAGCTGTGTCCTGACTGTGAGCAGTCCGGAATGCCGACAGAGCGGCACATGCTGCATGAACACCGGTAACATAATCGGGAATGCATCCCCCCACCTGAACCGGGTCGCGTCCGGGGGCCATGTGTTTTGATATCCATCCCGCAGCAGCCTGAACAGTGAAATCCGTTGCAGGAACATTTGAATAGGGACCGTACTGACCAAAATCCGAGATTTGGACTACCGCTATGTTTTGATTGACGCGCTTGAGATGCGAGAAATCAATGCCATATTGTTCCAGTATGCCACTGCCCAAGTTCTCTATGAGAATGTCAGCCCTAGCGATGAGTTCCAGTAGGGTCTTTACATCGGTTTCCATCGAAAGGTTCAATACCGCGCTACGTTTCCCAGCGTTCAAGTACTCGAATAAGGCACCTTTAGTTGAATCCGATGTGTCTTCAGGGAATGATCCAATTGAACGCAGGGCATCGCCAGTCTCGGGCGGTTCAATCTTGAGGACATCCGCCCCAATATCGACTAATAACTTTGTGCAATACGACGATGATATGCCTTGACCGATTTCAACGACTCGTAAACTCCAATTTGATTCCATCATAAATCCCTCCTTAGTGGAGTTTGACCTCTCAGAAGCTGAGTAATGCTTTGGATCAAATGAATAAAATTAGATGAATAGCCATTTACCAGAGGCGTCCGCCGTTTGACACAAGGTAAACAAGGGGTAATTATCTTTCGAAGTATATCGCATTGCTACGAAATATGTCAACGTATATATGAGCATAATGCATTTATTTGTACGTACAATAAAACTTTACGCCATAATTATTTTGCTATATGATTCAAAATGCTTTGAAGTCACTCTTTTCGTTGACATATTGCATTTGCAATGGTAGAATGCGGCCAAATAATCAACATTCAATGTAGCCCTGAGTATTGTTCACCAACTATTACTCATGCAAACAAGAGGATTTCACCGAGACTCGGTTTGGTAATTGAATACCATTCAATTTAGATATATATGAGCATTTTGAGTGATATTCGTAGTTGGTTTAACTCATTTCTGAATTCACATAGTGGCTTTAAGTTCACAAAAGGAGGAGAAATGGTACAAAGAACAATTCAACTAGGGGTCATTATCCTAGCGACATTTTTACTGGCCTTGCCAGTGTTGGTAGCGTGCGATGGCGATAATGGTACAAAAGAGCCAACTGAAACGTCAACCAAGACAACCACGCCTATCGAGCCGGCAGAAGATGTGAAAATCACTATAGGGAACATCTCGGACATGACCGGGCCAGCAGCGAATGCACTTCAAACAGTGAATATGGTACTGGATGACATGGTCAGGTATGCCAATGAGGAAAACCTGATTCCGGGTGTGGAACTGGATGTCCTCCACTACGACTCGCAGTACAACCCGGCTAATGACATCCCTGCTTACGAATGGCTTAAGGAAAGGGGGGCGGACGTATTCTTCACAGGTTTGCCTACCACACCTATCACGTTGATGCCGAGGGTGAACCAGGAGAAGGTGGTGCTGATGACCGCAGGTGCGGACGAGCTTTATCACGACCCGCCTGGATACATTTTTGGCCTAATGGCCGGCTTCGGCGAGGTCGCCAAAACCCTGCTCAAATGGGTCGCTGACAACGATTGGGATTGGCAGACGAATGGACCAGCAAAGATCGGGATGGTTGCATGGAACTCCAGTTCCTTCCACGCGACGCGTGACGGAGCAAAGGCCTATATTGAGGACCATCCGGAACAGTTTGAGTGGCAAGGTGATTATCTAACTGAAAGGTCGTTCCAATGGAGCGCGGAGGTAGCGGCTTCGAAGGATTGGGATTATCTTCTACCTCCTGGCGCAGCTGTTGCCACATTGGTCAAGCAGTACCGTGACGCAGGCGGAAAGGCCAAGTTCCTCATGGAACAAACACAATCTCCGTTCTTTGGGGTGTTAACAGACGCGAGGCTATGGGATGAGATAGATGGAACCTTATTCGCGCTACCGTCGCCCTATTGGCACGAGGAAGATGCTGAGGTAGTTTCCCTGGCACGTAATCTTTTGATTGAATATCATGGCGAGGGAGAACTCCAGGAACAGATCAGATCAGGTAATACTTACCTCAATATGGTACACCAAGTCTACGGTTTTATTGAGATCATAAGACAGACTGTTGAAAGTGTCGGAGCGGAAAACTTTTCGCAAGAGGCATTGTATGATACACTAATTTCTTTTAACATTGACTACGGTGAGGCCTATGAGCCCTGGAGCTTCAGCGAAACTGATCGCTTCTCCTGCGAACATTTGGTAATACATCGGGCAGATGCGGCCCAGAAAACACTCGTTCGCGCAGATCCTGAATGGATACCAATCGTTAAATAGGCTTTTCAGAAGCAGTGCAAAGTCTGTGAAAGACACTGGAATTAACCTGCCCCCCAAACTGATTCAAAATCCGGGGGGCAGACCGCCCCGACAAACAGTTTTTTCGGAACACCTTCTACGTTCAATAACCGCTCCAAAACCACTTGATATTCACGGTATTGACGGATAAACTTGAATATCGTCTTGTGACAAGCAATGACCTTTCTCTTTTGGTTCGTGCTTATGCACATCGATGATAGGAGATAACATGGCGCAAAATTACGGCTATGCCGGTAGTATATTGAGAATAGACCTTTCCACCGTGAAATTTCAGAAAATACCGACAGAGATCTATTCAGAGTTCTACCTTGGAGGAAGGGGGATTGCTACCAAACTCTATTGGGACGAGGTCGGTGCCAGCATTGCTCCATTTGATCCTGAAAACCGGTTGATTTTTATCACCGGACCAATTTGTGGTATCCCTGGATTCGCGGGATCGCGCTGGCAAGTCGTTGGTAAGTCATCTCAGACTGACGGTTTTTCCTATTGCAACATAGGAGAGATTTGGGGAACGCAGCTGAAGTTTGCCGGTTACGATGGGTTAGTTATTCATGGCAAGGCTGATCGTTGGGTACATCTGGTAATCAATGCCGACCATGTTGAGCTCAGGGATGCCTCAACATTGAAGGGACGAAGTACAGTCCAGACCCGGGAAATGCTTAAAAATGAGCTGGGCCAGTCGTTTCGGGTAGTCACCATCGGCCCTGCAGGTGAGAACATGGTTTCTTTCGCTACAATGCTGGCCGATTCAGACTCGAGTGGTTCCGGTGGACTCGGTGCAGTCATGGGCTCGAAGAATCTCAAGGCGATCAGCGTGAGAGGTCAACAGAAGATTTCAATCGCCGATGAAGAAAAGACTCGATTGCTTCAGAAGAGAATACGCGAGATTAAGGTCCCACCGCACCTGCTTCCAAGTTCGCTGCCAGCAGAACGCCTTAAAAGGGAAATATGCTATGGATGCATTGATGGATGTGTACGGACTGGTTACACAGACTCCGCAGGCAAGCATGGGAAGTTTTTCTGCCAGTCCTCCTTGTTCTATGATACCAGAGCGCAGCGGTATTATGGTGAGGTCACGGAAGTTCCGTTCCACGCGGCCAAGTTGTGTGATGAATTTGGTGTCGATACACGAGCCATCGAAACGATGATCATGTGGTTAAGCCGGTGCTATCGATCCGAAACACTACGTGAGGGTGAGACCGGCTTGCCGTTATCTAAAATCGGAAGTCTTGAATTTATCGAAACACTGGTACGCCAGATAAGTTTGAGGGAAGGATTTGGAGATGTGTTAGCCCAAGGAACACACAAGGCAGCGGATTCTGTCGGCGAAAATTCGGAACGATTCATAACCGACTATATGATCACAACCGGTGAAAACAGCGTGTATGGACCGAGACTGTACGTCACCCCCGCACTGCTGTATGCTTTTGAGCCCCGATTGCCTATCCAACATCTGCACGAGATCAGCGTGCCCGGAATGGTATGGGCAATTTCGCAGATGGGATTGGGAGATTCTTTTATGAACTCTGTTGTGTTTCGGGCCATTGCCCACCGGTTCTTTGGCAGTGAGACCGCCGCTGACTTCTCAACGATCGAAGGAAAAGCCCTAGCTGCAGCAAAGATTCAGGATCGAGAGTATGCCAAGGAATCCCTTATCTTGTGTGATCTGTGCTGGCCTATCATGTTCAGCCAGACAACAAAGGACAATGTGGGTGATCCCACTTTGGAGAGCCAGATATGTTCTGCAGTGACCGGAAGAGGTATCGATGAAAAAGGTTTATATCAGATTGGAGAGAGAGTGTTTAATCTGCAGCGCGCTATTCTATTACGAGAAGGGCGAACGGGAAGGCTCTCGGATATCCTCGACGAGTTCGAGTTTACGGTACCTCTAAAAGGTGATTTCGGGAATCCCGACTGTATAGTGCCGGGAAAGGATGGTCAACCTTTTTCACGAAAGGGGATGGTGTTCGATCGCCAGGACTTCGAGGCTATGAAGGATGAATACTATAGTATTCGAGGATGGGACGTCGTTACGGGACTTCAAAAAAGAGAAAAACTGCGAGACCTAGGGCTTGATCATGTCCTTCCAGAACTGGAGCAGAGAAATCTCGTTGTGTAGTCGACTTTAATATCAACATTTAGTACAGGAATGCGACTCTGAACGCAGTGGTTTCGGAGCACTCCGCACATCCAAGCAATGACTTGTCGGTTGAATGTGAAACGGGCTTTTAACGCCAGTTCACGCTAGGATGATTTCTCAGAGGAATACGGGGGAATTTGTGTTTGGGATACCCAATCATCATGGCCCCGAAGCACTGGTGTTCCGATGGGAGTTTCAACGCTTCGGTCATTGGAGGATAGAGACCCGCCGCTGTTTGAATGGCTCCAGCCCAGCATGCCGCCAGCCCCATGGAATACGCAGCCAATTCCAAGTAGCTCAATGCGATTGTGCAATCTACCGCAGAGGTTATCACCGATGTATTGGCATGGGCTATTATGAGGTGAGGAGCGCCCCTCAATACCGGATCTCGCCCCAGTTCCCATGATTTGACAAAACTCTCCAAGGTCAAGGTGAACTCCGAATCCGGCATTGCCTCCACTATGGAACGCATCCAGTCTATAGTCAGCACCCTCAACCGGTGTAGTTCTTCTGAGTTCTCTATCACAGTCCAATGTACTGGCTGGTCATTGTGTCCCGAGGGTGAGTACGAAGCAATTTCGATCACCTTGGTCAACACTTCCCTCGCCACATGCTCTTCTTTGTACGCGCGAGCCGAGCGCCGTGATTTCAGAAAGTGCTCCATCTGTGAGGCGGAAGGCAATATCTCTTTCATCACCGGGATACAGTCTTCGGATTTCATTGTTGCTAATGAAAATGCCCCATGAGGACACACGGTTACACAATGGCCGCAGTTGATACATAAATCCTCTCCATTCTCGGTGACAGATGGAAAAGTGTCTGATCCCTTAATTTCGATTACGTCTAGAGGGCATTCAGCAACGCATATACCGTCCCCTTTGCATTTATCGCGATCCACTATGAATAATCTCATTGTTTACCTCCCCCACGACTAAGAAACCGTTGATTGATAAGGTTTTACCGCGATTATTCTATCATTTCACGGGGGATCCTGGAGTAATAATCTAAACGTGGCATGTATTCCTGAAATCCCTTGTTTAACAAATACAGACCAATCTGGATTGTCTTAAGGCACGACAATGAATCGCTCAGCACGCTCCTTGAGTGCATCGGTCTCCGTCTTCAGTCCAGTTTCCAGAAACGTTCCGTAAACAAGCTTTACGAACCAACAAAAGGAGCCAGTCACGGTCAACTCAACGCGATATTCAACATTACCGCTAGCAAGTGACTTGATGAATCGCGCTCTCTCTCCGTACGCAAGTTTGGTGAACCAACCGACATCACACCAACGGAACTCTATATTGGGGTTGCTGATTAGTATACGATGTTGAACCGAGATGATTCTGTCACCCATCTTGGCCTTCACTTTGATCAACCGACCTTCTTCCGGAGTTCCACAAGCTTCTGTGATCCAGGGATTCCATTCTTCATATCTGTCTAAATCGGTAATGATATTGAAAACGGTTTCGGGTGAAGCGTTTACGACAGTCTGTTCTTGAATCGTCAGCATTGGATAGAATCACCCTCCCATGATAGCAGGCAAAATGATGATTTCATCAGGCTTTGTTGCACAAATGCCAATAGGAGATTAGTCTATCAGTGGGGGAAATAAAGGAATGGGAGTATTCCCCACAATGAAAAAACATCCTTGGCAAACCAGTTACAAAGTCACTAACTGGTCAGATTATAACAGAGCTTTAATAAATCGGGGAGATCTGACATTATGGGTATCAGATGACATTATCGAAGTCTGGATACAGGCGAAGCAAACCGGACGCAAGGGCCATCCTTACACATATAACGATACTGCCATTG
>CAZWIP010000126.1:0-9168 GCA_964634125.1 uncultured Dehalococcoidia bacterium
GCCGACAGAAACACCAGCTCCCGAGGAGACACCGGTAGAGTTACCCACACCCAACGTGACCGACACTTTCAATGTTGGCGGCAATCCCAAAGCCCTTGCATTTGATGGGAACTATATATGGGTAACTAACTCAGGATCCAACACAGTAATGACGCTACATCCCATTACTGGCGACGTGATAGATACCTACACAGTTGGCGACAATCCCGGTGTCCTTGCTTTCGATGGTACGTATATGTGGGTAGCCAATACTGCAAGCAACACCGTAACAATGTTAAAAGCTTCCACCGGTGACGTAATAGAAACTTTCTCAGTGGGAAACAGCCCAAGCGCTCTGGCTATCGATGGGAACTACACATGGGTGGCAAATGCTGGGGATAGCACCGTGATGATGCTGAAAGCTTCCACGGGAGAAGTCCTGGAAACCTACACCGTCGGCAACAATCCAAGTTCGCTGGCCGTGATTGGAAGCAATATTTGGGTAGCGAATGCCGGTGATAATAATGTGATGGTGCTGAGGTCCTCTACCGGTGAACTGCTGGATACTTATGCCGTCGGTGAAAACCCGTGTTCCCTCACCATTGATGAGAATCACGTTTGGGTTGTGAATTCTGCAAGCAATGATGTAATGTTGCTCAAAGCTTCAAGTGGTACATTAGTAACTACTTACACAGTGGGGAATAATCCATGTGCTCTTGTTACCGATGGAACCTATATCTGGATAGCGAATTCTGCAGACAACACTGTACTGAGGCTTAAGGCTTCCACTGGGGATATAATCGATACTTATAATGTTGGCCTTAACCCCAGCTCACTGACGACCGATGGAACCCGCGTCTGGGTAGCCAATACTGATAGCGATACAGTAATGCTGCTATAGTTGGACAAACAGGGATCACAATCAAAACGCGCCAGATTGCTTATTCTGGCGCGTTTTTTGCCTTCACCGAGGAATTATACTCCCGACGATACTATCACCCGTTAATATAGCGCTACTCAACATCTATTGACCGCATCGTTCCATAATTGCTGCGACATGTTTGGCGGCCAGAATAAAATCGGCAAGGCGTATATTTTCATCCGGCGCATGCGGTCTGGAATCCGGATTTGATACACCGGACGAAGCCACCGGTAATCCGAGTGTAGCTGTGAATGAATGCATTGGCCCGCTTCCGGTCATACTGGGTTTGATGATTGGTTCGGAACCATAAACCTCTCGGGCAGCTTCGCTCACAATTTTTGCATATGGCGAATCTAGAGGAGTACGAGCGGGGCTTTCACCTTCAGCAGCAGTGAGAATGATATCAGCAAACCCCCGTTTTTCAAGGTGCTTTCTTAGTTTTTCGATGATATCCTTCGGATTTTGATCAGGTACCAATCGAAAATCGAGTTTAGCCTTGGCATAGCATGGCAGGACAGTTTTCGATCCTTCGCCAGTGTATCCGGAAACAAATCCATTTATATTGCAGGCAGGCTGCAGGATACTGCGCATATTCAGGTCCACACCTGTTAGTCCCCTTAGAAAGGATCCGATGCCCAGGCTTTGTTTCAATTCCGTTTCATCTGAAGGGAGGATTCTGATTGCTTCAGTCTCCTCTTCAGTCGGTGGACGAACGTCATCGTAAAAGCCTTCGATCAGTATGTTTTCATCAGCATCCTTCAGTGTGCCCAAAGCCCATACCAATCTCCAGGCCGGATTCGGTACGATAGTGCCGATGGATGAGTGCAAATCCCGGATGGCTCCACGAGCCTCCAATTCCACTCCAACGATTCCCTTTAAACCTAGAATAATCTCCGCGCGATCCTCCCAGCTCACTCTACCCCCTTCCCAATAACACGCATCCGATTTGAGCAAATCAAGATTATTCTCGACGAACGCGGGCAGGTTAGGACTCCCAACCTCTTCTTCCCCTTCGATCAGGAATTTGATGGATATTGGTAAATGGCCCCGGGTATTAAGGAATGCCTTTATTGCCAGCAATCGAACAATAATATCACCTTTATCATCAGAGACACCGCGTGCAAATAGCTTACCTTCAGCTAAAGTCGGTTCAAAAGGAGGCGAAGTCCATAACTCCAGTGGCTCTGGTGGCTGGACATCATAATGGTTGTAGAAAAGAAGCGTATAGGGTGACGCCCCTTTTAATTCGCCATATACTACAGGAAATTGACCGGAAGTAGCCAGTACTTGCGAATTGATCCCACAATCCTGCAACAACTCAGCGGTTAGAGCTGATGCTTCTTCCATTCCTGCTGCCTGAGCGCTGATACTGGGCTGGGCGCAGTATCGCTTAAGATCCTCTATTGCCTCCAGCCAATGTTCGTCAATGTAGTTGTATACTTGCTGCACTTCACGTATCTCCAGAGCTGGCTAATTCATAACTCTTCCATCACCCGACTGTAAGCCTCAAACGTACGAGAGTCGAACAGAACAAAAGTGACTTCTTTCAGGCTTGTTTCTTGACTCAGGAAATCAACAACGGTTCGAAGGGCTACTCTGGCTGCTTTGTCAATGGGATATGCATAAACTCCAGTGCTAATCGAGGGAAACGAAATGGCTTTGAGTCCATTTTCTGTCGCGATCTTCAGGCTTTCTCTGTAGGCACTCGCCAGTGTTTCCGGCTCACTCTTTTCACCACCATGCCATACCGGCCCAACCGTATGAATTACATATCTGGCATTTAGGTTTCCACCAGTGGTAATAACTGCCTGCCCTGCTGGTAGCCTCCCACGATCAGCAACTATCTTTTTGCATTCTTCCTTGATCGTAGGGCCTCCGGCACGATGGATCGCACCATCTACCCCTCCACCACCCATGAGACCGGAGTTAGCCGCATTTACGATAGCATCAGTATCTTGACGCGTGATATCACCCTGCATGAGAGAGAGCTTTGCATTGCCTATAACTTTCTCCATCTTACGGCTCCTTCGATTCGCATTATAGCATTTATCCTATAACGAATATACCGTAACCAAGGCCAGACAGTCTCTACCTTGAAACCATCTCTATCAAGATGATACACTAATTCTTTGGGAGCCCAATTTTGGGCCCGTTTGTGGTGTGATATACATATTAATACTTTACGAATGAGGTAGAGACAATGGACTTTCGGCTGACCGAACAACAAGAGGCATTCAGAACTGAAATCAGGGAATTCCTAAAAGCAGAAATTCCTCCCGATTGGCATGGCTTGGCTGGCCCCACGATGATAGAAATGGAACTGGAAAAGGATGATGTTTGGGACATGTATCAGAAAATCTCCAAAAAGCTGGCCCAGAAAGGCTGGATAGCCATGGCCTGGCCAAAGGAATACGGTGGCCAAGAGCGCACGCACATTGAGCAGGCTATGTTCTTTGAAGAGATGGCTTACTACAGAGCTCCGGGCGTAAACGCCATCGGTGTGGTCATGGTAGGCCCGACTTTGATCGTATGTGGGACCGACGAGCAGAAAAAACAACACGTTTCCAAAATTGCCAACGCGGAATCATTCTGGTGCGAAGGTTTCAGTGAGCCGGGAGCGGGTTCAGATTTGGCTTCCCTTAAAACGCGAGCCGAAGAGCAAGACGACTGTTACGTCATCAATGGACAGAAAGTGTGGACCTCTCTTTCCAGCCGATCCGATTGGTGTGCTGTCCTGGCTCGAACTGATCCCGAGCTTCCTCGTCACAAAGGGCTAAGCTTCTTCCTGGTGGATATGAAAACCCCTGGTGTTGAAGTAGTACCCATGGAGGATATGGCCAACGGATATGAACTCTCCGAGGTCTTTTTCGATAATGTAAAAGTCCCCAAAGAAAACATGGTCGGGGAGAAGAATGGGGGATGGAAGGTTGCCATGACACTATTGAGTTTTGAGCGCTCCGGTTCAGGTTTCATCGGCACCGGTCGGCGTCTTCTCGACGACCTCACAGCGTATACTAAGGAAGTTATGGGCAGCAGGCAGCTTTCTGTTCATGATCATTTAATCCGTCATCGATTGGCAAACTCGGCTGTAAAAATACAGACCGCTCGTTTACTTTCGTACCGGGTAGCCTGGATGCAAGAACAGGGATTGATCCCTGAAGCCGAAGCAGGAATGTCGAAAGTATTCATCACAGAGGTAATGCAGGAATTGGCCAATATCGGATTGCAGTTGGAAGGTTCCTACGCACAAGTGAAAGGCGACTCAAAATGGGCAAAACTGAATGCATCTATTTGGCATAGCTATGTCTGTAGCATGGGTCCCAAGCTTGCAGCGGGTGCCAATGAAGTTCAACGAAATGTGATTGCACAAAGAGGTCTCGGAATGCCCCGATAAATCTGGTGGAAGGACTCCCTCAGAATTACTCTGAGAGGGACTAACCTTTCACACTCAGGATGGTAATTATGGACTTGATACAAGCCATAAATGAACGCAGAAGCGTTCGTAAATACAAATCAGACCCGGTTGACGATGATCTCATCAACACTGTACTTGAGGCAGGACGATGGGCTCCTTCCTGGGTCAATACGCAATGCTGGCGATTCGTAGTAGTGCGCGATGCTGAAATCAAGGCTAAACTCGCTGAGACCAAGGGACATGGCAATCCGGCAGCTGAGGCCATAAAAACCGCTCCGGTAACCATTGTGATTTGTGGCCAATTGAGGAAATCAGGTTACTATAAAGGTGAAGCGCCAACAGATAAGGGCGACTGGTACATGTTCGATACTGCCCTTGCAGCTCAGAACATGATGCTGGCTGCTCACTCCCTTGGATTAGGTACCGTACCCGTGGGGCTTTTCGATGCAAAGAAAGCAGCCGAAATACTTGAAATTCCCTCCGATGTGGCTGTAGTGCTGATGTTGCCCACAGGCTACCCTGATGAGTCTCCTCAAGCGCCTCGCCGCAAGGAACTTACAGAAATAGTATCGTACGATAGATACATGCAAAGCTGAGATTCCCCATACTGATATTTTTTAAGGGGTTCCCGATTTCCGGATAGTGATGTAGAATATCAATTACGCGCCATAACGAGAGCACAATCGGCGAGAGACGATTTTGGGTGTCGAAATGTCGCCGTTTTGAAATAGAATAACAAAGGTGGATTGTAATGAAAGTAGTCTTCGTTCAGGATGTACCAAATGTAGCCGATGCAGGTGAAGTTAAAGAGGTGAAGAGGGGGCATGCAAGGAACTACCTGCTTCCCAAAGGGTTTGCTGTACCTGCTACTGCGGAAGAACTCAAACGCGTCGAAGCATTAAAGCGCGCAGCTGCCAAGCGACGCGAGGAACAGGCGGCAGAAGCACAAGGCATGGCAGGAACTATTGACGGGGTATCCCTTGTTTTTGCCAAGAAAGTAACGAGTAAAGGCAATATTTATGGTTCCGTATCCAGCACTGCGATTCAGCAAGAACTCAAACGCTTGGGGCATATCTTTGAAAAATCGATGATCAAGCTTGAGGAACCGTTGCGCCAGCTCGGTGAGCACGAAGTGGAAATTGAACTCACTAAAGAGGCTGTAGCTAAAATAAAGGTTATTATTGAAGCAGCGGAAGGGGAAAAACTCGAAGAGAAACCTGAAGCAACTACTGTGGAAACCGTCGAGGAAGTAACCGCTGAAGAGCCCGAAGAACCGATCGCAGAAGCAGTAGAGGAACCAGCCGACGAAGAGCCAGAAGAACCGATCGCAGAAGTAACAGAAGAACCATTAGCCGAAGATAAGTGATTCTCAGCGTACAAGAGGTATCGTTATGAACGATGACCGAATTCCACCGTATGACCTTGACGCTGAGGAGGCGGTCCTTGGATCGCTTCTGATGGATAATGAAGCTATCCTCAAGATCATAGACACCCTCAAACCCGGGGATTTCTACCGCGATAAAAATCAGTGGGTCTACGACGCTAGCTATTCGCTCTATGAGCGAAACGAAGGGATAAACGAGATCACCGTAGCCCATGAACTGGGTCGCCGTGATAGACTTGAGGCCCTCGGCGGATCAGCCTATTTGAGCAATCTTGTCCTCAATGTTCCTACATCGGTCCATGTTGAGCATTATGCGGGGATTGTGCGCCGGCTTTCGGTTATGCGAAATCTCATTGACGCTTCAGAGAGAATAGCCAGTATTGGGTTTGATGCTCCACCAGATACCGATGATGCTCTGGATAAAGCCGAGGGTTTGTTATTTCAACTTCGCCATGGCAGCAGAGCAAACGCGTTCATTCATATTCGAGACGTCCTCGATAGCTATTTCGAGGAAACGAGCCTTGCAGAACGAACCGCCAAGGATGATTATCTCCCGCATGTTAACACCGGTTTTACTCTGCTGGATAAAAAACTGGGAGGATTGCATCGCTCCAACATGATCATTCTGGCCGCCAGGCCAAGTATGGGCAAGACCAGTCTTGCTGTTAATATAGCCCGAAATGCTGCATTCAATCAGGGAGCTAAAGTCGGTCTCTTCAGTCTTGAAATGTCCAAGCTTGAACTGGCATACCGTTTCATCTCCGGCGAATCAGGGGTAAGCGGTCAGTCACTCAGGCAAAACAATCTTACTGAAACACAACGCGATCGAGTCATGGGAGCGTTGGAAGTCCTGTCTGAAGCGCCAATATACATTGACGACTCAGCTTTTTTACGAGAATCCGATATGAAGAGTAAGGCACGCCGACTTCAGAGCGAAAACGGGGTCGATCTTATAATAATTGATTACATTCAGCTTATGCGCTCAAGCAGGCGAATTGACAACAGAGTCCAGGAAATGACGTATATCTCACAATCGCTTAAAGAGCTGGCCCGCAATGTCGATGTGCCGGTGCTGGCACTCTCTCAGCTCAGCCGTGCAGTGGAACAACGCGAAAGTCATAAGCCCATGCTCTCTGATTTAAGAGAAAGCGGCTCAATCGAGCAGGATGCAGACGTCGTTTTGTTCATCTATCGGGACGACGCCTATTATTCATCTGAAGAATGGGAAAGACGGCGCCCCGACGAGCCATATCCTGAAGGAAACGCTGAAGTTATTATCGCCAAACATCGTAACGGTCCCACCGGGGAAATCACATTGCGCTTTGATAGACGCACCACCAAGTTTGACAATCTGCCATCAATTGCGCCAGAGGAGAAACCAGCTTTACTATGAGTACAGAAAACAGCTTCATGGGTTTTCCGGAAAAAACAGAATATACATCAATTCCCAATCCATTTTTCAGTTCGATTCTGCCACAGGTACGGGATTTGACTGAATTAAAAATAACACTTCATATTTTTTGGGCACTCTACCGCAAGAAGAGTTATCCCCGGTTTGTTACCCATAGTGAACTTCGTGGCGATACAGCATTGATGTCAGGAATCACAAATGATTACTCATCGGAAGAGGATTTACAGCATGGTTTAGAAGCAGCTGTGAACCGAGGGACATTCCTTCGATTGCGCCTCGAAAGTGATGAAGGTTCAGAAGAGCTCTATTTCCTGAACTCAGAGCAGGATCGTAGGGCTATTGAACAAATCGAAAGTGGCAGAATCAAGTTGGGCGGCATGGTTAAATTCGAACCCGCTCCAATAAAAGAGCCTGCAAATATCTTTACGCTCTACGAACAGCACATCGGGCTCCTGAATCCCATAATCGCAGACGACTTGAAATATGCAGAAAATCGATTCCCCGCTTCCTGGATCGAGGATGCTTTTAAAGAATCGGTCAGAATGAACAAGCGTAGCTGGCGCTATATAAACACAATACTGGAACGCTGGGCTGCACAGGGAAAGGACGATGGAAGAATTAGGGAGAATCCTCAAACGGACTCTGACCCCAAAGAGTATATTCGAAGGTTCGGGCACCTCACCAAAAGAGATTGAGATGGAAACCGAGAAATGCCCTGTTTGCCACGATTGTGGCATGGTGACTCTCGATGTGCCTGCAGACCATCCTGATTTTGGGAAATCGTTTCCCTGCACCTGTATGCTGAGGGAACTCGACAAAGGCCGAATAGAAAGACTGGAACGTTACAGCAATCTCGGGCCACTTACCCGACTCACTTTCGATAACTTGCAACCCAAAGGACTTGATAGTGATCCCCAAAGGCAGGCTCAATTCCAATCCTGTTATGAAGAGGTCCGGGCCTTTGCCGATCATCCGGAAGGTTGGCTGGTACTTTCCGGACCCAGCGGTTGCGGCAAGACCCACGCTGCTGCTGCGATCACCAATCATTGCCTAGGCCAGGGGATAGCGTCCTTTTGGGCCATTGTTCCCGATTTGCTGGATCATCTGCGTACGACCTTCAGCCCTGCCAGTGATATCACATACGACGATCTCTTTGAGCGCGTTAAGAATGCCCCATTACTTATCCTTGATGATCTGGGAACCCACAGCAGCACACCATGGGCTGAAGAAAAACTGTTTCAGGTATTGAATTCCCGATTCAATGCTCAGCTTCCTACAGTGGTTACATCAATATCTGTGGATGATCTGGATGTACGGCTACAGACTCGATTGCGCAGTCCGGGTTTATCCACTGAACTGAAGCTGAAAACTGATACGCCCTCTCTTCACAATCAAATCGTCGGGATGACCGAAGAGGTTATCTGCTCAATGCGTTTCAGAAATTTCGATCCTCAGGGAATGAATGCTGATAGAGAAGAGAGAGCCAGTCTAAAGATAGCACTGGATGCAGCTCAGCAATTCGCTGAGCAACCCGAGGCCTGGCTGGTTCTAGTGGGTCCAGCAGGTTCTGGGAAGACGCATCTGGCAGCAGCTGTTGCTAATCGACAGATTAATTCTAATCGCCCGGTATTCTTTGCCAATGTCCCGGAACTGCTTGAGCATTTGAGGCCCAATGCCAGTGGAGATCAAAAGAAAGGTGATTCGCTCAGCCTCAACGAAATAAAAACCAGTCCGCTTCTCATCCTCGATGATCTGGGAATGGAAACGGCAACCGCCTGGACAAAAGACAAGCTGCACCAAATCCTGAATTATAGGTACAATGCCAGGTTAGCCACACTTATCACCGCAACCATTCCGGCACTGGATAGCCTCGACGCTCGCCTCAGATCAAGGTTGATGGACCCCAAGATCAGCAATCCTGTTCCGATAGGAGCCCCAGACTACAGAGGTGGAGAAGATATACTCTTCTCGGGGACGAAAAAAACTAAGAAGCGTCGATAGTTAGCCTGACTATTCAGTATGGTCTGTTTCCACTGAGGATACTATCTCTGGCTCTG
>CAZWIP010000127.1:0-9103 GCA_964634125.1 uncultured Dehalococcoidia bacterium
TCCGCCTTTTTATTCTATCTGACTTTGGTGTCCACTTTTTTCAGCTTACCTCAAAGGACTTCTCAGATCATGTCCTAACTGAGAAACGAAGTCTTCCTTTTGTTTCAATAGTTTCTCTATGGATGACGTTCTCTCTTGAACTCTCTCCTCAAGGTGCAGGTTAGCTTCGCTCAGTTTCTCCTGCATTTCAAGCAATTCCCGGTTTTTTTCAGTAAGCTTCTCTTCGGTTACCCTACGGCTGATTATTTCTTTCTCTAACTCCGACGTTCGTAAAACAACTGTTCGTTCAACTTCTGATGTGCGGCCAACAACCATAGTCATGTAGACAGTAATTAGGCCTGTAAAGCTCAACCCTGCAACCACAACACTCCAGTCAGACCGTCCGGTAATACGGAAAATGACAGTAGTCAGCATCAATCCCGTCAATGTTACCAGAATTACCGGAAGGTAACGTTTCAGTGGTGAAGTAACGTAGTCATCCTTTTTATCATTATTTGCTGAGGTTTCAGCTTGCTGCTGATTCATCGAAAGATCATCCGCACTTACTTTATCGTTCATCATTGGCACGATTCTCCTATCCTATCAATCAACTTATGGTATCAGATAAGTGTCCTTTTCTGAACTGTGCCAGCCCTCAATTACGAATGGATGCTATCCCTAACACATTGAAATAGACTTGCCAGATATCGATTCGAGGGAAAGTGGAAATGTACTACCTAATACTAATTCAGGCTAGAATCAAAACAGCTTTTCTTATAGTTATCTTGTTGAGGAAAAGTATAGTTTAATAGGGTTTGAGTTCACGTATGATTATAGCAAGTCGCCTGCTATCCTTTCCTTTCACGCAACTGGCCACAGCCGGCATCAATATCCAACCCTCGTTTCATTCGAACGGTGTTAGGTACATGATGATGTTCCAGAGTCTCACTGAACGACTGGATTTTCACCCTGCCAGGTGGGGTAAATTCATTATATACAGAAGGGCTAACAGGAATGATGTTTACAAAGCAGTTCAGTCCTCTAAGCAAATTACCCAACTCGATAGCCTGTTGTACGGAATCATTGACACTATTAATTATGGCATACTCAAAACTCACTCGACGGTTTGTATCCTCTACATATTTCCTGCAGGCTGGAATGAGAATTTCCAGCGGATACATTCTGTTGGGTGGAACCAGATTGTCACGAAGCTCGTTATCCGGGGCATGCAGAGAAACCGCCAAACCTACCTGCAGTTTCTTCTTTCCCAATTTTGTTATCCCTTTCGGGATTCCCGCTGTTGAAATGGCAATATGCCTTGCGCCTATCCCCAAAAGGCTTGATGATGTGAAGTTCTCAATAGCGCGCCAAACGGCCTCGAAATTTACCATTGGCTCGCCCATACCCATGAACACCACGTTTGTCACTGACTTACCCTTAGATTTTAGTTGTCGGGAAAAGAATAATACTTGATCAGTGATCTCAGCAGGTGTAAGGTTGCGCTCAAATCCGCTGGCACCTGTTACGCAGAGAGGACACCCAAAGGCACAACCTACCTGTGATGACACGCAAACTGTTTGTCTCTTCTCATAGGACATCAAGACGGATTCAATAGTGTGCCCATCGTGGAGACGAAAAAGCGATTTAATGGTATAACCATCCTTCGATTTTTCCTGTGCCGCCAACTCAAAAGACTGGAACATGAATTCGGAATCAAGCTTTTCGCGTAATCCCGGAGGAAGATTGCCCATCGAAGAGAAATCGGTGACGGGCTTTCGGTAGACCCAATCCAGAATTTGCTTGGCACGATACTTAGGTTCTCCCCATTCAGAAAGGACATCCTCAATATCTTTTTGAGTTAGCTCTGTTATAGATACTTTAGGCACGTTCAGCCTCAGAATCCCAGTTGGTAGCTGCCACCGGGTGGTAATATCTCAAATGGTTCCCCAGACAATTTCGCGTTAAGGCAGACTTTCAGTTCTTCAACAGGAACCCTTATCTGCCTCTGCGAATCTCTTTCGCGGATGGTTACCTGATTATCTTCCAGCGAATTGAAATCAACAGTCACACACAACGGCGTACCTATCTCATCCTGACGCCGATATCGTTTGCCGATACTCTGAGCATCATCGTACTGGACCATGTAATCTTTTCTCAGATCAGCGTATATCTTCTCTTTGGCTAACGGGATAAGCGTGTCTTTCCGGCTCAGTGGTAAAATAGCCACTTTTATCGGAGCCAATTTAGGATGGAAGTGTAGCACTACCCGAATATCACCCTTTTCATCCAACTCTTCATCATATGCATCTGCCAGAAAAGCCAGGGTAGCTCGATCCGCTCCCGCCGAGGGCTCAATTACATAAGGAAGATAGTGCTCCTTATTCTGATCATCGAAATAACTCAATGTCTGCCCACTACATTCAGCATGCCGGGCAAGATCGAAATCTGTTCGATTGGCAACCCCTTCCAGTTCAGACCATCCAATTGGAAAGAGGTATTCCATATCTGTGCAGGCACGTGCATAATGTGCAAGTTCGTCCGGATCGTGAGGCCTCAAACGCAGATTGTCCTTTTTTATACCCAGTCCAATATACCAATTGAAACGCTTCTCAACCCAATATTCGAACCATTCCTCGTCTGTGCCCGGTTTTACGAAATATTCGATTTCCATCTGTTCGAACTCTCGAGTTCGAAACGTAAAGTTACCTGGAGTAATTTCGTTACGGAAGGCCTTTCCAATCTGGGCAATACCGAACGGGAGCTTCTTCCGGGTAGAATTAAGAACATTTTGGAAATTAACGAAAATCCCCTGTGCCGTTTCCGGGCGCAGGTAAACCTGTGAAGCACCGTCTTCGACTGGCCCCATGAAGGTCTTGAACATCAGATTGAACATACGCGCTTCGGTCAGTTCCCCACCACATTCGGGACACACATCACTTTCGATATCATCGGCACGGAAACGTTGCTTACAATTTTTGCAATCCACCAACGGGTCAGTAAACGTGCCAACGTGCCCGCTCGCCACCCAAATCTCCGGATGCATCAATATCGCAGAATCAAGCCCTACCATATCATCTCGCTCACGAACGACCGATTGCCACCATGCTGCTTTAACATTATTTTTTAATTCTACGCCCAGCGGTCCATAATCCCATGTTGACGATATCCCGCCATATATCTCACTCGATTGAAAAACAAAACCCCGCCGTTTGCACAGCGAAACGAGCTTCTCCATAGTCACAGGTTCCGGTGTCCCTTTAGCCAATTTGGTTTCTCCTCCTCAATGTGGACCTTAAGCCCCTTCAAAGATTATCAGTTTGCGCTGGGGCTGTCAAAAGTGATAATAACTGATTTTACTCATAATCCTCAATGATTACTGAAACAGTATTTGTATGAATTTCCCTTTCCTCAAGCAACCTGAACAACGCATTATACGGCACTTGATCACCAGCATATTCGAAGCAGTGGAAAACGATTCCCATTATCTCATCGCTTTCATTGTCATCCAATATTTTGCTCATTTGCTGCAGATCGGTATTCACTTCGCTGAACGAAACTGCATACCTGGCATGTGTTACCCTCAACACATCTTGTCCATTCCAGGTGTATTCCGTTGGCGTGCTCCATAAATCGTCAAGTTTGTCAGATCCGCCATTCGTCTCATAGATAATCCCTGATGGAAAATCATATTCCTGATCTTCTGATGCGATACAAGCAGTGACCATTTGCCCTGAGGCAGGCAATTGATTAACAACATCCACTAGATCATCCATTGTTCCTATGAAATCAGGTGAATTGAAATATTGTTCCTGATTGGTATATCCATTCCAGCTGTTCATATGTGGCCCATGGGAATGCAATCCGATTTCATGTCCATTCGATTCCCAACCACGTACAAGCCCCAGCCGGTGTTCATCTTCGAGAATATACGTCGCCCATTGAGGATTCATCAGTAATGTCAACTTCATATTATGATCGTCCGCACTGTTCACTAAATCAGTCAATGCTAACCAATTGAGAGCTACATAGTTGGTCGATAATGGATCACCCCCCGGCTCACAGTGTATAGCTATGAAAAAATCAACGCCCTCATCAACACTTGTGATATCCTTTTCCGGAGGGATTTCTACGGGAGTCATCTCCCCATCACTTTCGCCGTCACATCCACAGACAATCAGCATCAAAATGATCGTCACTGCCAAAATGAATCTTGTCATACTCCACTTCCCGTTTACTAGAATGATTAGCATTGTCCCCTAATTATCGCAAACCATCAGAAACAGTCAACTGTTGCCGAGTACAATTTGGGGCTCACCCAATGTTAATCTGACAAAGTTGTGATTACCCCAGGCTAAACGCTATAATATCTCAATACATGAAAACAAAAGGAGAGTATTTTGGCAGATAAAAAAGCGGATTTGGCGGGACCCGGAATAAGCACTTACGATGAAGTTGAAAAAGCTTTGCCTGATGATTATCAAGCGCTTCTTTCCCCCATGGAAAGAATGAAAGCTGTCTATGCTTTAAAAAACTATATTGAAGAGAATCTATCTAAAGAGCTTAATATACAGATGGTTCAGGTCCCTCTGATTGTTGATAAAGACAGTGGTTTGAACGATTACCTCGATCGTGACGGTTCGCGAACACCGGTAGGATTTCCCTGTGGACTTGGTCTTGAAGAACGCATCCAGGCTGAAGTAGTTCAGGCTGCTACGAAGTGGAAACGGATGGCCCTTAAGCAGTTCGACTGCAAAATAGGAGAGGGCATCTGCACTGATATGAGAGCCGTGCGCAAGGATTATTTTCTTGACCATGATCATAGCTCATATGTAGACCAGTGGGACTGGGAACGGGTTATTACAGCGGAGGAACGCAATCTTGATTTCCTTAAGGACATCGTCCGAAAGATATGGAAGGTAATCTACGACGCGGGTAAAATGGCACAGGAAATGTTCCCTGCCCTAAATACAGATAAATACCCCGATATTCCCGAGGAGATAGTATTTCTCCACGCAGAAGAAATTCTCAACATGTATCCGGATCTGCCTAGAAAGGAACGAGAAACCCGGGTCATTCAGGAACATGCACCTGCAATCTTTATTATAGGTATTGGGCAGGTTCTTAAGGATGGCTACCCTCATGAAATGCGTGCTGCGGATTACGATGACTGGGTAACTGAAACCATAACCAAGAATGGTGAGCAGTATTACGGTTTAAACGGAGATATTCTGGTTTGGAATCCGGTGACTAAAAGACGTCATGAACTGACATCAATGGGAATACGGGTAACAAAAGAAACTCTGAAAGTGCAGTTAAAAATTTCCGGTCAGGAAGATTTCCTCAAACTCCCGTACCACCGGGCTCTTATCAATGACGAGATACCACTGAGTATTGGCGGTGGCATCGGACAGTCCAGAACTTATATGTATCTGCTACGCACGGCCCATCTTGGCGAAGTGACTATCAGCGTGTGGCCTCAGGCACTCAAGGATATCTGTAAGAAAAAGAACATACACGTACTTGAATAGGGTGCTACTATGACAAAACGCACAAAAATCAATGAGCTTTCAAACTTTGAGTCACCAGCTGATGAAGTTCTCATCAAAGGATGGGTGAGGACAAAGCGCGATTCAAAAGACTTCTCGTTCATCGAGGTAAATGACGGGTCATGTCTTAAGAATATTCAGGTTATCGCTGATGGTTCGCTGATCAATTATGCAGATATTACCCGGCTTACAACTGGGTCTGCTGTGGCAATTTCCGGCAGTCTGGCAGAATCGCCCGGCGGGGGGCAAAATTGGGAGATCCAAGCAAAGGATATCGAAATTATCAGCATCGCCCCGGAAGACTACCCCCTTCAGAAAAAACGTCACAGCGATGAGTACTTGCGAACCATTGCGCACCTTCGGCCACGAACGAATAAGTACGGCGCCGCTTTCAGAATCAGATCTGAGCTTTCATATGCCATTCACAAATATTTCCGTGACCGAGGATTCAGGTACATTCATACACCGATAATAACCGGTTCCGACTGCGAAGGGGCTGGAGAACTTTTCCGAGTGACAACGCTGGATATGGAAAATCTGCCACGTATCGAGGGGCAGGCCGATTACTCAGAAGACTTTTTTGGTAGGGAAACCGGGTTGACCGTATCCGGCCAGTTATCGGGAGAAATGTTCGCTCTCGCATTGGGAGATATTTATACGTTTGGTCCTACTTTTCGCGCGGAGAATTCCAATACATCAAGGCATGCAGCCGAATTCTGGATGGTTGAGCCGGAGATGGCGTTCTGCGACCTCGAAGGGGACATGGATATCGCTGAGGAGATGTTAAAATATTTGGCTAATTCTATTCAGGAGAATTGCGCAGAAGATATCGAGCTTTTCGCCAAGTTTGTGGATAAGGAGCTTTTAAACACCATCAACAATGTCACATCCTCTGATTTTATAAGGCTTCCATACGAAGAAGCAGATGAGATTCTTGAAAATTCAAAAGAGAAATTCGAGTATGAAATCGGCTACGGAAAGGACCTGCAATCCGAACATGAGCGCTATCTTACGGAAAAGCACTTCAAAAAGCCGGTCATTGTCTACAACTATCCCAGAGAAATCAAGCCATTTTATATGCGGCAAAATGATGACGGCAAGACTGTCTCCGCCATGGACGTACTAGTGCCGCGCATCGGGGAAATAATCGGCGGGAGCCAGCGCGAGGAGCGACTGGACAAACTCGAAGCGCGAATGAAGGAAATGAACTTGCCGCCGGAGGATTACTGGTGGTATCTTGATTCACGCAGATTCGGCAGTGTTCCTCATAGTGGTTTTGGCCTCGGATTTGAGCGCATGTTGATGTTCCTCACCGGGATAACCAATATCAGGGATGTTATTCCTTTCCCCAGAACGCCAAATAGTATTGAATTTTGAATTGAGCTTGTCTTCAGATAAACACCCGTACAATCCTCTCATCCTTCGACAAGCTCACGACGAGCGGAATATAAGCTTCAAGCTCGTTCATGCTGAGCCAGTCGAAGTGCGAACGGGTAACCTTCAATATCTTACCCATACCACTCTCATTGCCAAGGGCATAGACGTTCCTATATAATCGGTAGAGTGAGTAACAAATACAGAACCCACAAATGTGATGAATTGAACGCCTCTCACATTGGGCAAACCGTTACCGTTTCCGGATGGGTCAATCGTAGTCGAGATCACGGTGATCTTATTTTTATCGATCTTAGAGATCGCGATGGTCTCTTGCAAGTAGTATTCAATCCGCAAGTGGCTCCAGAAGCTCATAATACTGCAGATCAGGCTCGCGCCGAATATGTTATACGAGTCATTGGTAAGATATCGAAACGACCAGAGGGCATGGAAAACCCTAAACTTTCTTCCGGTGAAATCGAGTTGATCGCTCAAGAGGCTGAAATATTGAATGCCTCTAATGCGATGCCCTTACCACTCGATGACGATGCCGAAGCCGACGAAATGGTCCGGTTAAAATATCGCTATCTTGATCTTAGACGTCCTCGCATGCAACGCAATATGATGCTCCGCCACAAAGTGGTCAAATTTATGAGGGAATTCCTCGACAATAGAGGGTTCGTGGAAATCGAAACGCCTATTCTGCTCAAAAGCACCCCCGAAGGCGCTCGAGATTACCTTGTTCCAAGCAGAATTTACCCCGGCAAGTTCTACGCTCTGCCTCAATCGCCGCAGCAGCTAAAGCAGCTTCTGATGGTTTCAGGGTTTGATAAATATTACCAGATTGCTCGCTGCTTCCGTGACGAATACCAGCGTGCCGACCGCCAGCCGGAGTTCACACAGCTTGACATCGAAATGAGTTTTGTGGAGGAAGAGGATGTTCTGGAACTAATGGAATCGCTATTTATTTCGATGATGGAGGCTATAAAACCGCAAATCGAGATCACCAAGCCATTCCCCAGACTCTCCTATGCCGATTCAATGGCCCGATACGGCAACGACAAACCAGACCTTCGTTTCAGGCTGGAACTGGCCGACATTTCAGATTTAGTAGCAACCAGTGATCTTGGGGTTTTCAGCAATGCCATTGAAAGTGGCGGAATCGTCAAAGGATTCGCTGCACCCGGGTGTGCGGGCTACTCGCGTAAAAAACAGGACAAACTTGTAGAATTCGTCCGTATCCGTGGGGCAAAAGGTCTGGTAACCATAGCATTAGAGGGCGATACTGGCCAATCGATAGATGACCTGACTCTGGAACAGGTTCGCTCTCAGGCCCTTAGATTCTTTACCCTCGAACAGATACAGGCTATTGCCAAACGTCTGGATGCGAAGGTGGGTGACCTGCTTCTTATCGGTGCTGATCAGGAAGACATCGTCAATACGGCCTTAAGCCAACTCCGGGTTGAGATGGGGCAAAGGCTCGGACTTGCTGATCCCAATCGAATGGTTTTTGCTTTCATCCAGGATTATCCGTTATTCGACTGGAACCCGGATCGCAACGGATGGGATTCGATGCACCACCCATTCACCTCCCCCCACGATGAGGACTTGCCGTATCTGGAATCCGGCGAACTGGGAAAGATCAAGGCCAAGCATTACGATTTCGTCTGCAACGGATATGAGCTTTCCAGTGGTTCGATCAGAATTCATGATAGCCAGTTACAGCTTAAGATATTCAAACTTCTGGGCTACCCGGAAGAAGAGATTAAAGAACTCTTCTCGCACTTACTTGAAGCATTAGATTTCGGTGCTCCGCCACACGGTGGAATTGCACCTGGCATCGACCGTTTTCTCATGCTTCTGGCAGGTGAAGAAAATATTCGAGAGGTCATCGCCTTTCCAAAAACGAAGACCGCCGCCGACCTGATGACCAACTCCCCGGACGTGGTTTCCGAACAACAATTGCGAGATCTGCATCTGATTATCGAAAATACTTTAGAAACCGGATAAATTTTTAATTGTTGAGGTAATGCCAATATGTCTCTTCAAGAATACGAGTGCAATCAGTGTAAGAGCAACTTCGAGGAAGCGGAACAAAACTACTCTGAGACCTCAAGGGAAATTAAATGCCCATCATGCGGAAGTACTGATTGAGGTAAGCTGAAAAAAGTGGACACCAAAGTCAGATAGAATAAAAAGGCGGA
>CAZWIP010000128.1:0-9088 GCA_964634125.1 uncultured Dehalococcoidia bacterium
AAGAGCAAGTTTATAAAAGTGTCCTTTAACTTATGTCTTTAAAGTGTCCCATTTTAGCTGACGGTCTACACTCCGACCCCAAAAGTAGATTACGCAGTGTGTTGAGGCACAGTGCTCGAAAAGGGGGATCCCTAGCTTAGCTTCAATTTATCCCTAAAACCCCTAGGCTCCTAAAGGACTTGGTTTCGGGAATCACCAAGGCGCTGCTCTGGTGTACAATGACAGCCGCTTTCCCCCCTCTACCTGCCTACATCTACCTTGAGACCGCGGGATTCAACCAGCTTTTTAAATTCACTCATTCGTTCCTCGCTGACCGATGGAACCCCCTCCCAAGGATACGCCTTACCCGTGGCGGCGTATTTCACCTTCCCAAACCTGTGGTAGGGAAGCAGGGAGATCTTCTCCACTGAAGGTCCCAATGTAAGCACAAGCTTGCAAAGCTCCTCCAAGTCCTCCTCAGAGTCATTGACCTGGGGGATCACTGGACGCCGGATCCACACCTTGCTCTTGGGTTTGCCCATCATCTTTCGCAGATTGTCCAAGATCCGCTCATTGGACACCCCGGTGACTTCCTCATGTCTCGCCGGGTCCAGGAGCTTAATGTCGTAGAGCACCAGGTCAGTATAGTTCAGCACCTCATCGAGCACTTCCCAATCAGCATAGCCAGAGGTGTCCAGGGCAGTATGAAACCCTCTTCGCTTGGCTTCTTGCAGCAATTCCAAGGCAAACTTCCACTGCGATAAAGGTTCGCCCCCAGAGAGGGTCATCCCTCCGTTGCTGCGCCGATAGTAACGGGCGTCCCTCCGCACTTTATCCATGACCTCAGCAACTGTCGTGTATCTCCCGGCAGGTTCTATGGCTCCAGAGGGACACACATCAGCACATCTCATACACTGGTTGCACTTCCCCCAGTCAATAGTCCTGGGGCCGTCAGCAATGGTGATTGCCTGCTCTGGGCATGCTTCGGCGCACTCGCCGCACCCAATGCACTTAACATCCCGGGTAATTATCTCGGGGGACACCCTTATCGATTCCGGGTTGCTACACCATCCACAGCGAAGGGGACATCCCTTCAAGAACGTCGTAGTCCTTATCCCTGGTCCATCGTGAATGGAAAAACGCTGGATATTGAATACGATGCCCTTGGCTTCTGCTGTCTCATCCGGCACGTTCTTATCTCACTATAGAACTTCCCAAAATTATCGCGTGGTGCCTTTTGAGGGCTCCACGCGATAACCACCATATCAGGCTCTGTTTCTGAGAAGGCACTAGGTAAGGTTCTGCTCCGTCCTGGCGATGATGCTGTCCTGGGTCTCCCTTGGAAGGTCAACCCAGAAGGCACTGTACCCAGCGACCCTCACCTGCAAATCAGTGTACTTCTCGGGATGCTCCTGAGCCTCCCGCAGGACTTCAGAGTCCACCACATTGAACTGGATGTGCGGGATAGTCCCCTTTTCATACCACTCCCTGAGGTATTCAGCAAACACCTTCTTATTCTCCCCCTCAAGGAATTCCGGCATGAACCTCTGGTTAAAGAGTTGAGGATGCATGTAGGGTATCTTGCCCACTGAATTAAGGGTTGCCGTAGGACCGTTCTGATCGGCGCCGGCCATAGGCGAGATGCTGCCGTCAGCCAGGTGGCCACCGGCAAGCCGGCCATCAGGGCTGGCCATACAGGGAAGCCCGGCTATCTGGTAGGCCGCCGCCGTGCTTCCATCAAAGGTAACGGGGCTGCCCCAAGCATCCTTGACCTGACTAACGGTGTCATTCAACCTCGTCATAACCTTCACCGCCCACTCATCAGCAAAGTCATCATCGTTGCCATACTTAGGAGCGCGGAGAAAATCCTGGTGCATCTTCTCGTATCCCTCCCAGTTCGCCTTCAGGGCACTGAGCAGTTCCTCCATGGTGTAGTTCCTATCATCAAAAACCAGCTTCTGGATGGCTGCCAGGGAATCACACAGGTTCACTGCCCCAAAGAGAATCATCTTCGGCACCGTATCATGCTCCGTATGTAGCTTGGTCAGGTCAATTCCCCTGTCAAGGGGCTCATTCGCTAGGAAGGAGTTACACGGGTCCGGGTTGTACTCCATAATTACCTGTTGGCCCAAGTTCCAGGAGTTTACGCCTACCTTGGTATAGAACAACAGCCTGTCACAGCAGCCATCGAGCAGATCAGCAGCAGACTCCATTTGCCTGGGGTCTTTGGTCCTGGGTCGCCCGGGCATATCGAGGCCCTCGATTAACCCCAAAACCTCCTCCAGGATCTTGATAACAAATACAGCCGCAACCTCGGCCAGGCCAGTGCCGCCTATGAACCTGCCCACGATGCGGTTGGCCACACAGGCACCCACTACGGTCTTCCTAGCTTCTTCACGAGAGTAGCCCCTCACAAGACCAAACTTCTCCAGAAGGTCCTCATTGTAGAAGGAGGGATGTCCCTGGCCAGTTCGCAGAAGGTCAATCGCCTTGTCTATCACCTGGGGTGAGATATCACGGTGGTAACGGAATACGATAGGCGGCTGAGTAAGGTGACAATTAGCCAGAGCCTCCATGATGATGCAGCTTAAATCGTTGGATGCATCACGACCAGAGGCGTCTGAACCACAGATGTTGGCACTAAAGGTCACGTCAAAGCCGGAGGTGGCAGTAAACACCACGGGCCACTCCGGCGCAGAGCCCAGGTCCTGTATCTTAAGGAACAGACATTCCACCATTTCCAGCGCCTTCTCCCTGGTGATTCGGTCTGCTCTCATATCGGCTTCATAGTAGGGCCACCAGACTTGGTCAATCCTGACACCACAACCATTGCCACACACGGTCAAGAAATGCCCCACTACCTCGATCATCCAGAAGAATTGAACGGCTTCGTGGAAGGTCCGCGGCGGATTGGCCGGAACCCAATCCAAGACGGCAGCTATCTCCTCTAGCTCCCTTTTGCGGGCCTCATCCCTCTCCGCCCTGGCTTGCTGTCTTGCCAGCTCAGCATGTCTCTCCGCATAGCGGAGTATAGCCCTGCCGCATATCGCCATGGCTTCCCAGTTATTCTTCTTCTCCAGGTATTCGGCAGGATTCATCTGCCCTATTTTGTTCCCCAGCTCCTTCAGCTTAGCCTCTGCCCTGTCGATCCTTGCCCTAAGCCCTTCCTTGTAGAGCGACTCATAGTCATACAGCGTGAAAGTTCGCCCCTCTTCCCACACGGCGAAGTTAGCGCTATGACTGCCTACCCCCTCCTCTGAAAGCAGTGGCTGCCATTCTTCAGGCAGAGAAGCCGCTATTCGATCCCGCACGCACTTGTCTTTCCAGTACTGGCAGATGTCCTCGACTATCTCCTGCCTCTCAGCATCGGTTACCATCTCAGAGAAGCCACCGCTGGTAACCGCATCAGGCATCCACCACACACTAATCTCCGGGTACCATCTTATCTCGTCAGGTGCACTGTTGGGGTCACCCACTATAAGCTCATCGGGTTTGATGAAGATGGGCATTTCCTCGCACAGTTTCTGCACCGCCTTTGCCCTTCGGATCGCCCATGGCTGCCCCTCTGTCTCCTTATAAGACTTGGTAAACAGCCTGGCCCTATCCAAATCCATCTTGATATGTTGCCCATGGCGATAGGTACACTTACCCATCCCAAGGGCAACGTCGAGCCACTCCTTTGTTACCGCTGCCTTCCACTTCAGCCCTTCCCTCAACCTGCCAACACGGCGTGTAGAACCAAAACCCCACTCAAAGGGCACAGTCTTAGTCGCCCTGTCCTCAAAGGAAATACTGCCCGGTTCCGGTATCTTGTTTTCGTTATTCTGATTTGGCGAAGCTTCTAACACCATCTATCCCACTCCTTTGCCCTCATTCTTTTTGAGTTAAAAGATTCTATCACTAAGCTGTTATCGTGTCAAAACTTATGAGCTGGTTGAAGGACAGCCTGTTCAGGAATAATTTCCTTATACAACCTCTTGATCCTTGAATTGTCCTATTTCTTCCCATGAGTATCCGACGTCGAGCAATATCTCTTCAGTATGCTGGCCGAACTCTGGAGCTGGCATTCTCAACTGGCCTGGGGTAGCACTGAATTCCACCGGTATCGGCGAATAATGTATCTTGCCGTAATTGGGGTGTTCGAACTCTGGAAGATAATTATTAGCAATCACTTGTGGATCACTGAGGAGATCCGCATAGTCATTGATGATATCGGCAATGCATTCATTTTCACGCAAAATCCGAATCCAGTCTTCGCGGGATTTACTTGCGAAAATAGGATCGATTATGGCGACTAATTCCTCGCTGTTAGACATGCGAATCCACATATCCTTATATTTTGGATCATCACGCAGGTGCTCAATGCCTGTAGCTCTGCAGAAATTGGGCCAGAACCGGTCGGCTTCTGGCATGAAAAGGTTGATCCATTTGCCATCTCCGCAAAGGTATATATTCAAAAGTGGATTGGTCGGTTTTTCTCTCGGTGAAGGTGCCATGGGTAACTGACCTATGAAATGCATGGCGATGCTGCTGGTTTGTTGAAAGATCATGCTGGAAAGCAGGGATGTCTCCACTTTTTGCCCCATGCCATTCCGTCCGCGGGCCAGAAGGGCGGTGACGATACCTAAAGCGGCGTTTATTCCTGCAAGGGTATCTACTATAGCAGACTGTATCCACACAGGGCGATCAGGAATACATCGCATGGAGATGCCTGACCTTCCCTGAGCTAATCCATCAAAGGAGCGGATATCGGCCTCCGGTCCCTTCGATCCGTATCCGCTGACCACGGTGTATATGAGCTTTGGGTTGAGCTTCGATAGCGTTTCGTAATCCAGACCGGTTTTTTCAACAACTGACGGACGGTAATTGGTGACGAACACGTCAGCCGTTTCCGCCAGCTTATAGACAATCTCTACGCCCTGAGGTTTTCCTGTGTCGAGGGTTAGGCTGCGCTTGTTTCGATTGAATCCCTCAAAGAGACTCTGCCGGCCTGTCTGCGATCCATAGCCGGCATCCAGCCCACGGGAAGGATCACCCGTCACCCGGTGCTCGATCTTGATAACATCAGCTCCTAGGTCTCCGAGTATCATACATGGGACCGGACCTGCTGCCCAGTGGCTCCACTCCAGAACACGATATCCCTCAAGAGGCATGCTCATTTGCTTGGTCCTCCTTTTAATAGATGGCATTAGTATCACCTGAAACGAATGCATCGTCAAGCGGTCGAGTTGACACTTGATTCGACTGGTGCTACAATTTCGCCAAACTAAAGAAGGGCTCTTGTGAATTCTTTAGCTGGGACTTCTGGCATTGACACAGCCGAAAAGCGGGGGCATATTCTCTGTCGATTAAGGCTCATCACTAATTTTGGGGAGGATCAGTTATGGGGAATTCAAGTAAAGTAGGGATTGTCATATTGGTTAGTTTCATATTGACGTTATCATCGCTGGTGGCCTGTGGTGGCGGTGATGACGAGGAGGAGAAGACTCCAACTCAAACAGTAACAGTTGAACCTACGGCAGCGCCTGCAGAGGACGTGATCATAACCATAGGTTGTCACTCAGACATGACAGGAGTGGCAGCGGCAGCCATGGAGATAGTCAATCAGACAGTTGAAGATCTCATTAATTACTACAACGAGGAGAATCTGATTCCCGGCGTGAAGCTGGATGCTATATTCTATGATGGGCAATATGACCCTTCTAAAGATATACCGGGATATGAATGGTTGAAAGAAAAAGGTGCGGACGTTTTCCTGGCTTGTTTGCCACATACTCCGGTGACGCTGAAACCTCGCGTTGATGAGGAGAAGGTAGTATTGTTTGCCAATACTGTCGGGGAAGAAATATTGCATCCTCCGGGGTATGTGTTTTGTATGCAAAACAGTCCACAAACTATGATCGAAACACTCCTTCAATGGGTCGCTGAAAACGATTGGGACTGGCAGACAAAGGGTCCGGCCAAAGTTGGCGGGGTAGGTTCGGCAGAGTCGTACACCGTAGCTCAGCACACCGCAGCCGAGGAGTATGTTAGGGCTCATCCGGACCAGTTTGAGTGGGCGGGGTCCTATTTGATCAAACCCGGGTCCTTTTTGGTTAACAATGAGGCGAACGCTCTCAAAGACGTCGACTATGTTATGCCCCCTGGAGTAGCATGGTCCACTTTTGCCAAGGATTATGAAAACTTGGGGGGTAAAGGAAAACAGCTCTTAACTGATGCGCAGGGTCCGTTCCTCGGCTTGACGTCAGAATCTCCCGGTTGGGATGCGATCGATGGAAGTCTCATGATCCTGCCTTGTCGGTGGTGGAATGAAGATGCCGAATTATCTAACCTGGCCAACAAGCTTGTGAGGGAGAACCATGATGACGCTGAAGACATCATTTCTAGTGGTATGGCATATATAAGTTCACTCCACCAGATGTACGGTTTAATTAGTGTAATAAAGCAAACAGTCGAAAACGTTGGGCCTGAGAACTTCAGCCAGGAGGCATTGTACAACACACTCTTGTCGTTTTCGATGGACTTTGGTGAAGCCTACGAGGAGTGGGGTTTTAACGAAAATAAACGACATGCCTGGGATCACCTGGGAGTATTTCGGGTAGACAGCGCAGAAGAGGGCCTAGTCAGGTTGGAACCGGATTGGATTCCCGTTGTCCGGACACAATAACCCCGTAGAATGGCCTTGGGTATATGGTATATCTCAACAACCAACTAACAACCTCCAGCACGATGCGTACTATATCGTCCATAATGATTTTTCGGCGAGTAGATGGATTTCCTTCTCAGACGAAGGCTGTGGGTTGTTTTTTCCTTCATCTTAAACAATGACTACGCTGCAAATCATGAAACCTTTGTTCTCATATCTCCAGGCCGATGACAGTGGCAGAAAATAACACTAGCATATCAAGACGATATCCATAAGTAGCGGAACCCAACTCAGACGGAGGATAAAATGACAGGAAGCGACAAAGATGCATCAGGCTGGAAGCCTCTTCTAGATGATCTGGAGAAACGGAGAACATCTGTTCTCGCAATGGGTGGTGCCGAGAAGCTGGAGAAGCAGAGAGCGGGTGGACGTATGGATGCCCGCCAACGAATAAATGAACTCGTTGATCCGGGCAGCTTTCGGGAACTTGGCACTTTCGCTGGTGGTGTGGCTCGCCCAGGTCAATCTCCCGTACCTGCCGATGCTCTTGTTGCTGGCATGGCGAAGATCGACGGACGGCCTGTGCTGGTCGGCTCCGAAGATTTCACTTCACAGGGAGGCTCCATTGGGCTTGGCACACACGCGAAACGCATGCGCCTTACAGTTATCGCGGGACAGGAACAAGTCCCACTTGTTATGCTTCTGGATGGCGCGGGGGAACGTACAACCAATATATTGGGACGTTATCCCAATGCTCCCAACGATCTTCAGGGCCTGGCTGCTATTTCAGGTACGGTTCCGACCGTTGCAGTCATCATGGGGGTTTCCGCAGGCCATGGTGCCCTAACGGCAATGCTGATGGATTTTGCCATAATGACTAAAGGATCCGCCATCTTCTCGGCCGGTCCGCCAATAGTAGCTGCGGCTACGAGCGAAGTCATCTCAAAGGAGGACCTCGGAGGACCAGATACCCATGTTAAAGAGAGTGGAGTAGTGCATAATTTGGCAGACACCGAAAGACAGGCGCTTGGTCTTGCGCGGCGCTATTTGAGCTATTTCCCGTCAAATGCTCGAGGATATCCGCCACGATCATACTCAGATGATGGCAGGCGACGGCTTGATGACATTCTTAGCCTTATTCCATCTGATCTTAACAAGCCATTCGATTCCAGGATTCTTATCGATATGATCACAGACACAGGCAGCGTGCTTGAAATACAGCCGCTTTTTGGAGCATCGATTATCACCGCTTTGGCACGCCTTGGCGGTCAACCGGTGGCAATAGTAGCTAACCAGCCAGCAGTGAAAGCAGGAACCATTGACAGTGCTGCCGCCAACAAGGTAGCGCACTTTATCGAAGTAGTCGATGCATTTCACCTGCCGTTGATCCTTTTGACCGACAATCCTGGGATTATGGCAGGTTCGGCTGCTGAACGCTCTGGGCTCCTGCGTATCGCAGCTCGAATGTATATGGCTCAATCCAAGTTTACCTCACCCAAAGTACACGTAACCTTGCGAAAAGCCTACGGCTTCGGGAGTTCCATCATGGGGATGAATCCGTATGATCATCAGACTGTTAGTCTGGCTTTTCCGGGGGCATCTATGGGTGCGATGCCTGCTGGAGGCAGCGGAACAGCAGCAAATGTTGATTCTGAGACTCAGGCCGCACTCAATGCTGTCGAAATCGGTGGGCCGTGGGATCCAGCTGATACAATGAACTACGATGAGATAATTGATCCTCGAGAACTACGTAATTATCTGCTTGATGCAATGGAACTGGTTTCTGGACGAGAAGCAGTACCAGCCGATCCAAAGGTTGGGGGTATTCGACCCTAGCATTTCCACCATAACCGACCTCGTGCTACCAGATTGCATCGTAAATCTAGTGTTTTCGGAGCACCTGTTACGTTCATAGAATCCTCCAAAACCATTTATTTGAGAAGCGTCTAACTGCTCACTGTGCCATCAGACCGCCATCAACAGGAATGGCATGGCCGGTCGTGAATGACGCCGCATAGGAGCATAGCCAGATAATGACCTGAGCTAATTTTTTAGCCAGCCGATACATCTAACGGGCTACATATTCAAAACACGCCTTGATCTCCGGTTCCATCTTCATGGAAGCGTTGCCCGTTTTCCACTAGGACTAATCTTCGCCCAGGATTTCAACCGCCTCTGTCATCATATCTTCCATGATTTTTCTGACCGACTTGCGTTGCTTGATTAAACCAGCGGCGTTTCCTGCGGCACTGGTAGCATATTCCTGTAAGCCGGGTTTATCGAATAGTGATGCCGAGTACGAATCTTCGGTGGAAAGGAAAAGCGGCATCGGTGAATAAAGGTTCTGCAAGGGCATCGGAAGGGTCGCCGGTGCGTCCGGCTGTTGCCAGCGCTCGATATATTTGCAGTTCAGAACGCGGGCCGTTTTCCCGGTGTATACTTTGCTGATGACAGCATCTTCGT
>CAZWIP010000129.1:0-9074 GCA_964634125.1 uncultured Dehalococcoidia bacterium
TTTTTGTTTTGGTCTTTTCGCATCTGTTCTACTCATACATTAATTGTAATATATATTTTCGATGTTTTGTCTAGTATTTAATTGCCGGAATAATAAATTGAAAGACGCTTATGAGGATGCTGGTGTACAAAAAGCATCCCTTGAGAACCGATTGGCTCGCACTAAGGAACTATACGAATGGGGCGACCTAACGAAGGAACAATATCAAGAGAAGAAACGGGTGATTGAGCGAGAACTCAAATCACTGACTATTCCTGAAGAGAGTGGTGAGACTTTGTCCAAACTTGCTTGTTTCCTGTCTGACGTATTACAAGCGTGGAAAGAGGCCACTCAGGAGCAACGTAATAAGCTTGCCAAGATGCTGTTCGAGGAAATCAGGATTGAAGACAACAAAGTCGTGGCGGTGAGGCCACGACCTGAATTTGAACCCTTCTTCAAATTGAACTTTGAGTGTCACTCAAAAAGTATTGCTGGCGACCCCGATGGGATTCGAACCCACGATCTCCAGCGTGACAGGCTGGCGTGTTAAGCCGCTACACTACGGGGCCATTTGAAGGCACTATGCATTGTAGCAATCTTTTTGTTGAGCCGTCAAGACCAATTTGCTTCCCACAGCGTGTGAATTGATGATATTTGATCCTGTTATTGTATTTGACACTCACTTGGAAATCAAATAAACTTTAGTGGGTAATTTCTTGTATTAAGGAGTAAAACACATGTGTGCCAGCACGAACAAGCAGGAATGGGAAAAGAATATCTATGAACCTGCAACCACCAAATCCGCTGAAAGAGAAGAACAGTTCCTGACGACTTCAGGAACTCCGCTTGAACCAGTCTACACACCTGATGATGTAGCTGGATTTGATTACAACGAAAGTTTGAACTTCCCTTCGGAATATCCGTTCACTCGTGGTGTTCAGCCGACCATGTACCGTGGCCGTTTTTGGACCATGCGCCAGTACGCCGGTTTTGCTTCTGCGGAGGAATCAAACAAGCGTTATCGTTATCTTCTGGAACAGGGCCAGACTGGCTTGAGCATTGCCTTCGATTTGCCCACTCAGATCGGCTATGATTCCGACGACCCGATGGCAAAAGGTGAAACCGGGAAGGTGGGCGTGCCCATCGATACCTTGGCGGATATCGAAACCCTGTTTGACCAGATTCCACTGGAAAAAGTCAGTACCTCCATGACCATCAATGCCAGCGCGGCTGTTCTGCTGGCGATGTATATCGCTCTGGCCAAGAAGCAGGGAGCGGATATCAGCAAGCTGAACGGCACTATTCAAAATGACGTATTGAAAGAGTACATCGCTCGCGGAACTCACATTTTCCCACCACAACCTTCGATGCGACTGATCACCGATATCTTTGCTTACTGCAAAGAAAATGTTCCCCGCTGGAATACCATTAGCATCAGCGGATATCACATTCGCGAAGCCGGTTCCAGTGCGGCTCAGGAAATCGCCTTCACCTTGTCAGATGGTATTGCTTACGTTGAAGCGGCCATTAAAGCCGGACTTGACGTAGATGCCTTTGCTGGCAGGCTTTCCTTCTTCTTCGCCTCTAACAACAATCTGCTGGAAGAAGTAGCCAAATTCCGTGCTGCCCGAAGACTCTGGGCCAAGATCATGAAAGACCGTTTCAATGCCCAGAAAGAACGTTCCATGATGCTCCGGTTCCACACTCAAACCTGCGGTCACACCCTTACCGCTCAACAGCCTATTAATAACGTTGTGCGGGTAGCCATTCAGGCGCTGGCTGCGGTTCTTGGCGGAACCCAGTCACTGCACACTAACTCATGGGATGAAGCATACGCCACTCCAAGCGCAGACGCGGTGACAATCGCACTGCGAACGCAGCAGATACTGGCAAGCGAAAGCGGCGTTGCCGATGTGGTTGACCCACTCGGTGGTTCTTACCTGATTGAATCACTCACCGACGATATGGAAGCCAAGGCAAAAGCTTATATTGAGAAAATCGATGAACTGGGCGGAGCGCTTTCGGCTATTGAAAACGGATACCAACAGCGCGAAATTCAGGAAAGTTCCTACAGGACTCAGCAGCGCATCGACGCCGGAAAACATGTGGTAGTAGGCGTCAACAAGTTTGTCTCTGAGACTGCACCTATTGCTGATATCATCCGGGTAGATGCTGCCGAAGCTGCCAAACAAAGTGATCGTTTAGCCAAGGTGAAAGCCAATAGAGATAACGATCAGGTTCAACAATCATTGGCTAAACTGGAAGAAGTGGCAAAAGGAACTGATAATACTATGCCAGCGGTCATCGAGTGTGTCGAGGCCTACGCTTCAATCGGAGAGATATGTGGGGTGCTGCGCAAGGTCTTTGGGGAACAAAGAGAGTTCCTTGTCTTCTAGTTAGCACTCAGTTATCAGAATTCGGTAGGGGCATGCTGTGGCGTGCCCCTTTTCTTTTGGCGTTATTACTTGTATTCCTCCCCATACCCACCACCACCCGGGGTTTCCATGATGAGCGTATCGCCTTCGTGTAATAGCAAAGTGGCTTTGCTTTCGATCTGCTCCATCCTTCCATCAGCCCTCTTCACCCAGTATGCGCCCAATCCCCCGGGCTGACCACTTTCCAGTCCCCATGGCGGTACTTTTTGTCGATCTCCGATAACTGTCACTTCTGCGGTAGGCCCCAGCAATTTCCAGGCACGTACCAGTCCGGAACCACCTTGCCATTTGCCTTTGCCACCCGTTTCAGGCCGCAGTTCATACTGTTCGAACAACACCGGATAATACTGTTCTATGGCCTCGATGGGGGTGTTCATGGTATTGGTCATGTTGACATGAATGCCATCGATACCGTTTGATCCCGCTCGTCCACCGGAGCCACCGCCAAGTGTTTCGCAGAAAGTCCATTGCCTGTTTCGCTTGGGATCGAATCCGCCCGCGTTTACATTATTCATACTTCCCTGCGAAGCTGCTGGTACATGCCCGGGCAATGCTTGTGCAAGCGCCCGAAAAACAGTGTCGGCGATTCTCTGAGAAGTCTCCAGATTTCCACCAGAAACTGGTGCCGGGCTTTTAGGATTTACCAGACTACCGTGAAATGCGTGAACCGTGATTGGTTTGAATATCCCTTCATTCATCGGGCCTTCCGGGTCAACGATCGACTTGACGGCAAAGTACGTGGCAGAGAGCGTTACCCCGAAAACGGCATTAAAAGGCGCCTCAACTTGTGGATCTGTTCCTGTAAAATCAACCTCCAGGTCACCTTTAGTTCTCTCCAATCTCACTCTAATCCATGTTAGAGTATCGGTTCCGACCACATCTTCCAGGCAATCTTCGGCTGTAAAAACACCCTCCGGGATTTGCTGCAGTTGCTGCCGCATTCGCCTTTCCCCGTAAGAAATAATCTCGCCAAAGACACTGAATATCATGTCTACGCCGTATTTTTCACCCAACTCTAGGAGTCTTCTTTCACCAAGATTTGCGGCGGCGATCTGGGCCCTCAAGTCCCCCTGAGAAATATCAGGGTTGCGAACACCTGAAAGAAAATTCTCCAGGATATCTTCATCGAAGTGGCCCCCGTCTATTAGCTTGACTGGAGGTATCACCGTGCCTTCCTGGAAGAGAGAGGTGGCATTGCTGGAAATGCTGCCGGCTACTTCTCCACCAACGTCAACATGATGTGCCTTGTTGGCGCTAAAGCCTATCAGAATACCTTCGGAAAAGACCGGCTTGATGATTGTAACGTCATTGAGGTGTGTGCCTGCGATGTAGGGGTCGTTAACCATCACCAAATCGCCGATTTTCCACCTATCCTTGTTTTCTCCTAAGTATTGAATTGTATTCTTGACTCCCCAAGGTAAAGAGCCGAGATGAACCGGGATGTGTTCCGCTTGAGCCAGGAGGTTTCCTTGAGGATCGAACAGGGCGCAGGAATGGTCCATACGTTCCTTGATGTTGGGAGAATAGGCAGAATTCCTCAGGGCGATACCCACCTCTTCTGCACTGTAACAAAGGGCGTTCCGAATTATTTCAATTGTTATCGGATCCGTCTGCATTCACTTGTTCCTTCTGAGATACAGGTTGGAAAACTCGTCAACTGAAGCACTCCACGAAGGTGGAATCACACTTGTGGCATCGTACTGCTCGATGATAGCGGGGCCTGTGATGCGATTCCCCGGAAGCAACTTGGACCTGGCATAGATCGGTGTCTCGACCCAATCCGTCTGTTCGAAGTAGACCGCTCTTCTTTCTGCAAGGGCCTCGATAGGAGGACCGGGATCTGCGAGGGATGCCTTTTTAAATTCTGGCTTTTGGGTCAATCCTCGAGCAACGAGGTGAGCGCTCACAACTTCGGTTGGTTCATTTGGGGAGGCATATCCGTAAGTCTCCTGATGTCGTTGGTGGAATAATTGCGTGGTTTGTTCGAGATTCTTACGAAGTGGAATGGTCAGTTCATAGGATTGCCCCAAGTAGCGTAGAGCCAGGTTCTTTTCCAATATAATCTGATTTGGCGCGAATCCTTCTTGGGTAAGTATATCAGTGGCCTCTTGTTCCATATCATTGAAAGCTGCCTCTAGTGCTTGGATATCGAGCTGAGAGGTCTCTTTCATGATGCTTCGTACGAAATCATGTCGGAAATCCGCCAGCATGAGGCCAAGGGCAGAAAAAACCCCGGAATTAGGTGGGATGAAGATATCCCTGATGCCCATGCCCTCCGAAAGAAAAGCAGCATGCATCGGTCCGGCTCCACCAAAAGCCAGCATTGAGAAATCGCGTGGATCGTGACCTCGCTCAATTGAAACGAGCCTCAATGCTCGCATCATGTGGTTATTGACGATTTCAAGAATTCCAGATGCGGCTTGTATGGTTGAAATACCTAATGGATCAGCAATTTTCTCTTTGATGGCCGACTCTGCGAGTTCATGATAAATCTCCATTGCGCCGCCGGAGAGCCCCTTGGGGCTTAATCGGCCCAGCACTAGATTGGCATCTGTGACTGTGGGGTTCTGCCCTTTCTTACCGTAGCAGGCTGGACCGGGATCAGCTCCCGCGCTGGTTGGTCCTACCATTAACGCGTTAGCCTGGTCGATCCAGGCAATGGTTCCACCGCCACCGCTGACTTCAGCCAGGTCGATAAAAGGATATCGTACCGGATAGCCACTCCCTTTGACGCTACGACCACTGTGAACGGTGCCCCCAACCTCGCACTCGCTTACTGTTTGAGGGGTGCCATCAATGACCACACCGGCTTTGGCTGTTGTCCCTCCCATATCAAAACTCAGTATCTTTTGTCTACCCAGCAGTCTGCTCCAATGGGCGGTAGCTGTCACCCCTGTTGCGGGGCCCGATTCGATCGTAGCCACCGGGAGTTGAGAGGCCGTCTCGACCGTTGCCAGTCCCCCGTTCGATTGCATGATGTAGAGGGGCGATCCAATATCGAGAGCATTTAGATGTTCCCTGAGATTCTCCAGATATCGGGATACCACGGGGATCAGCAGGCTATTGACCACCGTAGTACTGATTCGCTCATATTCCCGGTATGCCGGGTCGACCTGATGCGAAGCGACGATGACAGTGCCCGGAAGTTCTTGAGCCAGAATATCGTGAACCTGTTTCTCGTGTGAGTGATTAGCATAGGCGTGGAGAAAAGCAACAGCCACCGTTTCGGATTCTTCTTGCCGAATTTGGGCAGCAAGTTTCCTTATGTGTGCTTCATCAACAGGTCTCAGGACTTCACCTTTGAAATCAGTTCGCTCATCGATGACGAATCGCATGTGACGCTCGATGAGAGGTTTGGGCCTTTGGAAAAACGGATTGTACAACCCGGCTCTTTTTTGCCTTCCGATTTCCAGTACATCCCGAAATCCTTTGGTGGTGACAAGTGCGCCCTTTGGAAGGTTTAATCCCAATTGGCCGAGAAAGAGGTTGGTACCTACTGTGGATGCATGGATAATCTGAGTGATGTTACCCGGATAACGTTCTAGGAGTTCTCTGATTGTATCGATTGCCCCTTTGCTGGGGTCATGAGGAGTTGATGGCAATTTTACTAGGAATGTCTCCCCGCTCTTTTCGTCAAATGCTACCAGATCGGTGAATGTACCTCCGACGTCAACTCCGATTCGATATTCAGTAGTCATGTTGGCTCCAGCCAAGGTATTGTACTTACCTACATAAACCTTCAAGGGTTATGCGAAGCATTGCTCACCCTTCGACGGGCTCAGGATGAGTGGAAATAACAACGCAACGCCCATTCGTGCTGAGTTTGTCGAAGTACGGATGATTGATCGTGGTTTTCGTTGCGGGGGAGTACTAGTCATGAGTCCAGGCAAGTAATGCTTTGATAATTTTGATAGCCTGTTCTTTGCTAGAAATGTTGAATTTCGATTGCTGCCTGTACTCACCATCCCTCTTCTGATATCGGCGGATACTGAATTTATCTGGTCCGTAGACCTCTTTCTGTCGATCCCAATCCTGGTATTTGAAAAGAATAGTTGCCCATGTTCCTTTGGAAAGGATCGCTTTATCTAGCTCCTTGGTGGTAATAACCCCATCGTCTTCATATTGGATTGTCAAATCTTCTACTTTTTCTGCCATTGGATACTCCTTAATACACAATAGTCATATCTAGTGAGGTGGCTCCATTATTTCGGGGGATTGAAACGCACCACCACAACATCGCCATCCTGGACCTCGTAAGTCTTTCCCTCGAGACGCTGCTTGCCGGCCTTGGTCACTGCGGATTCACTCCCCAGTTCAATCAGATCCTCATACCGGGTTACCTCCATGCGAATGAAGCCTTTTTCGAGATCAGTGTGGATCTTGCCGGCAGCGGTAGGGGCTTTATCACCCTTACGGCAGGTCCAGGCGCGAACCTCATCTTCCCCTTTGGTAAAGAAGTTCACCAGTCCCAGCAGTCGATATGCAGCGCGTATGAGCCTCTGCATGGACGACTCTTCCAGCCCAAGTTCTTTGAGAAACTCTCCCTGGTCTTCAGGATCGAGTTGGCTGATGTCAGCCTCATCTCGGCCGCAGACAGTAACCATCTCGGATCCTTCTCCATCCGCGATGGCTTGCAGGGCTTTAACATGATTGTTCGCGGAATCGGTCGCGGATTTAATATTGGCAACATAAACAACCGGTTTGAGCGAGAGCAAGTTGCATTCGCGGATACTGGCTATTTCCTTTTCACTCAGCGTTTGCTTGCGTGCCGGTATCCCATCATCAAGGCTGGCCTTCACCTTTTCGCAATCGTTCTTTTCTCTTATTATATCCTGATCGCCAGTCTTCGATTTCTTTTGTAAACGGTCAATCTTGTTTTGAAGGGTTTGACTATCAGCGACCATCAATTCCAGATCCACGGTTTCAATATCGCGTACCGGATCGATGGTGTCATACTCAAAAGCCACCGATGGATCCTCGAAACATCGCACCACATGCAACACAGCATCGACGTCCTTGATGTGCCCGAGCAGTCTAGCTCCACGACCTTCTCCGGCCGTGGAACCTGCTTTGAGGCCAGGAATATCAACTATTTCCAGGGTTGCGGGGACAGTCTTACGGGGATTATACATTTCCACTAACGGTTGAATACGTGGGTCCGGCACGTTGATGATCGCCCGATTCATCTCCGATCCGTCATAACATGCCGCACCGGCAGCGGTGATGGCGTTAAAGATGGTGGTCTTTCCGCAACTGGGTAGTCCTATTAATCCACAATTCAGTGCCATATGTTTTTCCCTTATTGATTAGGGCGACTCTCTCCACACTTCCAGCAATCTGTAAACTGGGGCTCATGTTCCTCACCACAGCCAGGGCATTTCCAAGGTGTTCCCGGAGTAACCTCGTCAGATAAAGCTGTATCAACAATCTCCTTGGCTCGATCGTATTCCGAGTCCGCAACCCAAAGCTCGGGCCAGCAATCGATAACCGGCAGCTCCCCTGCAGCCATGAAAATGTCCTCGTTTTGGATCACCGAAGCAATACCGTAGGTTTCTAGAACATTCATCATGTGATGAACCAGGGTAATACTCTGTGCAGTGTATACTCTTATCATATCTTGGTAGGACGATTTACCCAAAGCCATTGTAGACGATTGGGGCGTAAGTATTCAATGGAAGCGACGCTGATATCACTAAGTTGGGTTGTTGTACGACTGATACAACTTACTCACGCCCGACGATTCGTCTCACAAACTCCTCAATCCTGTGATTTGCTGCTCGCGCCATTGAAGTGGGAAACATGGGAAAGCCGTGTGGCGATTCCGGGTATACTGCAAGCTCTGTTTGATTACCGGCGATTTCCCATCGCGAAGCCATGAAGAGTGAGTCATCCAGTAGCATGTCATGAGTTCCAACGGTAAATAGTGCAGGGGGTAGACCAGATAAATCTGCATAAAGAGGAGAGTACTTTGGATCTCGTCTAGACTCAATATCGATACCAGGGAGGTACATCTCATAGCAAAACTCAAGGTCTGAGGTTCGAAGAATTGGGAATTTATCTCCAGCATGGCGTTGGCTTGGAGTCATGCTGAGGTCGTAAACACCGAACATGAGATTGGCTCCTATGACTCGATGGATCGCATCATGCCGATCACGCAGTCGAATGAGGGTTTCGACTGCCAGATGAGCCCCAGCCGAACCACCTCCTACCAGAAGACGGTCTGATCCAAACTCAGTAACTGCATTCTCAAGAAGCCATAACGCAGCAGCTTCACAATCATCCGGTGCCGCGGGGAATGGATGTTCCGGTGCCAGTCGATAGTCGACGCTGACAACTGCAACGTTGGTGGCATTGGCAATGGCCCAGTTCGAAACGTCGTCCATTGTTGGTGTGCCCATAACCCAGCCCCCACCGTGGATATCCAGATACACCGCATCAACTGTTGGTGGGATGATTACTCGAATTGGAAGATCGCCAGCAGGTCCTTGAATCACGCGGTCTTGGGCTTCAGCGATAGTCTCAAGTATGAATAAGGAGATGCTTTCTCGGGCTGCCTTGACGCGTTCAATGGGATCGGTATTAGGGGTAGAGGGAACTGATATCATACTGACCTTCCCCCAATAAACTGGGCCAGCGAAAAAGTTAGAATTCTGGCAGAAT
>CAZWIP010000130.1:0-9000 GCA_964634125.1 uncultured Dehalococcoidia bacterium
AGCTTTCATCCCATCTCTAACATTGGGGGTGGTACAATAACCGGGGGCAGGTCAGTTGTGGTTTCAGATGAAGCAGGAAACATGATCGAGTTGCTTGGCTGGGAATCACCGCCTGTTAGAGAGAGACCACCTGAGCACCTGAAATTTAGTTCAACGGGCCTTGTTGAGGTTTGTCTGATCTGGATAGCGTGGAGAAAAACCTGGCAAGAAAAGGCTTCAGTTTTAGAACCCCACCCTGGCTCTTCAGCAATGTCCTGGATAATACCGGGATACCCGAGACAAAAGTAACCCATGTTGAGGATCCTGATGGAGTCCAGGTGGAGCTGGTACAAGTGGTGTAAAGGCAAGAATCAAACCCCCTGATTTGCTCAGGGATTGCCCAGCGCTGAGGTTGCAACCACGCAAAACGAGAACCGTTGTTTTGCTTATAGATTGACTGTGTTTTTCTGGTTATGACCGAGACAGATGCTATCCTGAGACTCAACCTACCCAAGTCAGACTCCGCCCCGCTTCCACCAGCAATAATACCCCCAAAATACACCTTTTGGACCATATCGCAGCCATTTAATTGCTGTTAAGCTATCCTCACGCATCGTTGACAAGGACAACATAGCATGCTAGACTAGGGGGCTTTTTACCAACTGTAGCAACTCGCGCCGACATTCCGAGGGACCAAACCATCGAGAAGGAGGCAGAAATGAAGAAGCTGTCAATACTGTTGGTACCATTATTGGGTTCAGTGCTTATCCTGTCCTCAATAGCTTGTGGGAGTGGCAGCGAGGACTCAACTTCATCCCCTTTGATAGAACCATCAAGTACTATTACCTCAGAACCTCAAGTGCCACTGGAGCCGGTTGAAATCACCATCGGAAATTATAGTGACAAAACAGGTCCGGCTGCGATCGCACAAATAACAATGGACATGGCGTTGGAGGACATGGTCCGATACTATAACGAAGATGAGCGTATACCCGGCGTCACGTTCAAGGTGATCAACTATGACAGTCAGTTGGATCCCGCCAATGATATACCCGGATACGAATGGTTGAAAGAGCATGGCGCCGATATGATCTGGACCCCAGTTCCATCGGCTCCCATAACGCTCAAACCAATGGTGGAGAAAGATAGGCTAGCGCTGTTTCCCCTTGTGCCAGATCGGGAAGCTGTTGATCCTCCCGGATATGTATTTGGCGCTGGATCTACCCTGCTTGAGTACCATAGTTATGCACTTTTGAAATGGATCGCTGAAAATGACCCGGATTTTCCCAATGACAGACCGGCGAGGATCGGTGGGGCCGGATGGTCTACTGGCTATATGGAAACAGTATTCGAGGCTGCCAAGGAGTACGCACAGGCTCACCCTGAGCAGTATGACTGGGAGGGTGGACATATTACGAACTTCACATTTATGTGGGGGCCTGAAGTGGAGGCGCTGAAGGACTGCGATTATATCTTCCCCCCAACTATGATGAACCAGTTTGTTGAACAATACCGAGATTCGGGATATACCGGCAAGTTTATTGGTTTAACTGTCCACACCGCTTTTTTTAATCTGATAGACGAAGCTGATACATGGGATGAGATAGACGGAATGCAAATCATAATGCCTAACTCCTGGTGGAACGAGGAGAGCGAGGTAATATACCTGGCCAAAGAGCTTCTTGATAGATATCATCCAGGTGAGCTAGAGGGTATGATGCGCACAAGCAGTGGGTATTTAACAGTCAATGCCGCATATATAATCTTGGAGTTGATACGAGAAACTGTAAACGATTCAGGTCCGGAGAATTTCAGTTCTCAGACACTATGTAATGCCGCAAGTGATTTTTCGTTGATAATCGATGGTAGGGAGTCAGACTCTTTCAATGAGAACAAGCGATGTTCGCGTGATTGGTTTGCCATATATGAGTTCGACGCTGAAAAAAGAGACCTGATTCGGCTGAATCCGGACGAGTGGCTGGATGTATTACTTGAACCCTAGAGCGGTCCGATCCAACCCTAATTACAAGGCGGTGAATCATGATTACCAAAGACGACGAATTTCTCTGTCATCAGACCTGCTCCACCTTTGACCACGCGCACACCAGCGACTTAAGATGGACAGAAAGGACAGGGATCTGGGCGATAGACCTTTCGAAGAACATAAGCTTTTTAACCGGTCTTGCCCGCTATGCTAACCGGAATCTAATGGATGGCTATGGAATGGTAACCATTGAGGACAAAACGGCACACGTGGTCAGGGTTTCTCGTGAGCTTCGTCCCGAACCTTCCGATCTCAGGGTTGGCCCCCTGTCATACGAGATTGTTGAGCCGCTTAAGAGGGTACGGACCATGCTTGGTGAGAATGAGTATGGCCTCAGCTTCGATGTTGAATTTGACGCTACCTCTCTTCCCTACGAACAGATACCCATGTTCTCTCGATCTCGGGGCAGGGTGAGAGAGGATGCGAGGCGGTATTATCAGTTGGGCAGGCCCAGCGGCTGGATTAAAGCTGATGGGAAGACTTATGAGGTCAATAAGGAAACATGGCGGATAACGCGTGATCACTCCTGGGGTACCAGGATGGGCGCCGGTGGTGGCACCCTACCGGAGGGGTCTTTTTTACAGCCACCGGACGTCCCTGAGGGTATTTTCTACTGCATGGGCATCTTTGACTTCGAAAAGTGGGCAGTTCACTTCGCGGTAAGAGAGGACTTTGAGGGCAGGGTTCTGCATTTCGAAGGCTGGAGATTCAACCTCAACGGAAGCGAGGGAGAGGGGCAGGAACTCCAGTTACTCAGCGTGGAACACGATTTGCAGTTCCGCTCCGATATCCGGGTGATAAAGTCCGGACGCGCGATTCTTAACGCCATCGATGGTTCCAAAATGGAGCTATCGATACGTCCCATTCTTACCTATTACCCCGGTCCCGCCGGCTACGATTTATACAATGATTACATGTCCGGTATGTGGAAGGGACCTCAATATATCGACGGCTTCAAAGTGGATATCGCCGACCCGGATGTTTTAAAAAAGGTTGCCTGGCTCACCGAGACCTGGTGCGAAGTGCGTTGTGGTGACGAGGTTGGCCATGGAAATTTCGAGATGTTTTTCCTAGGGAAGTATCCCCGGTATGGTTATCACAGCTATTAGAGAAAAAGCAAGCAAGGCTTAAAAATATTCATTGAGTTATGCTATATAACTTGGAATGGTCCCGGAAGAAGGAGGTGTGATTTTTGTTTACACAGCCGGAAGAACTGCTGGAAGTACAATCAAAGCTCGTGCCCTGGCTGCAAAACAAAATGCCTCAGGCACGCAACTTGTCTATTTCAGAGATGAAAGTACCGGAGGCCGGGTTCTCCACCGATACTTTTCTGTTTGAAGTGAACTGGGAGGAGGCCGGACAACAGAAATCGGAGGGAATGGTTATCCGCCGCCCACCCGAGCTATCCATCTGGCCTGACTACGATCTGGGATTGCAGGTTGAAATTATGCAATGCCTGCAAGGAACCAACATTCCTGTGCCCAGAGTCTACTGGATGGAGAGGGATGAAAGCATACTCGGCACCCCTTTCTTTATCATGAACAGGATAGAGGGAGTGATCCCGTCAAGTTTCCCCCTGTACCACACCTACGGGATATACCTTGAAGCCAGCCCCGCGCAGCGTACACAGATATGGTGGGCATTTATGGATATTCTAGCCAAGGTCCATCTACTCGACTGGAAAGGCCTGGGGCTATCCTCCCTCGACGTTCCCAAAGGTGGCACTGGTCCGGTTGACTGGCTTCTGGATTACAACGAAAGCTACCTCAACTGGGTCAATACCGATAAGAAACCTTTGCCGATCTTGGAGGCGGCCCTGGACTGGCTTAAAAGGAACCGCTATGCCCCCGAACATGTAACCCTATGCTGGGGTGATTCCCGGCTGTCCAACCTGATTTATACCTCAGATTTCGAGGTGGCGGCGGTGCTGGATTGGGAGATGGCTTATCTGGGAGATCCCGAGTCTGATTTAGGCTGGGCTATCTTTCTTGAATGGTCCAATAGTTATGGCAGTGATATCACCCCACTGGAAGGTACTCCGGGACGCGAAGAGATCGTGCAACGGTACCAGGAATTGACCGGTTGGAAGGTGAATAACCTCTTTTATAACGAAGTGATGGCTCCCTTTAGACTGGGCATGAGCATGCTTAGATTATACAATAACCTGAAGCAAGCCGGCATCGCCTTGTTACCCGAGGACTTCGATCTGAATAATCCTTGTACCCAAAGGCTGGCCGGCCTGTTGAATTTGCCTCCGCCGAACCAGGCGCAGGGATGATAGGGTCGTACAGCAAGCTCAATGTACACGCACAAGCTGACATGGGTCTGTTGATATAAATTGAAACTGCTCTTTATTGCTGAGTGAGGTGAAAAATGGAAACTTTTGGATACACTGGAAAAATCCTGAGAGTGGACTTATCTTCAGGAAGTATAACTGAAATTCCTACCATGGACTATGCTGACAGGTTCCTTGGAGGAAGAGGTATTGCTGCCAAGATCTGCTGGGACGAGGTTCCGCCGGAGGTCAAGGCCTTCGATGCGGAGAACAGGATTGTGTTTGCCACTGGTCCCCTGTGCGGAGTGCCTACGATAGGCGGTTCGAGATGGACAGTCTGCGGAAAATCCGCGTTCTCCACTCCAGAACACTTCAATCATGGTAATCTGGGGGGTAGATGGGGCGCTGAGTTGAAATTTGCCGGCTATGATGCCATCGTGGTCCAGGGCAAATCGGAAAAGCCAGTCTATCTCTTCCTTCACGATGAGACCGCTGAACTAAAGGACGCCTCTGACCTCTGGGGCAAGGGCTCCCTCGATACCAGGGAAATCCTCAAAAGCGAACTGGGAAACTCGGTCAGAGTGGTAGCCGTTGGGCCTGCCGGTGAGAATATGGCGATCCTGGCTAATCTCATGGCCGATAACGATGCCAGTGGCTCCGGAGGTTTGGGAGCTGTTATGGGGTCTAAAAGGCTCAAGGCTATTGCGGTTAGTGGCGCCGGAAAGAAGGTGAAGATCGCCCAGCCGGAGAGATTCAAAGAGCTTGTCGCCTATTACCATCAACTGGATAGAGCTTTCCCACTGGATAATATCAGCCGGTGGTCAAAAGACCTGATAGAAGATTTCAGAACAATACCAGGTCCTGAAATGAAGAAAAACGTTTGCTATGGCTGCACCGGCAAATGCGCCAGAAGAGACTACGAGGCAGCGGATGGAAAGAAGGGGAAATTTATATGCGGTTCAGCCTATTTCTATCAACAATGGGCAGAGAGATACTATGGGGAATGGAATGATGTCCCCTTCCATGCCACCAAGCTTTGCGATAACTACGGGCTCGATGCAGTACATATTGATATGATGATCGGCTGGCTTTACCGGTGCCATGAAGCCGGCGTCCTGACCGACGAGAATACCGGCATTCCAATATCGAAAATAGGAAGCCCCGAGTTCATGGAGACTCTAATGAAAAAGGTTTCCTTCCGTGAAGGTTTCGGAGACCTCCTAGCTCAGGGAATAGAGAAAGCTGCCGAATCGGTAGGGCTGGGTGCTGTTGAGCTGGTTGAGATGACCGGTATTCTTGGCGAAACCAGATATCAACATGTTTATGACCCAAGGCTTTATATTATCACCGGACTCGTGCATGCTATGGAGCCGAGACTGGTCGAGCACCAACTGCATGAAGTGGGTTATATTCTATCCAAATTCTGGGCTGGGACCAAAGGGCTTACTCCGTTTACCGGTGAAGTTGTTCGCGCCATAGGTAAGAAATTCTGGGGAAGTGAGATTGCAGCCGACTTCTCCACCTATGAGGGAAAAGCCTTAGCAGTGAAAAAGATCCAGGATCGAGAGTACCCCAAGGAGTCCCTTATCCTGTGTGACTTTCTGTGGCCTCTTTCAGGTCTTGATACTTATGAGGATCATGTTGGAGACCCAACCCTGGAAAGTAAGATACTCTCTGCCGTGACCGGGCAGGAAGTGGATGAAGAGGGGCTTTACAGGATAGGTGAGAGGATCTTTAATCTGTGCAGGGCTATGCTTGTCAGAGAGGGTCACCAAGGGAGAAATTCCGATGTCCTTCCCGATTACCTGCATACCATACCCTTCGAATACGAGTTCCCGAACCCTGATGGTGTGGTGCCAGGGAAAGATGGGGAGGTATTATGCCGAAAGGGAGAGGTGCTTGAGAGGGACAAATTCGAAAAAATGAAAGACGAATACTACCAGCTCAGGCAATGGGATGTGACCACCGGCCTTCAAACCAGGGCAAATCTTGAAGAGCTTGACCTGAAGGAAGTTGCCGATGACCTGGAGAAGAGAGGTCTTTTAGGTTCCTCATGAGGTGAGAGATACGCAAATCATTGATACTCGATGGTATTCGGTATTCCATAAAGGTGTCAACCATGCCTTGGTACCTGCTTTGAATGCATAGCTCGGTTTCCCTCTTGCATTCTCTTCAAAGTCTAAACAAAGGTTTCGATCTGCGATAACTTCCTCACGTAGGAGAGTTACAGACGTCATGTAGGGGGAACTATTGCCAGTGATGATGCAAATGAATAAAATGATGAGAAAAGGGTGAAAAATGACAACTTTTGGATACGCTGGAAAAATCCTGAGAGTGGATTTGTCTTTAGGAAGCATAACTGAGGTTTCCACCTCGAACTATGCCGATAGGTTCCTGGGTGGCAGAGGTCTTGCCGCCAAGATTTACTGGGATGAGGTTCCGCCGGAGGTTGGCGCTCTGGAGCCGGGGAACCGGCTCATCTTCACCACAGGTCCGCTTGGCGGGATTCCTATTGTTGGTGGTTCACGGTGGACTGTCTGCGGAAAGTCTGCGGCAACTCAAACCTTCTCCTATTGCAATATGGGAGGAAGATGGGGAGCCGAACTCAAGTTCGCCGGTTTCGATGCTGTGGTTACTTATGGCAAATCCAAAAAGCCTGTTTACCTGCTGATCGATGGTGAAAGAGCAGAACTGAAAGACGCATCCGGTATCTGGGGGAAAGGAACTGTTGAAGCCCGCGATACTTTGAAGGCCGAACACGGGGAGTCGGCACGGGTTGTGGCTATTGGTCCGGCCGGGGAGAACATGGTAATCATGGCCACTTTTTTAGCCGATAATGATGCCAGCGGCTCGGGCCAGCTTGCCGCCTCGATGGGCGCTAAAAATTTTAAGTCGATAGTGGTCAAGGGGGCCGGAAAAAAGGTGGAGATCGCAAAAGAAGACGAGTTCCGCCAGCTTACCGAGCATTATCGAGAGCTTAAGGTAGCGTACCCGAGTTACGATTGGCAGCAGATCAGCCGCTGGTCACCGGACATGATACAGGATCTAAGGATGATCCCGCCGGAAGAGCTAAAGAAGGAACCCTGCTATGGCTGCCTCGGTCAATGTGCCAGAAACAGCTATCAGGCCACCGATGGCTCTAAAGGCAAGTTCACCTGTCATTCTGCTTTTTTCTATCAGCCGGCAGCCGAGAAGTACTACGGGGCATGGAATGAAATTCCATTCCATGCCACCCGTCTCTGTGACAGTTATGGCCTGAATACCATGACTATCGACAAGATCATGAACTGGCTTGATATCCATTACCGGGCAGGATACCTGACCGATGAGAATACCGGAATTCCACTTTCGAAATTCGGGAGTCAGGAGTATATCAAGACGTTACTCCACAAGATATCCTTCCGTGAAGGCATCGGGGACGTTCTGGCTCAGGGACTTGAACGGGCGCCGGAATTGTTACCGAATGGTGTCCGGGAGAGTCAAAAGGCAGGGCTTCTTGATAATCCTGCCTATTTCGATCCATATGGGCCCAGATACCTCATCATGAACGGAATGATCTATGCCATGGAGCCGACCTTCGCCGTTGGGCAGCTTATTGAAGTAGGCGTGATCCTGAGTCAGTGGAGAGCCTGGACGTTCGGGCTTTCCCATATGTCAACCGATACCGTGCGCGAGATAGCCCGCCAGTTCTGGGGCGGTGAAGCCGCTGCCGATTTCACCACTTTTGATGGTATGGCGCTTGCCTGCAGGATGATCCAGGATCGGGAATACGCTAATGAGTGTCTCATCATGTGCGACTGGCTCTGGCCCGTAACACAACTTGAATTCACCGATGATCATGTGGGTGATCCGACACTGGAGAGCCAGTTCCTTTCGACGGTCACCGGGAAGGATATTGATATGGAAGGTCTGTACCGGGTAGGCGAGCGGGTATTTAACCTGCAGCGGGCAATAATGGTGAGAGAAGGACACGCTGGAAGAGAATTCGACATGCTGGATGAACGCTGTTTCACTGAACCACTGGAATATGACATGTCCAATCCGGACTGTATCGTTCCTGATAAGGATGGCAACATCATCTCTCGAAAGGGAGAGATTGTGGACCGTGAAAAATGGGAGGAACTGAAGACCGAGTACTATCAATTGCGGAAATGGGATCCGACGACGGGATTGCAGACCAGGCAAACACTCGAGGAACTGGATTTGAGAGAGGTTGCCGAAGACTTGGAAAAGAGAGGCTTTTTGACTACTGGCTGTGACACGAGATGAGCTGCGGGGAAAGTAGCAGTAGATTCAATGCTTGTTTAGTTACAAACAAAGCCAGAAAGTAAGGAAGAGTTATTTAGATTACTAATGTCCACCTTCAGCGAAAATGGGACACTTTAAAGGCATAAGTTAAAGGACACTTTTACAGACTTGCCCTTGCCTTTGGGAAACAGTAAATTATCCAAAGGAGAAGGGAGAAAGGATGAAAAAGAAAAGGTCCGACAAGGAATCACAAGCTGAAGAAAGAACAGAAGAAACCACAGCCTTCATCCGGGAAGTAAAGCGATCGACTCGCCGCAAATTTAATCCAGAGGAAAAGGTACGCATCGTGTTGGAGGGGTTTCGGCGTGAGGTTACGGTGAGGGAGTTGTGCAGCCGTGAAGGTGTTGGCAACCAGCGATAATGGGACACTTTTTGAACCGAACACTTTGGCATC
>CAZWIP010000131.1:0-8920 GCA_964634125.1 uncultured Dehalococcoidia bacterium
TGACCAGGTAATAGTATCCCCAACCAACCACCCGGAAGTAGGAAGCGTCGGTGGCTGTCCACCTTCAGCAAAAATGGGACACGGATTTGGCTACATAGTGTAGTGATAATGCTGTGTAAGCCAATTGACAAGAAGAATCCCCCTCGGCAGAATATCAATGACTGGAGAATATATTATTGGGTTAATAGAAGGAGAAATACCATGCCTATTACCATAAAGGTTGGCGATAATGAACTGCAGCAGATATTCGATGGTATGCTGGCACAACGGCCTGAAGATTCATTTGAGGGTTTTCTGGGGCTTACGATCGAATCACCAGATTTGGACACCGGGTATGTGAGATTTGAAATGCGAGAGGCCTTGATCGGGAATCCCACCTATCGAACACTACAGGGTGGAATCATCTCCACTGTGCTGGATATCGTAGGGGGGCATGTGGTGTTTCTTAGCGTGTTCAAGCGAGTCAAGGGAAAGCCGTTTGATAAACAGATGGAGAAATTAAGCAAGGTAGGGACTATTGATATGCGAATTGATTATCTGCGCCCGGGTTCCGGTAATCAGTTTACGGCAACTGGCTGGATACTACGGTCTGGTGGCAAGGTAGCCGTCACCCGGATGGAATTACGGAATGAAGAGAATACATTGATTGCGGTGGGTACGGGAACGTACACGGTTGGCTAGTCAGCGGTTATTGCTCACTGGAAACACTTTCAATGAAACTCGCTACATCAGGATCTCTCTTGCCAAAAGCTACACAACTGTCATGGTTGGGTCTGACACCAGATAAATCATGATTCAATTGCATCACAGTAGGTGCGTCTATTGTCCCACTGATGATAAACAGTGAACCCTCAGAAAGATCATAGTTTGTATTATCGATTGCAAACTCTGCGGTTTTTCCATCGGAAGTCTCCAAGTTCCACTCGACACGAATACCATCTTCTGACTCAGTATATCCATCAAGCGTATAAACCGAGCTTTCAGTACTGGAGGAACCGTGATTATTGGAGGAAGCTAGAGCTTCATACCAGATCATCAGGGTAAGACCTTCTTCCCACTTCATGAAGGTGAAGCTCGATTCCTCAAACACACCACCAGCTATATCAGCCCCGGGTGCTGTGGATTTGCTACAGCCGACGAAGGTCAATATGAGCATTATTACCAGCAGTGGCAAAACGAGAACCCTCGTTAGCACTCTCCATCTTTTCACAGTTACACTCCTTTGATTAGTGGTGAAGGGAAGTTTTGTGGTAAAGCCTTTCCCATCATTGAGAAGACGTCTTTAAAGAAGAATTCTGCTCAGGTGTACGTTAGTCATACTGATGTCTAGTGTTTGCCCCAAAATATAATTAGGGCTGACACTCTCAGATTTGAGGTATTGCCCACTTTTAGCCCGTACACTACTCATCTATAATAAAGAATACAAGTAGTGTCCGGAAAGCAACCAGGAGAACATCGGCATTAAGATCGCAATACGCCATTAAATCTCCATATTCAAATGCTCAAATATATTACCAACGAGATCAACGTAAATGAATTTTTCAGCATAACGCCATATGCCTTGCTCGTAAACAAACAAATCGACGTAACGGCCGGCAACGATGGGCTGAAGAGGCAAGTTAGCGGTAGCCTGTAAAACAAGATAGCAACTTTCTGCTTTTACTTCCGATGATTTTGACTGAGTGGGGTCAATATTTACATTGGTAACAATATGATGAGTCTGGGGCGATCCACTCTCATGAATTTTATTGGTACCTGAGTAGTGGGCGTAAACCTGATCACTTCCTACAAGAGATTCGCCTTCTTCTCCACGATTTGCCCTGATTATACCTTTTTCAAACATCTTGCCCAATGCCTCATACTCAGCTCGATCGACATAAGAAGCGTAAGTATAAATTAAATTCTTAATTGCCTGAATATCCTTGTCATCAATCATCTGCAACTCCTTTTATCTACCATGAGACCAATGGCACATGTGTTTTGATGAGGAATCATGACATGATTCCTCCATCAACTCGAAGCGCCACTCCATTGATATGAACAGCATCCGCCGAACCCAGAAATGCGATCGCGCCAGCTACCGTCTCGGGTCCCTGAAGGGCTCCATCGGGGGGCATGTTCCTCATCATTAATTCAAGGTGTGCTCCTTCCGGCACTTCCATGTTGGATGTCATCGGTGTTTCGATAGCGGCAGGACATACCGCATTGACCCTCAATCCGGCCAGGCTGTACTCGATTGCCAGTGCCAGTGTCAGACCGACAACACCTCCCTTTGAAGATGAATATGCCGCCGCATACGGAGTTCCATACAGGGCGGCGAGTGAGGCAACATTGACTATGTTTCCTCTGGTCTCAATCAGGTGAGGAATAGCTTCCTGACATACGCGGAACGTTCCGGTCAAGTTTACTGAAATAAGCCGCTCCCATCGATCTATCGAGAAATCGTGTGTATGTCCGAATTCCAGAATTCCGGCAACGTTACATACCACGTCGAGTTTTCCATATTGACGGATCACGGTGTCAACCGCTTCATGGACCGCTTTCGCGTCACTCACGTCGCATACTTGAGCGATCGCAATCCCGCTCTGCGATGCAATGTCACCAACCGTATTTTCCAGTGCCTCGCGTTGAACATCAGTACAGACCACCATAGCACCCTCTGAAGCCAGTCGCTGAGCTGTTGCTCGTCCGATACCACTGGCCGCTCCTGTAACCAGTACCGCTTTATCATGGAATCTTTTCATCCATCCCCCTCAATTGAAAAGCGACATCAACAAATGTGGCGCCGAAGGTTACAGCACATCCATACTTCGTCTTGCTATTACGCATACCGGTTTTGCAGTATTCTGGATTGGCCGAATCAGATCAGTTAGCAAGTTGGTCGACCATCAAGTATAACCGTGCCACCTATTGCAAAGCAATGTTCTCTATGGATCATGGGCCACGGGAATCCAGTCCGACATCCGGAACAGATCTTCCTCAGATCCTCTCGCTTCATACACTGCCAAGTAGTTCTCGAGATAACGTTTGGTCTCGTCAAAGCTAAACCTTTCAACGCCATCTACTACCAGTGAGAATGACTGGGCAGCATCATAGAGAGCCGCGGAATTGATGTGTTGCGGACCAACTTCAGCAGCCGCCTGGGCAATGATGTTTACCGGTACATATGGCATTTGCGCTGACAAGCCTCCGCTGCCTTCGCGCATAATCTCCTGGACCTTATCCGGATGGTTCTTGCCCAAGAGTTCTTTTGTGAAGTCGATAAATGTTCCTTCCTCATTCCACCACCTGAGCCCCCTGATGAACAACATTTCGTTGATTTCATCCCAAAGGCTGGCATCATATACCTGCTTCAGGAAAGCCAGATGTATATCTGTACCTATGAGCTTTGCCGAGGACCCGACTTCTCGCAGCTCCTTAACGAATGTTGTCATTAATCCGGGTGGGAATAAATAGTCACAATCTTTCAGTGCTTCAACTTCAGGGCCCCAGGTAAAAGTGAAACCGGTCAAATGACCTCCTACCCACTCGAACTGGTCCGGATGGATTTCCACATATTTCTTCATGGCATCCAGGATTGAATTCGTATAAATGTCGCTAACGCCTGCCAACCCAATCCTTGCTGGCCCTTTGGTTGCATAATCCCAATCGTTTTCTGCAATCCACTGGAGCAGGGTGAATGATTCATGACGAGGAATGGTACCCATACTGAATACGTAACCGGGCGGCTGGAGGTCATCAAGCGAAGCACTGCCCGAAAAAAGCATCATCTGATCCTCTTCGACTCGGGACTTCAGTGTAGTCACAGTGTGAGGTACCTGAGTGAGGATTACATCCGCACCTTGCTCTTTGAGATGTTCATATCCGGGTATATCTTTGGACGGATCATATTGCCCATCGTAAGCTACCAAATTTATTGTCACTCTTGGAATCAAATCCGTCTGATTGTAGTAGTCAATTACGTCCTCAGTTAGCATATTCAATGTAGCCAGTGCTGTCGATGCCGGGCCGGTGAAGTCTGTGATGTAACCAATAGTAATGGTTACATCTTCTGCAGGTGGTATCTGTGTGTCAGGTGATGTCGATGAAGCGGGTGGTGTCGAAATGCCGGTTGGCTTCGAGGTAACGCTGTCGCTGTCACCACCACAGGCAACTATTAGTGATAATGCCAACGAGAGAACCGTCATTGCGATGAATCCCAGTTGAATCCGTTTTTCGTTCATTTGCCCTCCTTTTACTACCTGCAGCACTAAGAGTGTCCGGACAAAAAGCGAGAACTCGCCTGTGGCCTTCTCATGAATCGGGCAATGCCAGTTGCATTTAATAAATCCATTCCAAAGCCAAGCGATCCCCATTTTCAAATAGAATAACGGTTATCAGGTGGGCCCGTTTAGATGTCCCCACAAATCGTGAGTGAGTTTCAAACTCGGAGTATCTCCCCGGTCCCACGTCTCCTCAAAGATCCGATCAAACCCGGTATGCTTGATCTTCCACTCTGCGTTCACTTTAATATACTCATCGTGGTAGATCGCACTTCCATGCATGGACATATTGAAATCGTGAACGATCACATAGTCTTCCAACCGCCATATGCCGGTGGCCTCGCTTTCGCTGACTATATCGATCTCAGGACTATGACCATGATGCATGGTGGTTGGAGGCCCGACAACTTCCGAAAGGAACTTCATAATGTTATCAACTCCCTGGTGGCTGAACATCCCACTATAGTAGCTGGTAGTAGCATCTTGAGTAAAACACTGTGCCAATTCGTCCCACGACTTCGTGTCGAGATTACGAAAATATTTTGACTTTAGCCTTTTAATCGCTTCGATTTCTTCCAGGTTACCCATTGCGAATACCTCCTGTCAGAGCACTCAACTCAATACCTGGTTTCCCATTGAGAAAACCCGTGTCAATCGTTACGGGGTCTCTGTTGTCGGTCCCCACATATTGTGAGTAAGTTTCAAGCTGGGAGTATCTCCCCGGTCCCACATCTCCATGAAAATTCGTTTATAACCAGTATGTTTGATCTTCCATGTTCCTTCTACTTTGACATACTCATCGTGATAGATCACAGCTCCACGCATGGCCAGGTTCATTTCCGTAACTATGTTATAGTCTTCTAGTCGCCATACACCTATAGCTGTATTTTTACCGGTTATATCGATCTCGGGACAATGGCCGTGATGCATGGTTATCATAGTAGGCACCAAGGTTTCTGAAAGGAATTTAACGATTGCATCTATGCCCCGATAGCTGTAGATACCACTGTCAAAGCTGGTCGTAGCATCTTCAACAAAACACTGGGTCAGTTCGTCCCACGACTTCGTATCAATACAACGAAGATATTTGTGCTTCAACTTCTTAATGGTTTCGATTTCTTCCAGGTGATTCATATAAAACACCTCGTTAATCTTCAGATACGGGGATAATTTCCAGTAATTGAATAGTTGCTCCACCTGTAAATTCTGCTGTATTCAGGTACGTCTCATGAATTCGCACCTTGTTCGGGGCTTCGCCAGTGACAAACTGATAGTCCAGAACAGGCTCAATTCCCCGGGTTTTCAACTTCTCCAGCACCTCTTTGGTGTTCTCAATCATGAAGCACAAATGCTGAAAACCTTCCCCGTGATCAGCAAAATACTTCGTGTGAACAGTCTCACCCTTGACCACTTCAACCAGCTCCAGGAACACGTTACCGGAAAAATAGATTGCTGCTTTGAAATGGGGGGTTGCTGGCTTGCCATACGAATGGAAATATTCAGCATCTTTGGCCATATCAAACTCAACGAAATCCCATGGGCCAACCCCGAAAGTATCGGCGTAAAACTCCGCAGTCTTTTTGACGTCTTCGACGACGACACCAACATGCGAAATTGGTCCCACTTTAACCAGCGGTTCACCTGTTGTCATTTGTTCCCTCCTGAGTTTAATAAAAACAGTATTTACGGGAAATATCCAGCGTTTGCCTGATAGCTGCTTCTTCGACGGTCAGCGAATGACCTTTGCATGTGTCTTTATATCTGGACTTGTGGTCTATCCAGACTCATTTATTAGATCAACCGCACGGACCATTTTGTCTGAATGAGATGGACCTAATAACTTGCATTCATATTACATAAGCTATATTAAACCGTCAAGGGAAAGAGACGATTAATGGCAGGTATTCTATACCCAAAATCTGGTTTGCTTATATGAATGACTTCTTTAATACTCAATGATTTGATTAGAAACTGTAAAAATCTTTCCGAAATACCGATCAGTTTCTCGGTGAATACCAAATTGGAGAGGTCACAGCTCTTTCCTGTACAGTTTTAGCCCACTTATCATTTGAGCAATTGGCTGGTAGTTTCTTTCCTGAAGCAGCAACTTTATTGCAATCATATTGCCTCCAGCTACACGTCGGATTCTCTAAAACTCTCGCATAATAAAACGCAGGTTGCGTTGGGTCGAATTCGGGATCAGCCCATACTGTGCATAGTTCTTCCCAGCCATCTCCGGTGGTTTTACAGGTATCAAGGTCAACTGATGCCCCATTGTTGGGATCACCAGCAACTTCGAATATCTTCTCGTGCTCTATCCCATCAGTATCAACCCACCCTTTTATAATCTGGATTCGCTGTAAAAGCGGTCCGGGATGACCCTCGATATCTTCCTCCTTTACTGCTTTAACGGCAAATGTTGGTGCCAGTCCTTCATTTGGAATCTTGGGAAGGTCAGCACCCATGGCAACACCCTTTTCATATCCAATCGAGGTAAAATCCGAGCTGAAACAAAGATCGGATGGATACTCCCAACCACCGAAGAAACGGACAGAAAGGCGAGTACCAGTTGTTGCATAGACTTCACGCTGCTCGAAGGCATTAAAAATTGCATCACGTGTGTTCTCGGTTGCCCATACAGCGGTCAAACCGCCAGGATTGAACTTCACAGGGATATCTTGAACGACGCTGGAGAGTCGTATGCTCGGATTACTGTCGAGAAATCCTGAGTTACCTTCATAATTGTATTCAGCTACTTGTCCCGGATTAGCGCTGTGGGTATCGGTGCTGCCAATTATACCGAATTTAAAAGGATTCATACCCAATCTGATTTCCTCTGAGAGTCCCAGCTTCAATACATTCCGGATGTAATCATACCTTGAGACACAGCCCTCATCTTTTAATCCTCCGGCGCCTGGTACACCGTCGCATGATAGAGCGTCTTCAGATCGAGTTTTTTCGCAGTCACATAATGGATCATAGGCATTGCCAGAAAAGCCGTTTCGGCATTCCATCCATCCCTTTACCTGATATACCTCAACTAACGGCTCCAATGTAGCTCTCAGAGTTGCTATTTCCTGTTGCTCTTCAATACTTAGTCCTTTTAAATAATCCGGAGTGAACATCCGTCCATTACTCCAATTGGAGTTATGTGGAATCGAAATGCAATCGCAGTCATTATTGGCATCCAGACACTGCTCTTTTAAATCCATTAAAAGATCCTCTGGATTTGTATACTCATAGCCGGAGAGAGGTATTTCAATAACATCCGAGTTACGGAATATAATGTTACGATGGAGGTTGGTAGAACTTGGCGCACGTGTGTATTCGTAGGCAGGGAAAGTAGTGAATGAACACTCTTCACAGGCATCTTCGGCTGCCTGAACATAATTCTGCCAAATTTCGATGGCCGTCTGCCGGCAATCTATATCTGGTTGTCCACATATCTCTTCCCATCGTAGCGGCAATTCTCCAAATCTCACATTATCCTGATGATCTGCCCATTCCCATATTACGGAAGCTGGGAAATCCTCACGAAACCTCTGGCATAGCGATGAATCGTAAGCCGAGTTTCCGGGGGTGATGCAAAGCTCCGTTTCTGCCAGATATTCCGAGTGATCCGTCAAAGCAACAAAATCAAGTGGGCGCGAGAGTTTTGCAGGTCGACCTCCACTCCCATCTGCGTTATATGGGGGTAATAGAAGCTCATTCCCTTTCGCAAACGAATAAGCATCTTCCAGACCTGCAGTGGTACCCATAATCCTGGCATCATAGGAAATGGCGGTGTGGGCATGAAGATCCCCAAAGTACACGTTTTTGAAAGGATTATAACTCGAGCAATGAATATCGATTTCTGTCTTGATATCTGAAGGTGGGATTTCCTTTTGAGTTGCGGGAATCACCGGTGGACCTTTTGTCGCCTCATCATCACAAGCGCCGATACAGAAAGACAAAACGATTATTGATGTCACAAGTGAGATTTGAGATCTACTCGGGATACCCATGATACACCTCCGTTAGATTAGCTAACGGTCATATACAATCTGTGTAACAGCTAAAGTAACGTAGTTAACAGTCTATTCATCCGGTATACGAATGTCAAATATGGCAAGATTTGGGAAACTCTAAAAAATTAGAATCAAGTGTTTTCGGAGCACTTGCTACGTTCAATAACCGCTCCAAAAGGACTTGCTATTGGAGCGCCTCTCCGCACTTAAGGATGGTCATTTTACACTGGTCCATGTCGAACATTTAACCTGGAACAGTTTTCGGGGGGGACAGACCAAGCTCTGCTGGATCAATCGCCGTACTAGCAGTCACAACGAAAAGCACATCAACATTCACACCATCAACTACAACAACCAAAAGGTAACTACCCATTGGCAATTCAGGGTTAAATATGGAAATGGTAATTGACCATACAACACGAAAAAGGCCCCAAATCCAGAAAGGTTTCGGGGCCTTTTTTTGACAATCTGTTATAAAAAGCCAAACTCATTTTATTGATCGGGCAGTCTATGGTATCGTGTTGCAATGCGGCGGGCAGTCAGGAGCGATCGGAAATTGGGCCTGGTTTACAATTGGAAATGAGCTAGTAATCAGGTATTAGGGCTATCCCTTTCGTTGGACTACCTACTACATGTTGTGTTTGGGGTTTT
>CAZWIP010000132.1:0-8778 GCA_964634125.1 uncultured Dehalococcoidia bacterium
TCTTAGCTAACATCACGAAGATGTTACCCGGCCCACAAATCTTATCCACCTTTGGAACCGATTCTGTCCCATAAGCAAGCGCTGCTATCGCTGGCGCTCCGCCCATACAAAAGACTCGATCTGCCCCAGATAATTCTGCTGCCGCGAGTGTTAGCGGAGGTATATGGCCATCCTGTCTTGGCGGGGTAGCCAGAACAACCTCATCCACCCCCGCCATTTTTGCAGGAATCACAGTCATAAGAACCGTCGATGGATATGAAGCCGTTCCCCCTGGAGCATAAACTCCCACGCGCTCCAACGGGGCTAGTATCTGCCCAACTCCATCGCCTAATTCTGTTTTTCCTATTGGCAGTTTCTCTCTTTGGTTTCGGTGAAACTCCTCTATCTTGCCAGCTGCAACTTGAAGTGAGGCAAGAAGTTTCGCATCAACGTTTTCTTTAGCTGCTACTATTTCAGATTTGGGAACTTCCAACCGATCCAGATCCGCTCCATCAAATACTTCAGTGTACTCAAGCAGAGCAGCATCGCCTCTATCACGAACTTTCCCTATTATTTTGTGTACCACATCATCAGCCGTGAGTTGCTCACCGAATGTCTCGATAATTCGACTCTTCACATGTGACGGTAGATCAACAGACTCACCGGGAAGGCGTTTGAGTACGGTGTTTCTGGCAGCATTTATGTCTCGAATTATCTTCAATCCAAGATCTCCTTAGCTTTCCGACATACCTGCTTTGCATATTTCGACAATACTGACCATTCTCTCTTTTTTACCCGGATCATTCATACTATTCGAATTTCCTATCAGGCAACCTGTCGATTCAAAAAGCGTCTCAATAATTTTTAGATTGTTCTTTTCTAGAGTTTTTCCAGTCTCCGTGTTCTCAATTAAAACATCAGCATCTTCCGGTAGGAATGCTTCTGTTGCACCCCACGATGGTATTACTCTGTATGGAGAAAGGTGATTATCGCACGCATATTTATCAGCAATATTAGTGTACTCCGTAGCAATACGCAAGACCGGTATTCGCCCCGATTTTACAAGATCCTTCAGATCGTTTGTAGTTTCCACTGGCAGATCTTTGTGCACCACCACTACAATACGAACTTTACCAAATCCCAGGTTAACCAGTTCCTCAACCGGACTTGATGGAAACTGATATAGCTGATCACTCAACCAGTCCGTTCCGGTAATTGCCAGATCAAAGTTTCCATTGGCCACCTGCAAAGGCATGTCTTGCGGCCTGATGATTTTTACATTCATATCATCAAGGTTAATGACGGGTCTCCTAGTACGAGGTGGTTGCCGATAGCCTTTGATTTTAATTCCCGCTTCTTTCATAAACCTGCTGGTATGACTTTGCTGATGCCCATCGGCTATTGCCAATGATACCGCATCATCAGAGAATACTTTTTTCTCGAACGCATCCTCGGAATCTATCTCCGATATTGACAATTCTCCCTCTGTATCCTTACCTAGTTCAGTGAGATAGAACAGCTCCAGAAGTGAACTTAAATCCTTCCTCTCCATACTATCCCGGTTAGCAATAAGCCACGCATTACCAGTCAGGATCTTAGCTATGGGAATGAGGTCTTTCCCCATTAATTCATCCGATGAAATTGCGGAGATAATAGCAAGTTCGGCGTGTTCTGGAGGGTACGCATCTGTGGCTCCCCAAACTGGAATTACTCTGAACCTCCGCAATCTGGCTTTTAATGCAAACGCTTCAGCCAGGTTCGGATATTCACTCACGATGCGGACAACGCCTGTTTTTTTTCTAATATCTTCAATCGAGCATAATTCAGAAAATCGGCTTTGAGCAACGAAAAGATTCCGTTTGCCATAACCGAGATTTCTCACCTTCACAATAGCATCACTGTGATACTTTACTAGTAATTCTTGAATCCAATCCAAACCGCATATTGCCAGGTCATAATTCCCTATCGCGACCTGAATTGCAATATCCTTTTCATGAAAGACTTTTGAAAAGAGTTCAGGAAAGCTCTTCGATTTAGGACGATAGGAACGGCTGGATTCTTTATATTCGGCAAACCCGAACTTTGCTTTTTCCAAGAACTCCGCCGTGCTACCCTGAAGCGATCCTTTGGGCAAAGCCAGTTTAAGCATTAACTTTCACCCTTAAGTTTGAGTAATAGCTGATCGATGGAGAGCCCACTAACGCTCTTACCGTTTTTTCCATCAGTTAAAGTTAATGCTAGTTCTTCCTTTTCCTCCAGTGTAACGATCCACCGACAGTTAGTAGCACATTTCGTACCCATGTCAATTTCTATGGCAAAGTCCTTGTCTCGTAATAGAGCTGCAACTTCAAATTTCTTGTTTATACCCTCATCGTTTCCAGCTTTACTTGTTATCAGTACTCTATCAACAACAGGTATCGATTCCTCATCAAGTAATGGCAATAATCTATCTGCAACAATTGCAAATCCAGAGGCGGGTACATTACTGCCCCCAACAAGTGGAATCAGTTCATCATACCGGCCTCCATTCCCAAGAAGCACATCGTTGTAATAGAACTGGTATACCATACCAGTGTAGTATTCAAATCCTTCTCCAGCCGTGAAGTCAATCTGATAATCTTGCCCAATGCTATCCATCAGTTCTGCAATCTGTGCCAGATCATCCATATACGGACTTAGACTGTTGAGGTCTTTTGGTAGAACACTCTTCAGATTCGCTAACGATCCCAGTGATTTACCCTGTAAGCTACGCAGTAGCTTCAGAAATCGTGCAATGTCAGGTGATGGTTTTTCGATCTGTTCGAATACGCTCGTATCACCGGCAAGTATCCGCCGTAATAATTCCTCTTTTTCGTGATCACGAACACCAAGATTCTCCAGCAGCGCCTTCGACATCCCAACATGTGATATTTTTACATTGATTGGTGTAATATTGAGTCTATTTAGAATTTCTATCGCTAACACAATCAATTCGGCATCACCCTGTGGCTCCGCTCCTCCGATCAACTCAACTCCACATTGCCATCTTTCCCTTGACTCCTGTCCCGTACCTTCGAAGGAGAACATGTTCTCTATGTAATACAGCCTTGACAGAGGTTTATCGGCCATATTCTCAACGTATAGCCTTGCAACAGGGATTGTTCCGTCAGGCCTGAGCACCACTCTCTCACCACTCCATCCATCCCAATCGAGGAATGAATATACTCTACTTAGCATTTCCGGTGTTAGTGTGCCTGCCGACGTAAATAGGTGCATGTATTCCATAGTTGGTGTTCGTATTTCATCATAGCCCCACGATTCACATGATGAGCGAAACGCTTGTTTGATACGGCGATATTTCCGCATGTCCTCCGGCATATGATCTCTGGCACCTTTGCACCTGGGTATCTTCATAGCATTATCTCCATCAACCTATCACCAATCATTCCTGTGTTTTATATCTCTGCATACCATTCAAATACGCCCCTAGTAATGAAAGGTCCTCCGTCGGCAGGTACGCGAATGCCGCGGCATCGAAAAGGACGTTTACGGCGGGCTGAACTTCCTCATCGCCCAGGTAAAGAATGCATGCCATCGGTATTTTGGGCAATGCATGAAATCGAAACGCTGCATCGCCAGTGCGTGTTATCGGATCCCCGCCAAATGCCAGTCCACCACGTTTAAAGCCTTCTATGTCATCACCGAAGGCCTTGGTGAGGGGATTGATAGCCATACTCATGAATCTCTGTTCGAAGAAGTGAGCCCCCGGCAACTGCCGATAGGCTATCCACTGATCAGCCACAGCAGTGCCATTTGCTTGCGTCAGGTAGTGCATTAAAAGCACTCGAAGCCACTTCGGGTATGGGGCTTCCTCACCGACTTCTTCAATTTCCCCATCAGGATGACTTACCAAAAATGTTCTGTTGAAAAATCCAATTTTAAACTTTCCATCAACGAAATCCGTACCACTTTTGGATGCTGCTACGAAGGGCCGCAATCCACCAAATTCTTCAATAGCATTATTCAAAGCATCATCAAAACCCATATTCTACCACCTATCATAAAAGCACTATCATCTTAGCATATCCATACGTTTACACAAAACCACATCACCCGTTTTCTTAATCGCATTCAAAAAAAGGCCATTAATACACATGCGAGTATGATGTATATTACGGTTGGAACAAGAGGGGGTGTCTTATTGTGACGCAGGATGAGCAATTCTGAGGAATGCCCATTATTTTAAGGCTGGCATCGGGAACCCAACCTTATATCTCAATATCAAGCATTTTGCAGTAATCTATTTACTGATCTCAACCTTCTATTAGCATTTATCCGGAACCAGCACCATACAGGTCAATAAATGCATCTATCGTGGACGGTTCTTCCAGTAATGCGTCAATCTCCCTGGAAATTTCTTTACGTTCCGGATTGTTCTCCCAGGTTTTCCAGTCATTCAAATTCCGCCACGTGCTTATTATCAGATGGGTATGATCATGTTCGGAGGAAACAAGGGTCTCCCCCGAGATATAGCCTGGTTGTTTTACAGCTACTGATCGTAATTTCAACGACAGCTCCAGGAGGTTTCCCAGACAATCTGGCTTTATTCTTCGCTGAATTAGAATTTTAGCAGCCATAGGTTATCCCCCTCTGAAAGATTGCAAGAAGTATAGCTACAGGAGACTGTATTGTCAAGTGCGTATCTGCCGGATGCAAGAAAACGTCACTTGCATAAATCATTTATTAGAAGATCTAGGGCCAGTTCCCCATCACACTTTCCCGTTTTGATAGAAATGTCCGTCTCCAGAAGTCTGTGATAGATACCTTCAAGCTTTTGGGATGAATATCTTCCCGCACTACGCATCAACTTCTCCACTTTCCAATCTTTTGATTCACCGATTTTATTGCCGACGACACGCGCCGAGACCCCTCGACCATTATGTTGTTTTACCTGAACCAGTAAACGAAACTCACTTATGATCATATGAAGCAAATACGCTGGCGCCGCACCTTCACTCAATAATTGATGTAAGAGCCTCACAGCAACTTCTCTTCGCCCTTGTATGACAGCATCCACCATATGGAAAATATTCGCTTCTCTTGCATAACTCACAAGCAAGTTGATATCATTCTCTTCAATTCGGCTCTCGCTTGCATGAATACTTAACTTATCTATCTCACTTGATAATATCCACAAATCATTGCCAATCAAATCAATAAGTAACCGTACCGCTTTTGGTGAAATCTCACAACCCATCGCCTTCGATCGAGAAGCAATCCATTTTGGTAAGTCCGCTCCCCTAACATCAAGGGGCACGCATTCCTTCACATCTGCACGAGGAGCAAGTTTCTTCAGCATTGGATTTGTCTTCTTGAGTAGCCCATCAGCCAAGACTAGTACGCTACTATCAGGAAGATCGAGTTTTACAAGACCGTCCCAGTCCTTTAAGTCGTTGGTTTTATCTTTGCCCTTTCCACGTTTTTCCTTCTTTTCAAAACGGCTCAATAATCCCTCTACAATTACCAGTCTTTTTGGAGAGAAAAACGACACCGTATGACACGCAGCGAATAGCTCATCGATAGTCACTTTGCCACCATCAAGCACCGTGGTAGCAGTTTCGCCTAATTCGCCATCACTGCACTCAGCCTTGATCTTCCTTATCAGATCCCTGATGGCAAACTCATCAGCACCGTGAAAAATATATATCAACTTTATCCTCTTAAAAACCTGTGGGTTCTGCTTCTTCTACTCTCAGTCTTTACTTTTCCGAATCATCATACTACTCTAACACCTTATGATCCCACCATGGATAAAATTCCGGCATATCTTTACTTGGTTTCATAGTAAACTGAGGAGCCCTTTTTTCCAGAAAAGAATCAATACCCTCACTCGTGTCTTCCCTTTTTCCAGTCCAGTACATGCATTTGGAATCGATTTTGTGTGCCTCCATGGGATGACTTGCCCCGGCCATTTTCCAAAGAAGTTGTCTAGCCAGTGCAACTGACACGGCCGATGTATTTTGTGCAATCTCCTTTGCAATTTCCCGTGCTCGGGGCATCAGAGAATCCGGAGCTAATACTTCACTGACTAGCCCGCCATCAAGTGCCTCCCGTGCACTGAAAACTCGTCCGGTGAGAACCCACTCAGCAGCCTTACTCATGCCCACAATACGAGGCAAAAACCAACTACTGCATGCCTCAGGAACAACACCCCGCCTGGTAAAAACGAATCCGATCTTTGCGTTTTCGGAAGCCAAACGGATGTCCATCGGCAACGTCATGGTTATCCCCACTCCCACTACCGGACCGTTAATAGCAGCAATTACCGGTTTTTTCATATCATAGATTCGCAAGGCAACAAGCCCCCCGTTATCGCGATGTGCCTCCAGTGTATCTTCTTCGTCACGTTTCCTATAATCAAAGGTTTCTCCGGCATTCCCAAAATCGGCTCCGGCGCAGAAAGCCCGCCCGGCTCCTGTTACGATTACGACCCTAACATCATCATCCGCATCAGCTACATCAAAGGCGTCTATCAACTCTGCCCTCATTACCGGAGTAAAAGTGTTCAATTGTTCAGGCCGATTCAAGGTTACGGTCATGACCCTTTCCGATACCTCACACGTGATATGAGAATAGTCCATTTATGCTCCTTTTATATATCTTATCCAGCACTCTTCCCGCAGCTTCTTTGACCCATCTGCAAAAACATATCATCACAAGAATTCCAACTAAAAAGCATCCAAAATCCAATTTCCATCAAGTGTGGTCTTTCGCGCCTATTGTCCCGCATGAGATCAGCACACGCAAAATTAGGTCAAGGTTTGTTTATAGCATTTTTATTCATTTCGCATATCTGGGTTTATTGATTATCGATTACTTAGCCCATTACCTTTATGCGTATTTTATACCACTCATATTACTATAGTACCATACGGGAATAGTACTTTTGGCCCTTCATCCAGGGGCCACGTCAATAGCTTTTCGAAGTCAAACGGAGGTACCAGAAAATGAAAAAGAATCTTTTCAACCAAACCTCTCCCTTGCAGCACTACACCGCTATGCTCCCTAATGCGAATAATCAGTTTGACTTCTATACCTCGCAGCACGAAACAAACAGAGCGGAATCCTTCTGGGATATACCTTTCCCAGTGATTATCCCATCAACAAAAAAACACCCCCCATCCGGCACTCTTACTCGATTCCCTGGCAATCCAGTTCTTACTCCAATTAAAGAACATCCATGGGAATCCAAATTTGTTCTGAATGCTGCTACCATTGCTCTCGCCGGCAAGGTATTCATGGTATATCGGGCTTACGGAGAAGATGAAATTTCACGCCTCGGCCTAGCTGTTAGCAAGGACGGTTTCAAATTCACTGAAAGGCTTGAAAAACCGATCTTCGAACCGGACGACCGCAATGAGAGCATGGGCTGCGAAGACCCCAGGTTGACGCTACTCGGTGGGTATATATATATGACTTACACTGCCTGGGACGGTGAACTGCCTCAGATCGGTTTAGCTTCGATCTCTGCGAAAGATTTCCTTGACTATCGATGGAGTTCTTGGCAAAGGCATGGCCTATTCCTACCTGGTATACCCAATAAAGACGCAGCTCTCTTTCCAGAAGAGTTTAATGGAAAAGTGGCAATGCTCCATCGCATCGAGCCTCACATCTGGATAACTTACTCGTCGCGTCCAGATAGTCACTGGCCAACAACGGGTCACCAAATTGTAGCAAAAACAACTAGTGGTATGCTTTGGGATTCAAAGAAAATCGGGGCTGGAGCTCAACCTATAAAAACCAAATATGGATGGCTGCTCATCACTCACGGTGTTGACCACTCGCAAGTCTATCGCCTGGGTGTCATGCTTCTTGACATCAACGATCCATCACGACTTATCTATCGATCTCCCAATTTCATTCTTGAACCAATAACTCAGTATGAATTAGGCGGAGATGACGATTCCTGGGTTCCGAACGTGGTTTTCACATGCGGAGCTGTGCCTCGTGAGCAGGAGAAAGAGACACTGGACGCTGACGATGAACTTATCGTTTACTATGGAGCTGCAGACTCCGTGATCAACATCGCCACAGCAACAGTTGGCGAGTTAATTCCTGAACCAATTAGAGCCTGAACACTTCTTATTCCCCTATTTACCTGGCGGACAAGTAAAGCAATGAAACGCTGATATAGCGAACTTCCTTGCCTATCGCCACAGACTTCCCAATCCCGGTTGACTATGCCGTAGTCGGAATACGAGGATTGGTTCTGGATGGATATGTGTGGTCGGAACTACGGAAGCCTTTTCTCGTTTTGATAGCGTGGGCAGCAGCCGGTCTTGCTTTCGGCACGATGATGTTTCGTAAGAGGGCAGAATGATCTCTAGAGAGTCTTCTAATTTGAGGAGCTGAGGTTACCGTCGTGATCGAGAGGGAAATGCGGAATTACTATCGGTCACGTTGCGTACCAACAATGAACGTACTGGATCCAATGCCACCTAAGACAACTGCAGCCATCCAGTTATTTTGCCCAAAGCCCAGCACTCCGGCAGCAGTCATCATGGATATTCCCGCTAATAAGATCAGTATCTGCGTTTTATCGAACATGACTTTGTTTCCGTTTCATCCAGATAGCGAAATTCATCCCTGATTTGACCAGGTATCAGAATTGTACGGTCCATATCTATCCATGTCTATAGTCATTTAGTAATGGGCGCTCGTCACTTGCCACATATCCTGTACGCAGTTATAATTATTAACTGTTGCTCGTAAGATTATTGGGGATTGGTGTAGCGGTAACACAGGTGACTCTGGATCACC
>CAZWIP010000133.1:0-8767 GCA_964634125.1 uncultured Dehalococcoidia bacterium
AATTGTAATATATTTTCGATGTTTTGTCTAGTATTTAATTGCCGGGTTAATAATGAAACAGTTTTCTCTAAAATTCAAAGTTCTGTCAGGTGTCATTTTGGCAATAATGATGATGGCAGCCCTACTTCTTGCATTGCCAGCACAAGGTGGTGCAAATGAAATAGAATGCGGATATGGATACGATTGTTTTCAACGTACAATCGACTAGAGACTTACAGATACAATAGCAACTCAGTTATCATCGTAACTTTACAATTGAAATAATCACAAAATGTGGTAATAACGCCACAGAGTAATCATGGGGCGGGAAAGTGATAAGCATTCCCGCCCTTTTCTTATACCTTCCCGCCCATATCGCGCAACTATTAAACCGGCAATTTAATATGGATAAAACATCATTTGCAGGATGTCATTCTGAGGGAGTTTTGCGACCGAAGAATCTCTCGCTTGGAGGAAAGCAGATTCTTCGCTTTGCTCAGAATGACACCCATTAGAAACAGTTTTTACAGTCTGTTTTTAATTGCCGGTAATAACTCGAACTTTCCTCATGAGACTCATATCGGTTACAATGACAACGTAATGCTCACTATAAACATACGTAAACTGGTTTGAGTATTGAGAACAGGCCATGAATAGTTTGGTAATGCGTCATTTCTTTTCGTCCGAACTTGTAAGGCTCCTGCCCATACTGACGCTGGCGTGCTATTTTGCTCTCATTCCTCATCTGGACGACGATTATCCTGTACATGTTGACGAGTGGGCACACCTGACCTACACCAAAACACTACAGGAAGCAGAAAGCATTGATTTCACAGAGCCTTTCCCTACATCCCTTTACCCCACAGACGTTCAAGATCCGGAAATCGGCTATCATGTCTTTCTTAGCATGTTTCAGGATATCACTGGTATTTCATGGTTGACATTCTTCAAATACTTCCCTTCGATAATCTTTATGATAATAGTGTTATCGGTCTATATTCTTGGGCGAAGAGAAGGCTACGGCTGGCCGGCAGCGCTGGCAGCATGCCTGATCCCAACATCGGTTGGGATACTCGGTCCTGCATTTATGGTGCCCATGTCTGTGGGATTGCTGTTTATCCCATTGTGCCTCTTCCTGGCATTTTATTTCCGAACGTGGACATCTTATCTGCTTTTGTTTATCTTCACCAGTTTCCTGCTTGTACTTCACCCACCAACATCGATAGGATTATTGATCATTTTTATCCCGTATATACTGTTGAATTTGAAGAGTAACGCCAGACATAGCCTGAAGACAGCTATGGCTATTGGGGCACCTTTTCTAGCTCTTTTAATCTTGTTTTTCAACAGCCTGCTGGACGAGGCCAAACAACTATTAGACGAGCAATCACTTGAATGGTTTGTCAGCTATCCCGATGTACTTGAAACCTATGGATACATCCCGGTAGCGCTGGCATTTCTCGGAATCATAGTTCTGGCAGTTAGAGGGACCATTAAGAACTTTGGAGTAATCCTGGGCATGTTCGCTTTAATAGCAGTGCTGCTGGTTTTCTTTAGACTCCATTATGGATCACCATTGTGGTACAACCGAGGACTGACTTATCTGCTACTGATGATGAGCATTCTCACAGGCGCCGGTTTGCAATGGGTAAAGTCAAAGGGACTCCCTATTAAATCCGATGGGAAGGTCAGGAGTTTTCTAGCCAGAAAATCGGGGGCTATCATCTATGCATGCCTGATACTTATCATCGTAGCTATTGCCATTCCTATTCGACTGGACACCGGCTATTACCATATGATTGATGATGATGAATACGAGCGATTTGTCTGGATCAGGGATAATATCGATGAAAGCCACGAAACAGCAGCCCTCGATCCCTGGAAAGCCACTGCTCTGGTTGCTCTAGGTGATATTGGCGTCGTCAGTAGGATACAATCACACCAGGCGTATGTCGCCGAGATCACTGAGGAATTCCTTAACGATAGTTGCGAGAACACCAAGTTCTTAAGAGACTATAAGGTGTCTCTTATATACAACCCATCAGACTGTAATAACCCTGATCTGGTTGAAATTAGCGAACACATCTATATACTCAGGGAAACTGAACGAGAGTAATTCCCTGAAAGTTGTGAAATTGGATTATTTCATCGGCATCCGGATAGCGCCATCCAAACGTATGGTTTCCCCGTTCATGAACGAATTCTCCGTGATCTGTTGAACCATCATGGCAAACTCGTCCGGTCGTCCAAAGCGCTTGGGGAACGGTGTCTGCTGACCCAGCGCTTCCTTGGCCTCCGGTGCCATTAAACTAGTCAGGGGAGTTTCGAAAGTGCCGGGAGCAATGGTACAACACCTGACGCCGGAACGTGCCATGTCTCTGGCAATAACCAGGGTCATACCAACTACGCCTGCCTTGGAAGCTGCATAGGCTACCTGCCCCATCTGCCCATCAAAGGCCGCCACTGAAGCTGTATTGATTATGACACCTCGCTCACCATCTTCATCAGGATCGTTGTTCTGCATCTGAAAAGCTGAGAGGCGAACTGCATCAAACGTAGCCACAAGATTGAGATTAACGATCTTCACGAAAACATCAAGATCATGAGGTCCTTCCCTACCGACGGTTTTCTGTATCCAGCCAGTCCCGGCACAGTTGACCAGAATATGAATGGCTCCGAATTCCTTCATAGCAAGATCGACAGCCGATTGCACCGTCTCTGTGTTGGTAACATCGACCTCTGCACAAACAACTCTGGACCCGAGTGCGGCACACACCGCATCACCAAGTTCCTTTTTCATGTCCGCAATTACGATGTTGGCTCCCTGAGCATGGAGTCGTTTGACTGTAGCTTCGCCCAAACCACTGGCTCCTCCAGTAACTAAAGCCGTTTTCCCTTCAATTTTCACTTCAATTCACTCCTTTTTATGTTCTTAAATTTGATGTAATTGCATCTGATTAATATATTTGCGACTCGGTTCACTTCTGAGCTTTCTCTTGTAAGGCATCCTTTGGTGTAAAACCATCCAGATAGTATTCCTTCCAAAACTTCTCGTCGAAACTCTCTACTGCCTCTTGCGAGTAATTGAATAGCTCGACAGCCTGCCGTTTTAGCTTTTCATACCAATCCTCAAAAGCTACGATATCGGCCACTCATCTCTCCTGATTCTCCACATTTATTCGTATTATAGGCTTCATCGCATTGTACTTGCAACTTGCAAACACATCCCAAAAGAAGATGCTATACTTGAAGCGGATTGGTCCGTGCGGGAGGTTTAGCTTTGTCTGGATCGGAATTATGGGGCTGGATTGCAGGAGCTTTTGTAACTTGCAGTCTTATTCCGCAACTCATCCGGGTTTTTAAACTCAAGAGCGCTAAAGAAATAAGCCTCCTTTTCAACGCGCTACTTTTAATCGGAGTGCTGATGTGGTTGGGTTATGGCATAGCTCTCGAGTTATTACCCGTCATTCTCTGGAATGCAATCGGCGCGATTCTCGTGGCTATCTTACTATACGCCAAGCTAAAATACGGAAGGTAGCACTGTTCTTGCTTCAGAAATTTACTTTCCTAAAACAACCTCTGCGGCTCCGATTCTCCTCAACTGTAGCGTTCGCCTAACGTTACAGACAACTCAGCAAGGTAGGGTATTTGTGCAAGCAACTTGAGTGTCAGCACTGTTCCTCAAACCTTCTCACCTGTTGTAAGCTATGATGTAGACTGTGGGATTTCTATGCGACTATGTTATCACCAAGTCACAGAACACAGGCCCATATATCTTTGAATGAAGCTAAACAATGAAAGCTAGATTACTAAACAGGCCATGTTTACTTCGCTACTTTTATAAGATAACATTGCAGAAGTGAGCATATAACTGGACATGGGTCAGCATGTTTGCATTATCATGACAAATACCTTTTTTGGGAAAAAACAGAAAAAGACATGAACGGTAAACCTAAAATACTAATCGTCGATGACAAGATTGAAAACCTCATTGCACTGGAGAAGATCCTCTCCGATTTGGACGTGGAATTCGTACGCGCTGCTTCGGGCAACGAAGCGCTGGCACTCACATTGGAACACGATTTTGCTATCGCACTTGTTGATGTACAGATGCCCCAAATGGATGGTTTTGAAACCGTAGAATTGATGCGTAATGACAAGAATAACAGGCATCTGCCAATTATTTTCGTTTCTGCTATCTACAAGGCAGACTACTACTTGGCGAAAGGTATAGATACTGGAGCTGTTGACTTCATTACCAAGCCCATCGTTCCTGAGATACTACACGGGAAAGTCCGTATATTCCTTGAACTCTACGAATACAGAACATCACTGGAAAACGAGATTGAATATCGAAAAGAGTCCGAGGAGAGACTCAGAGAAAGCGAGGAGAAATACCGAAGCATCATCGAGAACATCCAGGATATTTACTATCGAACGGATCTCAATGGCGACTTGATAATGATCAGCCCGTCAGGGGTCAATCTTTCAGGCTATGATTCTGTTGAGAACATGATTGGTATGAGTATTGCAGAAACTTTCTACGCTGATCCACTGGAACGTGACGAGTTTCTCAGAGTCCTCAAGAATGGCGAAGTAAACAACTATGAGGTCGTGCTGAAGAAACCGGATGGAACCCGTGTTCCTGTACTGGTAAGCAGTCACTACTATTATGACAAACTCGGAAACCCCCTTGGAATCGAAGGTCTGGTAATAGATATTACCGACCGCAAACAGATGGAAGAGTCACTGCGCCGTAGCGAGGAATATTTTCGTTTCTTGATTGAAAACAGCTCGGACATGACTGTTTTACTGGATTCAGATGGCAACATACGATATACAAGCCCTTCTATTAAAACTGTTGCAGGCTACGAACCGGAAGACTTGATTGGTAAAAATGCTTTCGATTTTGTTCATCCGGATGAAACGGAAAAGACTACAAATCTTTTCATCGAGGGACTCACAATTCCTGGTTTTACAGCCACTATAGAGACCCGCCTTCAGCGTAGAAATGGATCATGGCGTTATGTGGAACTAACCGGCAAGAACCTTCTGCAGGAGTCGGCAGTAGAAGGAGTAGTGCTGAATTTCCACGATATCGACGAGCGCAAACAAGCAGAAAATGAATTAAGAGAAAGCGAAGAAAAATTCAGGACAATATTTGAAAGTGCCAATGATATGATTGCCTATGTAGATGAATTTGGCACCTTCATTGATATCAATGATAAAGCTGAGGAAATCTTTGGCTGGAAACCGGAAGAAGTGATCGGGAAGAACTTTACTGATTTCGATATTTTCGGGCCGGAGACTCTGAACAATGTACTCGAACGATTCGCTGAGGCAGTTCGAGACGAAACCGAACAGTACGCAGTATATGAGGCTAAGCGTGTAGATGGAAGCATCGTTTTCATAGAAGTAGGCGCTACATTGATTGAACGTAATGATGGGACAAAAGGTATTTTGGTTATTTTAAGAGATGTTACCGAGCGCAAGAAAGCTGAAGATGCTTTACGGGAAAGCGAGACTAAATTCAGGACAATATTTGAGAATGCTAACGATGAGATCGTCTACCTGGACATGAACGGTATAGTTATTGACGTCAACGATAGGGTCGAAGATATCTTCGGTTGGAGCCGAGAAGAGGTATTAGGGAAGAATTTCACCGACTTCATGCACATGGAACAGGATACTATTGAACGCCTTACCAACCTCTTTAAAGATGGTCTAAGTGAAGAAACAAAGAGCCACATTACAATGCAAGTCAAGCATCGAAATGGAAGCACTGTTTTTGTTGAAGCGAGTTCAAGACTTGTTCACCGTGACGAAAATTTAGAAGGTATTCTCGTTATCCTGAGAGATATCACTGCACGTCAACTCGCTGAAGAGAAAATATTACAACATAACAAACAACTCACAACCCTTAATGACATCGGCCAAACTATCAGTCAATCTTTTGACCTTGATAAAATCCTGAATAATGCCCTGGACAAGACGCTGCAAATTCTGAATATTGACAACGGTATCATCGCTCTATTGGATAAAGAGGAGAAGAGTCTAGTTCTTACGGTAACTCGTGGTGCTACCGATGAACAAATCCAGGAAATCTCACCGATAAAGCTTGAAGATAGTGATATTTTCAGTCTAATGGGTGAATCGTGGGAGCCCATATTCCTTGAATCGATCCCCGATTTGCTTCAATCATTGCCGCACAAAGCCATTAACATCGCCGCTGAACAACGGTTGAAATCGATCATGGCCGTACCGCTTAAAGCAAAGGGGGATTTGTTAGGCATAATGTGCTCTTTCACCCGGGAAGACCGTGTATTCAATCCGGAAGAAAGGGAACTCTTGATTACCATCGGTCATCAAATTGGTATCGCTATCGAAAACGCACTGCTACTCGAAGACGCTTCGCGAGCCGAAGCGTTAGAGGAACTTGATCTCCTGAGAACTGAACTCCTGGCCAGTGTATCACATGAACTTCGAACACCACTAACATCCATTAAAGGACTTGCCAGTACACTCACACAAGAAGATGTAGAGTGGGATAGCGAAACACAGAAGGACTTCCTCAAAATCATCGATCGAGAATCAGATATTCTCACACACATTGTGGAAGATTTGATGCAGATGTCTCAGATGGAATCAGGCATCATGACCATGCACAAGTCACCAAACAGCATCTCTGCAGTCGTAAGCCAACTCAGCGACCATCTAAAAAACCTGGTGAGAAAACACGAGTTCGAGATGAACATTCCTCAGGGTATGCCACAGATTTATACCGACCAAATACGAATGGGACAGGTTATTACCAATCTGGTATCGAATGCCGTATCCTATTCCGAAGAGGGCACACGAATAACTCTTGAGGCAACAAGTCAAAATGGTACTATCGTGGTCAGCGTTTCAGACCAGGGCATCGGTATTTCCGATCAACATGTTGATATGGTTTTCGACCGATTCTATCGACTGGAAAGTGGTATCGCTCGCAGGAGAGGTGGCACTGGACTGGGATTGGCTATCTGCAAAGGAATCGTAGAAGGACATGATGGCAAGATATGGGTAGAGAGCAAGCTTGGTGAAGGATCCAAATTCAGTTTTAGCATACCGATTCTACGCAATGCTCCCATTCGTCCCCAAAATAGAAAAACCGCTACAGCTTATTCTCATGAAAGGAGTACCGAGGAATGACTAAGCCAACGATTCTGGTCGTTGATGATGATCCGCTGATCTTAAAATTTGTGAGCGCCAACTTAAGGGCGCGCAACTTCGATGTTATTGGAACTGAGGATGGCGAGTCCGCGCTCAAGATATTCGATGAAAGAAAGCTGAATCTGGTGATCTTGGATATCATGTTGCCTGGAGCCGACGGACTGGAGGTCTGCCAAAAGATTCGCGAATCATCCGAAGTGCCAATAATAATGCTCAGCGCAAAGAACGATTTAACAGACAAGGTTGAACTACTTAACCTTGGAGCTGATGACTATCTCACCAAGCCTTTTGCCATAGATGAACTCCTTGCACGCGTAGAGGCGATGTTGCGCTCCCAACAGCGAGAAATACCTCTACGCTAACGCTGCTTTCTTCTCTAAATAGGTGATCCTCCAATAACCTTCTCTGTGTGTTTGGGCTTGAGTATGGTACACTAGAGAACGGACAATCGACCAGCTAACGTTTTTAAATATTCTTTGGGTGATGGCAAAGATGCGCCATCTTAAGAGCGATTTCCAAAAGAAGAGACTAGGATAACCAGGCTAGTATGAAAATAGCTCTAATAGCACCTCCCTATCCCCTCGAGGAGGCACCATCTCCTCCTTTGGGTCTTTCGTATGTTGCCGCAATATGTGAAGCGGCTGGTGCTACAGTGGCAATATTTGATTATATCGTCAGCCGCTATACTCCTGAAAAGCTCAGGCAAGATATTGATTCGTTCAACCCTGATATCGTAGGAACTACTGCGGTAACCATGAACTTTCGTACCGCCGCTGGTATTGTTAGGGAAGCCAAACAATATAAACCATCACTTATTACCATGATGGGTGGGCCACATGTATCTTTTGATATTGAAGCCACACTTGGCCAATATCCGGAGATCGATTTGATCATTAAAGGCGAGGGTGAGCAGACACTGATGGAACTCCTGCCCCTCATAACTGATAGAGAATCATGGCCCAAAATCAACGGCATTGCCTTCCGCAGTGGCGGTGAAATAGTAACGACCCCTCCACGTCCGCTAATTGAGGATCTGGATACATTACCTCTACCGGCACGACATCTACTTCCAATGTCAAGATACGGAGCACTTGGCTTTCCAGTCAGTATTATCACCAGTCGCGGCTGTCCAAATCGGTGTATCTTCTGTCTGGGACGACGTATGGTTGGATATAAAGTGCGCTTCCGTTCCCCTTCGAAGATAGTAGATGAGATAGAGCATCTTATCACTTACTATGGTGTTAACAGGATCAACATCGCCGATGACATTTTCACCGCCAATAAGCAACGTGTGAAGGAACTCTGCGGTGAAATCATCAGACGCGGCATAAAATTTGGGTGGAGTGCTTTCTCGAGGGTCAACACCGTCGATAGAGAAACTCTGAAAATAATGCAAGATGCCGGATGCGATAGCATAAGCTTTGGTATAGAATCGGGGAATCCCGAAATGCTAAAACGGGTAAAGAAAGGTATCACACTGGATCAGGCCCGCGCAGCAGTGCGGTATTGCAAAGAAATCGGTATGGGAACCCACGCGTCCTTTATGATAGGATTGCCCGGTGAGAACCATCAGACT
>CAZWIP010000134.1:0-8761 GCA_964634125.1 uncultured Dehalococcoidia bacterium
AGTGTCCTTTAACTTATGCCTTTAAAGTGTCCCATTTTTGCTGAAGGTGGACAGTGATATCCGGCCACTGGATGTCCCCTTTATCCTTTGGGTATGTATCCACGGGCTGGAAGTTGAGATGAGCAACGGATCCCCGTAGCCGTATGTATCGGTTGAAACGGTCAATGATGTTTTTGTGAGCGATAATGCGGGGCCGAATGCCCGCCTCCAGGAAGGGCCACAGACCAAAGGCGTGATCGATGTGACCGTGAGTGTAGACCACGGTATGCAGTGGTTTGTCTGATATTTTGCGGACCGTCTCCAGCAGCGCTGGCCCGGCGGCCGCCATTCCGGAGTCAATCATCACGAGGCCGTCGTCGGTCTCGAAGAGAGCCACGTTGACGATCGGCAGGCGAATAAGCCAAGTGCCGGGAGCTGCTTCGACAAAGGTCGTTAACCGTTTGGCATCGTCGACGGCCGGGCCGCTGCGAGCGAGCATATTCCGGGCAACCGCCTGACTGTAGGTTCCCCACGATGAGACACCGGTGGCAACTTTAACTCTGAGTTTCGGGTCATCGTCCATCGCCCGACGGGCCATGTGTTTGGCGTTTTCCTCTGCGTTGTCTCGACGTTCCATTGGTCTCACCTCCGTGCCTGAGTTCTCCAAAGGTATTCCTACGGTTGGTCCAAAAGCCGAAATGTTCCCAGGGGCTTCGAATGCGTGACATACTCCCGCGCCAGGTAAGATACAGCCGGCGGATTCCAGTTGCCCACGGTGTCAAGTGTAACATAGGTCTTGTCCACTACCAGAAGCGGAACCAACGCATACTCATCGTAGAATTAGCGCGCCAGCTCGATGGAATAGGCCTCTTTCTCTTCGGCGGCATTTGCAGAAAGGTACTTTTCGATAAGCTCGTCAGATGCCGCGCTCTAAATAAAACGGGAATGCGGTGATCGTAATGATTAGGGCAGGTAAAAAACCTCTTCTAAAGTCCAATGGCTATCTGATAGACCCATTGATCAGCGCTATAAGAGACCATTTCTTTGACTTCGGGTTCCATATAGTTGTATTCAGTAGCCTTTAACGGAGCCATGAACTCGTCTCCCTCAGACCACCACTCTGTTCGTACCTGAGCACCATCGGCTGAACGTGTGATTTCGATTCTATAACAATTGTACGTACCCATAGGTACGGTGATCTCTTCCATCCCAACCACTTCGTATGCCTGGTTTGTCACTTTATCACTCGCGATTTTCGGCTCTAGTGTTCCGAAGTTTTCAGATGTCCAGGCTTGACCTACGGACAACGGTATGCCATGGTCACCTGTATAGGTAACGGTTGTGATGGACAGCAGGTCCTCCAGCCAACTGTCCGGTGCAAGCTCATACGAAAGGGTAAGATCGGTTCGTACTTGATCATAGGTTGTCTTGCTGTTCCATTGCTTGAAGCTCTCGAACCTGAGATTCCTCCCATCCGGAGAAACACGCAACGGAACCGTGCTGAACGAGACCTCGGTTACATAGGTGTCGACACCTTCAACCGTTTCCTCACCTGTCACGTTGTATGTCCAGGTTTCGGGCTCGGCAGTCGGTTCAGCTTCTCCAGTAAGATCCGGAATATCAGCGTTCATCTCAGGTAGCGGATCATACGATTCCAATACCATGGTTTCCTCAGCTTGCCAATTGGCAATACGAACAATTTTTACGGGCGCCAGCAGTGTATAATCGGCTGCCCACCATTCGTGCCCCAGCAATTGACCGATCTCCCCCGTCCCATCAACGGTACCGATTCGTGTTGTCGCCACTTTGTAACATCGGAAGGTGCCGGCTGGAACAGTGACGTCTTCTACTGCTATTACTTCAAGTTCATTGGTGTCCACATATGGGGGAGCCAATGTATCCGGTATTAAGTCAACGGCATTATCGTAGGTGTATTTATCACCAAAGGTGTATGGCTGACCATGATCTCCGGAGAAGTTTTTATAGGTCTGCGTTGAAGTCAGATCAATCATCCCCATGGCATTGCTGAAAGCAGCGTTCTGCTTTTGATCCAGTGTGTCTTTGCTGAAAAATTCTGTCATTTCCAGCAATTTGATGGGTGTTCCAGTGGGAGCAGCGTATCGGAAAGGCTCGACATCAAAGGTTGTTTCCACTTTGTAACAGCCCACGCCATCGATAATCTCCTCACCGACTACAGCTTTACTCCAAGTAGTAACTTCATCTTCGTATGTTACTGTGTACTCCCATGTGGGGCCACCAGCGGCTGGCTCAGTTGCAGGGGCTGTTGGCTCGGTTGCAGGTACCGTCGGCTCCGTTACTGGAGCAGTAGGCTCTGTAGCGGGAACTGTTGGCGCGGTTGCAGGCGCGGTTGGTTCTTTTGTTTCGTCATCACCGCAGGCAGCCAGCGTGGATAGCGTCAAGGCAAGGATCATTAAAACCACAATTCCAATCAAATGCACTTTCTTCATTTGTTTTCCCTCCTTTTAAGTGAATATCCCACCATTTATCCGGGACATTCTTTTCATGTTTCTTACGGATTCTATCGATATGTCCAATAGTTTGTATCCTGTATCACCCCCCTTATCTAGTATTTCCGACACTCTTTCGAATTCAAAGTCCAACAATGCACACACTCACTGTGGGTGCGTAAGGTTCATGTCCCATGTTATGTGCCAGACCAAGCTTGGGATCCTTAATCTGTCGCTTTCCGGCTCTCCCCTGAAGCTGGAGATACAATTCGTAGATCATCCGTATGCCGGAGGCCCCGATCGGGTGCCCGAAACATTTCAATCCTCCATCCGGCTGAACCGGTAAAACGCCATCAAGATCGAACAATCCCGATTCAATATCTGCTTTAACATTTCCTCGGGAACTGAACTGTAAATCCTCCATCGTCACTGCTTCTGTTATCGAAAAACAGTCATGGACCTCTGCCATACTTATTTCCTCTCGAGGGTTGCTGACTCCGGCCTCGGTATAAGCGGCAACGCCAGCCCGGTATCCTTCTTCCACATGGGCATAATCGTACTCCGAGGTCAACCGTCCCGAAGTGGGGCTGGTACAAATTTGAAGAGCTTTAATGTACACCGGATCATCGCGAAAGTTCTTCGCGATATTTGATCGGGTGATGATGGCCGCGGCGGCACCATCCGAGACACCGCAGGCATCAAAGAGACCCAGAGGCCATGCGATGATCGGGGCGCTTAGTACTTGCTCCACGCTGATCTGTTTGCGCAGATGGGCCTTGGGATTGAGCGAGCCATTATCGTGACTCTTCACGGAAACATGGGCCAGCATGGTCTTACCCTCTTTTGGGGTTAAACCATACTTAGCAAAATAGCCAGTAGCCATCATGGCAAAAGCACCGGGCATGGTAGATGTATAGTGCGTATTGGTACGGTTATCCATACCGCCCAGACCACTGACACCTTCATCTTTGAGTTTTTCAAATCCAACAGCCAGGGCGATATCGTATATACCGAGCCCGACTGCGTAGGCGGCTCCCCGAATTGCCTCGTGGCCGGAGGCGCAGGCATTTTCCACACGTGTAATAGGAACGTATTCCAACCGCAGCGGCTCGCTGACTGCCCGTCCACCCGATCCACTCTGCAATGTTCCAGTCCATACTGCCTCAATATCTTTGGTATCGATTCCAGCGTCTTCACATGCTTCGCTAACGGCTTCCACAATGAGATCGCCTGGCCCTTTCCCCCAGAGCTCACCAAAACGGGTACATCCCATTCCCACGATTGCCACTTTGTCTTTAATACTACCCGGCATGTCTTGTCTCCCTTATCGGATCGGACGGGCTTTCCAGAAGTAGTTAGAAATACCGCGGTCGAAATAGACCTTTCTGAAGGTCATTTCCACTTCCATGCCTACCTTGATGTCAGCAGGGTCACGGTCAGTCAGATCGAAGAATGCCCGGCCACCACCTTCGAACTCAACAAGAGCCACCGACACCGGAGAATCCGGAGCGGACGCAAGGTTATCGTGAGTGAAACTGAAGACCTTTGCTTTTCGACCCTTGAAATTGTAGTCATCGAAATTATCTTTAGCGTGACATACGGCGCAAACCCGGATAGGAGTAGTGGTCATTGCGCCATTATCGTACTGGGGAGTACCACATTGCCTGCATCGTACCCCCCAAAGACCCAGCAGTTGTCTGCGCTCCCTCCAGATAGCCGATAGCCGTATGTGGGTACGCTCTGGTCTCCGTGCTGTTTCAAGCGGGATGATATCGCGCCATCTGAGATACGATGCATAATTGTTCAGCATATGTTTTGAAGTGATGTGTTTTTGAATCCCCCGACGATTTCCCAAGTTCTGGATCGCATCTGTGATCTGCAAGATGAAGGCATCTGCGCCATCACCGCTACTAACAAACAGAACAATGTCTCCGGGTTTTGCCTCCTCCAAAGCACTGACAAGCATCATTGGTGCACTTGAACATCCGGTGGTGCCGACATGCAAAAACAGGTCCAAAGGATCATAGACTTGTGAAGGTTCGAAACCTGCCTTTATCGCGACCTGCCCATGTCTTCTTACATCGATTGGCGCATCGAAGACGACCTTCGAGAAGTCTTTCGGCGAGAGGTCATATTTCTTCATCAAACCGATCATGACCTCGGGCATTACCTTGGAGTAGCCCTCGTCAAGGACCATGCGATCCTCCCAAGAGCGGACAAAATCATCATCCTGGCTTCGCCATGTGCCGGCCAACTCATCAGCGATGGAGTAGCTGCCCTGTATTTCGGCAATGACGTTTTCGTCACCGATGAGAAACGCCGCAGCTCCATCACCCAGACTCTGCTCTAGTGATCCCGCCGGAGCACCCATCCGGGAGTCTGCTGCGGTTATGAGAACATTGCGTGCCCTTTTGGAAACAACTTGATCGAATGCCAGATCGAGCGCTATGGTACCGGATCGCAAAGACGTATTCACATCGGCGGTGCGGATATCCCGGCGAAGATCGAGCGGAATGCTCATCAGTGCTGAGCATTGTTTTTCCTTATAGGGTGCTGTGGTCGTGGCAAATATCAGACCATCGATCGAGGAACGTTCGGTTCCATTGAGGCAGTCCAGAGCGGCCTCAACAGCCATGGTTACGCTGTCCTCATCATGATATGCTACGGCTTTCTCCCCGGGAACGCCAAACCCACCCCAGGTCTTCGCAAACAACTTGCGGTCCATTCGGTGCCATGGGATATAAGCCCCATACGCAACAATCCCCGCCATCTTTCCTCCTTGCCCGCTAGAAACACGCCTTTACAAATTCGCCAATCGCTGCCGGATCTGAAACCGGTCTGGGGTTGCCGTAGTTCGCCCCATCGGTCATTGTTCCCATGATGATTTGTTCGAACATCTCATCCGTAACACCCAGTTCACTGTATCGCGTCGGGTGGCCGATACGTATTAAGAGGTCCGCGACCGCATCAGCAGCGGCGTCTGCGGCTGCCTCCCGTGCCATACCAGTTACCTCCACGCCGAGTGCCTGCGCAACGGACACCAGTTCGTTCAGGGCGAAATCCCTGTTGAAACGCATGGCGTGCGGCAGGGCAATGCCGCATGCCGTGCCGTGATGGATATGGCACAAAGACCCGACAGTGTGGGCAATGCCGTGAGCCACGCCATTCATTGCTGATATTGCCCAACCGGCCAGAACGGCGGCTACCTGCATCTGCTGCCTGGCCTCGATGTCCTCGCCGTTGTCAGCAACCCTGGGCAGATAGGCTGATATCAATCGTATTGACTGCAGCCCGTGGGCAGAGGCGATCGGATTATGGGTCTTGGATACCACCGCTTCGATAGCGTGCGTCAGGGCATCCATCCCCGTACCGATACTCAATCCCTTGGGCAAACGTGTGGTAAGTGTCGCATCAAGGATAGCCGCATTGGGGATGATTCCCTGCTCCACAATGAAGAACTTCTTCTTAAGTTCCTTGTTCAGGATAACCGCCACATTGGTAACTTCACTGCCGGTTCCGTGTGTAGTGGGGATAGCGATGTGCGGTGTTTGAGGCCCAACAAGCCGGAAAACGGAAATGTTGTCAATCGCTTTGCCGCCATTGGCCAGCGTGACGGATGCTCCCTTTGCAGTATCGATGGAGCTTCCGCCCCCGAGGCTGACTAGGCAGTCGGCCTTAACCTCCTTACAGAGCGCAACTGCCCTGTCGATTATATCGTAGCCGGTGTCCGGTTCAACGCCATCGAATACCCCTGCGCAATAGTCTCCCATAGCCCGGCTGACAATATCCACGATGCCAGCATCCTGTAACCCTTTATCCGTGATTAAAACGGCCCTTTTACCTCCCAGATCGTTGATCTCTTTGGAAACACTGGCGATACTCCCCGGCCCGGCATTGATCCTGGTGGGGCCGTGGTATGAAAAAGTGTTACTGTGCGGGTATCGAAAAAGAACCTGGAAGTTGGCCCTTTCTCGATTGGCTTCGGCGGACACGTAGACCCGTTTGCTTTCCGTGTACTCGACCAGCCCCTCGTATCCGAATTCCCTGCCCAGACCGCTCTGTTTGTATCCGCCGAATGGAGCGAAGTCCCCCAAGACTCCATAATCGTTAACCCACATTGTTCCGGACTTGATCTTTTCCGCGATTTTCTGCGCTCTGGCTGTATCGCGGGACCAGATCCCACCGGCGAGCCCGTACGTGGAGTCGTTGGCGATCTGAATGGCTTCGTCCTCGTCTTTGAATGGAATTACACACAGAACCGGTCCGAATATCTCTTCCCGGGCGATTTGCATGCTGTTTTTAACATCCGCAAAGATAGTCGGCAAATGATAGAAACCCGCCGTGAATTGATCGCCCTCCGGACATTTACCGCCATAGATGAGGTTAGCCCCTTCTTCCTTCCCGATTGCGATATATCTTTCTATCTTTTCCAACTGTTTGGCACTGACAACAGGTCCAAACTGGCTATCCGGCATCAACTGGTAGCCGATGGTTATCTCGGATACACGTTCTTTAAGTCGATCGAGAAAATCATGGTAGATATTCTCTGCCACCAGCAAACGCGAACCGGCCACACACACCTGACCAACATGGATGAATGTGGCAAATAAGCTGCCATCAACGGCAACATCCAGGTCGGCATCCTCTAGGACGATATTGGCGCTCTTGCCGCCCAGTTCCAGCGTGACCTTTTTGACTGTATCAGCACCAAGTTGCATGATCCGTTTGCCGACCTCGGTACTGCCTGTAAAGGATACCCGGTCGACATCGGGATGGGAACAAAGCGCCTCACCCAGTTCGTTGCCCGGTCCGGTCACGATATTGATAACCCCTTTGGGAATTCGACTCTGGCTGATGATTTCTCCCAGTATCAGGGCCGAGACGGACGTATCCGATGCCGGTTTAATCACAATAGTGTTACCCATGGCAATGGCATGGGCGATCTTCCACAATGCTTCGGGGAAAGGAAGATTCCAGGGAACAATGCCTACGCAGACGCCTATCGGCTCGCGCACAATGATGTTGCGACCATTGCCGAACACCGACCCTGATGAAGACAGTTCCTCACGCCAGGGGAATTTGTGTGACGCGTACCAAGCGAGGTTCCGAAGCGTCATCGCAGCAGTCCAAATGTTACCCCCCACCATGGCAACCACGCCGCCGGAATCCATGCTCTCGTTCATGGTGAGCCGGGTTGAGTCAGCTTCAATACGATCCGCTAGATCCATAATAATCTCGGAACGTTCGTCGGGAGTTAGCCCGCTCCATATACCAGAGTCAGATGCTGCTCGGGCCGCCTTGATGGCCGTATCGGCATCAGCAGTTCCACCGCATGGAACAGTGGCGAAAGGTTGACCAGTCCCGGGATCAACGCACTCCATCGTTTTACCGCTGACAGCATCAACGAACTCTCCGTTGATGAACATTTTAAAATGGTCCATGACTTCCTCCTTCGTATCAAGAAAGTACGAAGCAATCATCATTCGGTAGGTTGTACGTGAATCCCGAATTGATGTATCATTTCTTTTTGTTGATGCAAGCGTATCTCCAGTGCGACGGCCGGTCAATCCGTATCTCTACGGATTGACTCAATGTGTTGGACAGAGGATACTATGCGAGACCAAGGTTATACCGTAAATACGCAGAGTCTAATGCTTAAACCAGATCTGGTGACAGGCTGGCCACCTGCTGAAATGGCCTGGGGAAAATGTTGATAACTCCGAATGGGTAAACTGACATGGCAAGGATAACAGGATTGACCGTTACACCTGAAGAACATGAAGAGATTGTATCTGTTAATCGTCAGTATGTTGAAGAAAAATGCCCTTTCGACAAGGTGTTAGGTCTGGCTATCAAATCGCTGAGTCAGGAATCCGCCTGTCTCACATTCGATATGAAAGATCACTTGATTGGCAATGTGGATACCCAAGTGTTGCATGGAGGTGCCATAGCCACCGTACTCGACGCGGCCGGGAGCGCTGTGCTTACCTATAATATCCTAAGCAAACTCAGGGATTCATCGATCGATGACAGGGTGAAGCGTTTTAAAGGGGTGCCTACTGTGGACCTCAGGATCGATTATCTGAGCCCGGGTTTTGGTATGTCTTTTGCCGCTTTGGCCTGGATATTACGCATCGGAAGTAAGGTAGCAGTCACACGAATGGAGCTTCACAGCGAAGATGATCAACTCGTTGCAGTGGGGACAGGTACATATCTTATTCAAGTTCGTTAGAAGAAATCGGATCGCCAATCCGTTACGATTTGTTGGGGGCTGTTGCCGAACTCGAATTAGTTAGCTGTAAGTGGTAAAATAA
>CAZWIP010000135.1:0-8703 GCA_964634125.1 uncultured Dehalococcoidia bacterium
AATGAGGAATTGATCGCGGTACAAAGTGAACTCCGTGAGATCAACCTTCACCTTGAAGAGAGAGTCGAAGAAAGAACTACTCAAATAACCAGGCTGCTCAAACAGAAAGAGGATTTCATCACCCAGTTGGCCCATGATTTACGAAGCCCACTCACGCCGCTCGTTGCGCTGATGCCTATGCTGCGCGATAAACAGGAGGACCCACGTTCGATAAAAATGGCAGATATGGCAGTGCGCAATATCGACTATATGGAAGAGCTGGTTAACCAAACGGTTCAGCTGGCAAAACTTAATTCAACAGATGCAGCGGAATTCGATATTCAGTCTCTCAGCCTGGCAAACGTTGTAGATGAACTCCTTCATACTCAGCAATATAATTTCATAGAGAACAACGTAACCACCAGTAACACCGTCAATAAGGAAATCATTGTTGCTGCAGACAACTTGCGGCTCACAGAGCTGCTTATCAACCTGGCTACAAACGCAATCAAGTTCATGCACGGAGGAGGCACCCTAACATTCGATGCCGAAGTGGATGGTAACCTGGCCATCGTTTCTGTTAAAGACACGGGAATCGGTGTAACCGAGGAACAGGCAGATCATATCTTCGATGAGTTCTATAAAGCGGATCAATCCAGACATGATTTGGGTTCAGCGGGACTGGGCCTATCAATCTGCAAACGTATCACCGAAAAACACGGTGGAGGGATATGGGTAGAAAGTGAAGGTCTGGGGAAAGGTACGACTTTCCTTTTTTCCATTCCACTGTACACGGAGAAGCAAGAGAGCAATTAGCACTGAGTGGCTCTGAACCATACCAATTCGAAAGCCACTACTCATCATAGAAAAGGAGGACGGGAAGATGGAGAAAAGAGTTATGATTGTGGATGACGAACCCGATATACGTGAGGTTGTGAAGGTTGTACTCGAACCTTTTGGATTCGAAGTAGTTACCGCGGACTGTGGAAACAAGTGTATTGAAGAACTTCAGCAAGGGTTCAAAGGTGTGATACTTATGGATGTCATGATGCCTGGCATAGATGGATGGGAAACTATACGACAAATTGAATCCAAAGGTCTCACAGAGGGTAACATCATATCCATGCTAACAGCTAAAGAGGATCCCGATACAGATCTCTCACAGATGACAGAGACTGTTCTTAACTACATCAGAAAGCCATTCAAGGCAAACTACCTTATTGCGACTGTTGAGAAATACTGTGGATGGCTGGAACAAACTCAGAAAGCACAAGCAGTCGGTAACTAAGAAACCAATTAATCTGTTTATTTGTTAATAGGGAGTTTCGTCATGAATCGTAGAAATATTGTTGTAATCGGCGCCTCAACTGGTGGTCCCGAGACTTTGCACAAACTGCTCGCTGAGTTACCTGTCCTCGATGCCAGCATTCTTATCGTCCAGCATATGCCCATATACGTCAATGAGTCAGTAAGGGAAGAGATCAGCAGCGCAGCCAACATGGAAGTTAGACTAGCTCAAGATGGAGACGAACTTCAAAATGGACTGATACATCTGGCCCCCAGCCTGATACACATGGAGATAATGGATAATGCTGAGATAAAACTGGTGGAGGGGGAAAAGGTCAATTATGTATGCCCCTCAATCGATGTTACCATGAAATCGCTTAAACCAATCCCCAGCATCAATACCATCGGTGTCCTTCTCACCGGGATGGGCGAAGATGGAGCAAAAGGGATAAGCTACATCAAGAGGGAGCTGGGAGGCAAAACCATCGCCCAAGATCGACTTACCTGTGTTATATACGGCATGCCCAGGGCGGCCGCGGAAACCGGCGATGTTGATTTCGTTTTACCTCTGGAAAAGATACCAGGGAAGATCATCGAACTGGTCAATTCCGCAAGTGTATCCGAAGAAAACCAACTGAGCAATGCAACCTTAACCGGAAGAAGGTAGGAATCGGGTTTAATTGAATCCTCTCCTCGTATGGGAATGAAAAAGGGTGTGACAATGTCGCACCCTTCTTCGCATTTTGACAACAGAATTCAGCATGGAAGATATTAATCCGGCAATTAAATGCTGATAAAATATCACTTGTTAGTATGTCATTCTGAGGGAGTTTTACGGCCGAAGAATCTCTTGCCAGGAACAAGGGAGATTCTTCACTTTGCTCAGAATGACACTCATTGGAAAAAGAGTTCCTATTTAATTGCCGGTTTAATAACTACTGCTCAGAAGGAGAAAAAACACCATCGATTCTCATCCCTACACATGGAAGTCAAATGAATCCAAATCCACTACAGAAGCCGATTTTGCGATTGAAAAGAACAAAATCGGTAGAAAATACGTCTTCTATATACAAGGTAAATTAATTTTGGCCCATTTGCCTTGTGTTTTTGTGGTTGTATAAACGCGGGGGCCTGACATAAATACACGGGAGGTGCAGATGAACTGGCTCGATATTGTCATCCTCGTAGTCCTGTGCGTGTTCACATTTCTCGGCCTGAAACGGGGCCTTATTCAAGCCGTCATTCCTCTATTTGGACTCATTGCTGCAATCTATCTTGCAGGCAGAATGCAAGAGTCCCTGGCAAAAAGCCTCGGATTCATTGATGACGACAGCGTTGCCAACATTGTGGCCTTTGGCATCATTCTGGGAGGAGTTTTCCTGGTAGTATGCGTTATCGCCATAGCTATGAAAAAATTTGTCAGCGTGATGTTCCTGGGTTGGATAGATAAGCAAGGAGGAGCAGTCCTCGGCTTTGTGGTAGGTTGGCTTGTATGTTCCATGGTCGTTGCCGTTATTGCCAGACATGCAGCCTTACCCACGGAATTGCCGGAAGTCTCAGACTCAGAAGCAAATGGGTCGGTGGTTGAGTTACTCGACCTGGGAGGAGTTCGTGAATCCTCATATAATGTTATTGATGGATCGACCTTTGCAACCTTCCAGATAGATACGTTTCCCATCATTCTTGGACTGCTTCCCAGTGACTTCGACTCAGTAAAAGACTATTTTGGTGATTAAAAGAGGAGTCGCTTAGGCGCATTTCAGGTCCAAATAGTGAAAGCTGCTAATCTTCACGAGTGGCAGGTAACCCCCACTCAAGCTATTGCTATCCAGAAAGAGCTGTCCGGTCGTGTTTTTAGGAAGGGAAAGCCAGATGATGTTCGGTTTGTAGCTGGAGCAGATATATCAGTACCCAGAATTGGGAAGGTTGCTCGGGGCGCTATAGTAGTCCTGAGCTATCCGGAACTCGAACTGGTTGAGGTTCAGATTACCGAACAAGAAATTGATTTCCCCTATATCCCAGGGCTACTTTCTTTCCGAGAAGCCCCTGTTATTCTTTCTGCCTGTGAAAAACTTTCAACAACTCCTGACTTGGTACTTGTGGATGGACAAGGGATAGCTCATCCCAGGAGACTGGGGATCGCTTCGCATCTCGGAGTGCTCTGGAATAAGCCAACCATCGGTTGTGCCAAGTCGCGTTTGTGCGGAGAATATGATCCAGTAGGGACAGAACGTGGGGATTCTGCTAAACTTGTAGACGGCAAAGAAACAATTGGGGCAGTTGTGCGGACACGGACAAACGTCAATCCACTGTTTATTTCCATTGGCCACAAAATAAATCTGAAAACAGCCGTCCAATGGGTCCTCAATTGCGGTTATGGCTATCGACTTCCGGAACCGACCCGGCTGGCTCATCAGGCTGCCGGAGGGCAACTCAAAGCGGAGAATTAAATGGAAGAACTCAAGAAAAGACTCGAAGAACTTAAAACTCGCATCGATCGGCTGAAGGAGTATCTTTGACGTTGCTGGAAAAGAAAAGGACCTTGCCCGAATTGAATCCGAATCCAGTGAGCCCGATTTCTGGCAGGATCAACAGAAAGCTCAGAAACTGATGCGACGCATGGCCCGTATTAAAGAGACTGTTGAAACCTGGCACGATCTTGCAGGAAAACACGAAAACCTCATTGACCTCATCGACCTGGCCCTTGAAGAGGGAGATGATTCACTGGAAGCAGAAAGCTCTGCTGAAGTGGACAGCATCGAGCGCATTCTTGAGGAGATGGAATTCCAAGAAACGCTCGGCGGTGAATACGATGGCAATAGTGCAGTGCTTGCAATCCATGCTGGCGCCGGCGGCACCGAATCCCAAGACTGGGCCGAGATGCTGCTCCGTATGTATCTGAGATGGTGCGAAAAACGGCGCTACAAAGCCGAAGTCATCGAGACTTCTGTTGGAGAAGAGGCAGGTATTAAAAGCGCTCTCATTGAGATAGAAGGTGATTATGCCTACGGATACTTGAAATCCGAGCGCGGTGTCCATCGACTGGTTCGCCTTTCCCCTTTCGATGCAGACCATGCTCGTCATACCTCTTTTGCCTTGGTAGAGGTACTGCCAGAAGTGGAAAGTGGCACTGATGTGACCATAAACGCTGAAGATCTTAAGATCGATGCTTATGGTTCCAGCGGACCGGGTGGACAGCACATGCAGAAAACCAGTTCCGCAATCCGGATCACTCATATACCAACCGGAATAGTTGTGACCTGCCAGAATGAAAGATCCCAAACACGAAACAAAGAAACGGCTATGAAGGTTCTTGCATCCCGTCTACTGGAACTTGAACTAGAGAAGAACGCAGAAGAGCAAGCCAAACTTAAAGGAGAGCACGTTTCAGCCGGATGGGGGAATCAGATTCGCAGTTACGTCCTGCACCCTTATAAAATGGTCAAGGATCATCGCAGCAATTTCGAAAGCAGTAATCCTGATGCGGTGCTTGACGGCGACCTGGACGAAGTGATCAGAGCCTATTTAAAATCGACCTTGGAATCGTAGAGGCAATTCAATACCGGTTTCTAAGGATTGTCGTCTTTCTTCGATTGTTGCCAAACATAGACTATACGACGCAAAGCTGTGAGACTTGCTCCTACCGACAAAATCCATAATGCCACGACTAGTGCCCAGGATATCCCGCTCAGGAGTAAACCCAGTGTTAGTATAACGACCCTCTCCGGCCGCGCAAGCAATCCTACGTCACCTTTTAGTCCTAACCCCTCAGCCCTTGCCCTCGTATAGCTCACCATTATCGAAGCTATAATAGCAACATAGATCAGCACAACTTCGATATCATGATCTCCATCAGCGTAGAAGATAAGTAAGCCCAAGAACAGGGCTGCTTCTGAAAGACGATCGACGGTGGAATCAAAAAAGGCTCCAAACCGGGAAGTTTTCCCTGTTACCCTGGCCATGGCTCCGTCAAGCATATCAAACCATCCGGAAAAGAGAACCAGGAATCCTCCGATGAAGAGTTCCCCAATAGCCAGTACCCATGCAGTGAATACATTGAAGAGCAAGCCTAAAACAGTCACAGCGTTAGGGGTGAAGTGAGCTTTTGACAGTAGGCGAGCAGGGGTTTCTGAGAGAACTTTGCCAACAGTGGGTTTCAGTCTGGAAATCATCAATAAATCCTGCGCGTGGATTTTTCCAGGACTTCTTCATAGTAGGCCATAACTCTGCGCGCCACTTTGTCCCATGTAAATTGCTCGGCCTTCTTTCGTCCTTCAGTCCCAAGACGATCGCGAAGTTCTTCGTCTTTGACGAGCAGATCAAGCGCTCCAGCAAGCGTTTTTATATCCTTTGGGTTTACCAACAGGCCATCGACCTCACGGGAAATCACACTGGCATATCCAGGAATATTTGTTGCCACAATTGGTTTTGAAGCTGCCATACCTTCAAGCAGAACAATCCCAAAGCTCTCGCCACCGGTAGCGGGAGCACAAAAAATATCGGCTGTATGATAGTATCGTGGCAGATCTTCATTCGAAGCGTATCCGACATAGACAACATCTTTGAGGCTGTATCCTCTAGTAAGAAACTTGTAATGCAAGCGTAGTTTGTTTAGAGGCCCCACTGCAATGAGCCGGATATTGGGATTCTCTCTTTTGAGATATCTATAAGCCTCAAGTAAATATCGAAAACCCTTCCGCTTCTCCAGCCGTCCGACAAAAAGGATGTTTATCTTTCCATCTAAATACTCTTCGAAAGGTTGGGTGTGTTTGTCGAAATGGTCCAGATCAATACCATTGGGAATGATTGTGTAATCCCCGGGGAAGTATTGACTAATAAAATCGAGAGCTGGTTGTGAAACAGCAATTCTCCCATCAAGTTTGGGAGTCCATTGATTGAGCCACGGTCGCCAGAACCAGTATCCCCAACTTCTTGGTCTGGAAGCATGAAAAGTCCCGACGTTGATCGAACGCGAATAGCGCAAACAGGCAGTAGTCAATGGCGGAAACAGTGGTTCATGCATGTGGACTATATCGAACTTCTCGGTCTCGAGTAACTCACAGAGATGAGCGGAATAGAAAATCCTTGGTGAAATCGGCGACCGAACTATAGAACCACTGGCATGAATAGGAATAGGTTTGCCTATAAAATGTATGTTGTCAATGTGGGGAGGATCTTCGGGGCAAGAGCAAGGGAGAATATAATGAACCTCATGCCCCATCTGGGTAAGCTTACTACCCAGACAAAATATATGATGGTTTACGCCGCCCGGAAAAGCATAGTCATACGGTGAAACCTGTACGATTTTCATTTGACGATTTCTGCTCTTCCGCCTTTAGAAATCATCCGCTTTGTTACTTACGGCTTTTCTTGGCTACAGTCTTTTTCTTTGCCGCGACGGGAGCCTTGGGCGGAGCTTTTTTCTCGCCAGCTATGAAAGCTTCGGTCATCAGATGAGCCTGATCGTCTGTGTACTGTGTCGGAGGTGATTTCATGAAATAGGACGATGGCGCTACCAGTGAGCCGCTCATGCCCCGGTCAAGAGCCAGTTTGCAGCACCTGACTGCATCAATCACCACACCGGCAGAATTAGGACTATCCCAGACCTCAAGTTTACATTCAAGGTTTAAAGGCACATTCCCAAAAGTTGTCCCTTCCATACGGATATAGCACCATTTCCGATCATCAAGCCAGGGAATGTGATCGCTGGGACCAACATGGATATTGCCCTCGCCTATATCATAATCGAGCTGTGAAGTTACTGCATTAGTCTTGGATATCTTCTTCGATTCCAAGCGCTCACGCTCCAGCATGTTATAGAAATCGGTATTCCCCCCAAAGTTAAGCTGATAGCTCCTATCCACTCTCACACCGCGATCCTGGAAAAGGCGGGTCAATATTCTATGTGTAATAGTGGCCCCGACCTGCGACTTGATATCGTCTCCGATAATCGGCAGGTTCTTTTCTTTGAATCTCTTCTGCCAATATGGCTCACGGGCAATGAAAACGGGGATGCAGTTTATAAAACCACAACCCGCTGTGAGAATCTGCTCCACGTACCATTTTGTTGCTTCTTCACTGCCTACCGGCAAATAGCTTACCACCACATCCACTTCCCTTTCCTTCAGAATCCTTACTATATCTGCTGTCGGTCCCGGAGCTTTGGTGATCACCATCTTGAGATACTTCCCTAATCCATCATGGGTCATACCCCTATCCACATTTACTCCAAACGAGGGAACATCGCAGAACTTGAAGGTGTTATTAGGCTCAGTATAGATGGCTTCTGAGAGGTCTTTGCCCACCTTGTTTTTGTCTATATCGATAGCCGCTACAAAGTTGATATCACTTATATGATATCCCCCGAGGTTCACATGCATCAATCCAGGTACAAAATCGTTTTCATCCGCATCCCGGTAGAAATGCACTCCCTGTACAAAGGAAGAAGCACAATTGCCAACACCGATTATGGCCACATTAATTTTGCCCATCTTTTGAGGATCTCCTTCTATTAAAATAATGCTAATATGAGAGGCAATCTTGTCGGGGGTGTTGCCTACTTGATATAAAGAGTAACACAAAAAAAAGGTTGAGGACAAGTTGTTTCTTGGACCGTTTTTTCAATATTTGCACCACACTGAGTAGATTTCTTGACACTGACATAGTGATCAACGAAAATAGAGCAACATGATTTGCGATTTCCATACCCATACATTTCTGAGTGACGGAGAACTGTCTCCTATGGAGCTGATTCGCCGCGCGGTCAACAATGGTTACCGAGCCATAGCCATTACCGATCACGCTGGACCCGGGGAATTGGAACGATTCATTTCCGAGATTTCGAAAGACTGTGCTCTAGCTGAGAAACACTGGGATATCAAGGCTATCCCTGGGGTAGAGCTTACCCACTTACCGGCAGCAGCAATTGCTGATGTGGCCAAGCAGGCCAAGGAAATGGGAGCCAAACTCGTAGTGGTCCATGGGGAAACTACTGTTGAACCAGTGGAGAGAGGTACCAATGCAGCTGCAGTAAGATCGCCGCATGTCGATATACTTTCTCACCCTGGTATGTTGACTGACGATGAAGCCAAAATGGCGAGTTCAAACGGAATTTTTCTCGAAATCACTGCCCGAAAAGGACACTCGCAAACAAATGAACATGTAGTGAAAGTAGCTCGCATTGTTGGGTCAAAGCTTATCCTAAACTCCGATGCTCATAATGACGATGACTTGCTCACACCAAACTCTGCTAACGATATTCTCCGAGGAGCTGGTTTGAGTGAGGAGGAAATCGCACAGGTGCTCCAAAATAATACAAACGTGTTATTGGACCGCATATATAAAAAATAGGAGTTTCGGTCTATTTTCAACCGAAACTCCCTTTATTATTAACCCGGCAATTAAATACTAGACAAAACATCGAAAATATATTACAAT
>CAZWIP010000136.1:0-3791 GCA_964634125.1 uncultured Dehalococcoidia bacterium
ATGCTACCTATCAGCAAGACGAAGTTAAGGAGCTGGCATCATACGACCCAATGCCTGAGATGAACGCCGATATTCCGGATCTTGTTGCTGGTGAGCCGATGGAAACCGACGAGCCTGCTGCAACTACACCGCCAGCTACGACCACACCACCGGCTACTACCACACCGCCGGCCACAGCTGCTGATTTCGCTGGCGCGAGCTTCACCTACGACTTGACCTACGGCGATGCGTCTGACGTATGGACCAGCAACATTGCGGGAATGGAGACCGTTGATGGCGCCCAGTGCTACAAGGTAGAAACCGTATGGGATCCACCTCTTGAGCGTGAGTCCCAGGGCTTCCCGCTCGATTACATGGACGCTACCCAGTGGATCGATGCTTCCAGCTTCGCTCTCAAGAAGCAGATCACCAATACCAATATGGCTGGTGCTATGAATATTGAGACCACTATTGCAAATACCTATGATGGCACCTACGGAGCCCCATGGGCCGACGTTACCACCGCCACGAAGACGTCCACTATCAGCCTCGATCCGCCCATGGCCGCTGACTGGACCGAAACCCGAGCTGTCGAAGTCATGGGGATGGAATCGGTCACCGTACCTGCCGGTACTTACAATTGCTACAAGGTTGTTTACACTGAAGAAGCCTCTGGTAATGCAATTACAGAGTACTGGAATGCTGATGATAGCTGGCCACTTCCGGTGAAAGTAGTTGACGAATTTACCTTCCCCACTGCTGAAACCAGGGAACTCAGTTCAACCTCTGGCCTGCCGGAACCGAGTGAACCCGCAGAGCCGCCGGCCACAGCTGCTGATTTCGCTGGCGCGAGCTTCACCTACGACTTGACCTACGGCGATGCGTCTGACGTATGGACCAGCAACATTGCGGGAATGGAGACCGTTGATGGCGCCCAGTGCTACAAGGTAGAAACCGTATGGGATCCACCTCTTGAGCGTGAGTCCCAGGGCTTCCCGCTCGATTACATGGACGCTACCCAGTGGATCGATGCTTCCAGCTTCGCTCTCAAGAAGCAGATCACCAATACCAATATGGCTGGTGCTATGAATATTGAGACCACTATTGCAAATACCTATGATGGCACCTACGGAGCCCCATGGGCCGACGTTACCACCGCCACGAAGACGTCCACTATCAGCCTCGATCCGCCCATGGCCGCTGACTGGACCGAAACCCGAGCTGTCGAAGTCATGGGGATGGAATCGGTCACCGTACCTGCCGGTACTTACAATTGCTACAAGGTTGTTTACACTGAAGAAGCCTCTGGTAATGCAATTACAGAGTACTGGAATGCTGATGATAGCTGGCCACTTCCGGTGAAAGTAGTTGACGAATTTACCTTCCCCACTGCTGAAACCAGAGAACTCAGTTCCGTAGCCACGGGTTAATCGATCATACCATCAATTAATACAGCGTATATACCATAGGCCAAACCGAGTGAGATATCTCACTCGGTTTGGCCGCATGCTTATTATCACATATATGATTTCTACATTATGAAGGTCACTAACATCAGTGATGAAAGAGTAGGTTCGCTGTTTGAATGCAGGATGTTAGACCTTAACATCAATACACAAGTCGCATTGAGGGGATATGAAAAAAGAGTCCTTTCGGAGCGTTAGCCACTTTCGTGTTGATGTTCTTGGAGGACTGGTTTCTGAAGGTTAGTCTGTTGATGTTGTAGAACTTATTAATGGCTAACTGATTAAGGTAAATGTCGGTCATGAAAGGACTGACCAAGAAATAACTAAGGAAAATTACAGACATTGAATTAGATATACTGGAGGTTTACAAGTCCTGCGATGTTTGACACCAACACACCGCATGAGTAGACTGTTAGCTAGGCGTTTCCGCGGCTACACAGACTATGTATGACTACTAGTCATATCTAAAGGAGGTGACATCATGGGAATCCCGAGTCGACCACAAATCTTACTTCTGACGTTGGTGCTCGTTTTTCTGTTCTTCATGGGTACATGCGATGATGGTGAAGACACCCCATCACCAACTACCACGCCCACAGAGTCCCCAACGCCCACTGAGCCAGCGGAGGACGTGACAATCACCATAGGTTCCCTCACGGATAAGACTGGGATGGCATCGGCGGCTCTTACAATTGTTGATATGGCACTGACTGATGTGGTCGGGTACTTTAATGACAATAACCTCATCCCAGGAGTCAAACTGGATACCATATTCTACGATGGACAGTATGATTCAGCAAATGACATCCCCGGATATCACTGGCTCAGGGAGCACGGAGCGGACTTAATAATCACCCCAGTACCCAGTGTCCCTATATCTCTACTGCCATTCCTTGAAGAAGACGAGATGGTTCTGTTCTCACAGTCTGCTACCAAAGAACCATTGGAACCTCCGGGTTGGGTGTTCTCTATGGGTATCACCCCCGAAGACTTCGTCTACACTCTGATGGATTGGATCGCTCAGAATGACTGGAATTACGAAACGAAGGGCCCAGCCAAGGTTGGAGCCGTTGGCGGTATGGACGCTTATGCTCTCTCTCTGCAGGATGGGCTGGAGGCCTATTGCACAGCCCACCCAGATCAGTTTGAGTGGGTCGATGGATTTATGGCAGAGTGGACGGTATTGACATTCGCACCTGAAATCAATGTTTTGATGGATTGTGATTATGTGATGGCACCATCGACCGGGGTTCAGACGTGTACCTTTATGAAACAGTTTCGGGAGGCAGGCGGCACAGCACGGTTCCTGGGTACTGATGCCCAGGCCGCATTTATTGGCTTGATATACTCCTCTGTCGGTTGGGAAGACCTAGATGGGATGCCCTTTGCTCTATCCGTACGGTGGTGGAATGAACCGGGATATGAATTGGTTGATTTAACCTGGGACCTTTTAGAAGAAAAACACCCTGATCGCATAGCCTCGGCCGTATTTGGAGGTACTTCATATATCGGAACATTACATACATGCTACGGTATATTGCATATCATCGGGGAAACAGTCAAAGAAGTCGGTGCTCAGAATTTCTCCAGCCGCGCACTATATGAAACCGCAGAGACGTTTTCAATGACGTTTGATGGTGGCAAGGGCTGGAATTTCAGACCGACAAGACGAACCCCTTGGAACTACCTTGGAATTTACAAGGCGAGCGCTGCTGAGGAAGACTTGGTAAGAGTTGGTGCTGACTACTGGCATCCAGTGCGTACTGAGCCCTAGAGGTATGGGAACCGATCACCTGTTGAAGTAACCCATGAATTATGGTTTTCGCGTAAAGGGAATTTGAGATTCGGGAGAGCCAAACAGGCATTCATTACCATATATCATTATAAATGACACTGAAACCTAAACAAGTCATTGGAACTGGAAAGGAGTTGATATGTCAAATGAACTAGTCGGATATGTGGTTGATCTCAAGCGAGATGAAGCCGTATCGCTCGTAATGTGCAAAATCGATCAAGGAGAAGACCCGTTGGCAATCTTGGAGGAATGTCGGCGAGGAATGAGTACAGTTGGCGACCGCTTTCAAAAGGGCGACTATTACTTGGCCGAATTGATTTTATCCGCTGAGATATTCAAAGCGGTTGCTACAATATTGGAGCCTCATCTTGCTAAGGGCAGTCCAGAGAAACCTCGAGGTAAAGTAATTTTGGCTACAATGAAGGGCGATATCCATGATCTTGGCAAGAATATAGTGGCAACGCTTTTAAGGGCACATTCATTCGAGGTGCATGATCTGGGAGTTGATGTGCCACCTACTGTCCTTCTTAATAGCGTAAAGGAGATCAAAC
>CAZWIP010000136.1:3801-8542 GCA_964634125.1 uncultured Dehalococcoidia bacterium
TCGTTGGTTTTTCTGCTCTGATTACATTGGCTTTTGACAGCATGAAAGAATCCACGAACATGATGGAAGAAGCAGGTATCAGGAACCAGTTCAAGTTGATGGTTGGAGGTGGGGTTACAACGACAACGCTGAGAGACTATATCGGCGCTGATTTTCAAACGGTCGATGCCACGGAGGGCGTGGAGTACTGCATGAGAACGTTGGGAGGATAGCTCAAATGTCCAAAGAATCAATGAGTCCGGATGAAAGAGTGTGGGCAGCGGTTCGATTAGAAAAACCCGATCGTGTACCTGTAATACCCACACTGCTACCAGAACCCGCAGCGCATCTTACTGGCCTCACGCAAGCCGATGTGGCGACAGATAACAAGGTCGCTGTCGAAGCATTTTTCAAGGTGTTTGACGAGTATGAGGGCTGGGACAATCCTTATCCAGCTGCATATATCCCAATTCAACTACAGGTTGGTGGCTCATACCCCATGAAAATGAGGATTCCGGGTAAAGACCTACCGGATACAGATGCGTTTCAACTCGTTGAGGAGGAGATCCTTTCGGTTAAAGATTATGACAAAATAGCTGAGATGGGGATGCAGCAATTCTTCTATGAGAATTACTTGTGGCGCATAACTGATATCAAACCTGAAGAATTACCTGGGACAATAGACAATTTGGTGACCGGATTTACGCTTTTCATGACAGAGTGTATGAAAAGAGGTACGCGTCCGTTTTTTATGGGCTATGGGCTCCATCCATTCTTTACTCTTTCATTGATGCGATCGTTGGTTCCGTTCACACAAGATCTGTACTATAACCCCGAGCCAGTTGAGCGAGCGCTACGGAAAATGACTGACGACCTAATACCGACGCAGATCGAGATCATCAAGAACTCGGGAATCAACATCTGGTTGCTCACTGAAGAGAGAGCCTCCGCCTACTTTTATCCGCCGACTGTTTTCGAGCGATTCTGGTGGCCTTATACTCAAGAGATCATTGATGCATGTTGGTCAGAGGGGATCGTGACCGTGTTCCATTTGGATCAGTGCTGGGATAAGAACCTCCCTTACTTTAAAAAGTTACCTCGGGGATCAGCTATCTTGGAACTGGATAGCGCAACGGACATTTTTTCTGCCAACGACATTCTACGGGATCATCTGTGTCTTAGAGGTGATGTACCAGCATCGCTGCTATCGTTAGGCAAACCGGAAGCTGTAGAAACTTATTGTAAAAAGCTGATAGATGAAATCGGCGGTGACGGCGGTTTTATTCTTGGGAGCGGATGCGGTGTACCGCCGAACGTCAGACCGGAGAATTTCCGTGCCATGATTGAGACGGGTAGGACCTACGAATTTTCAAAGCAATAGCTTATACCGTAATCTTTATCTATCATCCAATAACTAACTCAAGCTAAATGTGATAAGTTGCGCGCAGAAAGAAGTCATTTATGAGTAGTCTTTCTTTACGATCGGAATTAGCCAGTGCGACAAAGTTTGCTGAGCAAAACCCTTGAAGGAGGTACCATGTCCCAAGCATATTGCATGAAGTGCCGAAAGAAAGTGGAGATCAAGAATCCAAAACAGATCACCATGAAAAATAAGAAACCGGCAACTCAAGGCGTCTGCCCCAAATGCGGTACAAAGGTGTTTCGAATAGGAAAAGGATAAAATTGACGCATCTACTCCAATACTCGCACGGAATCCTCAATCGCATGGAGTGGAGGGTATTAGTAACTCTATGCGTGATCGTCTGCTTCAACTTTTTAATGCAGGAGGAGTATGCATTTAAAAATTATATCAATAAGGAGTAAAATCTATGTGTGGATAATAATCGTGCGGACACTGAATTATCATATAATCGGCAGGTTGCCATACACCGGGTAGTCTCTGATAACGAAATTAGGAGGTGACACCATGTCAATCCGAAGTAAAGCAGTAGTCTCCATACTGACACTCATGCTGATTTGGTTACCGTTAGTGGCAGCGTGCGGCGATGATGACGAGACCGAGAGGCCAACACAAACACAAACACCCACAGACGCACAGCCCCCAACAGCAACATCCACACCAATCCCCACAAAAACATCCACGCCACCGCCTGCCCAAGATGTGAAGCTCCAGATAGGGATCATTTCGGATCTTACCGGACCGGCAGCGCAAGCGCTGATAGTGGTAGATCAAGCGCTGGCTGATGCAGTCCGATACTTCGAGGAAGAGAATCTTGTTTCGGGAGTCGACCTTGAAATAATCATATATGATGGGCAGTATGACCCATCGCGAGATATTCCCGGATACCATTGGCTAAGGGAACGGGGAGCGGACGTGATATTCACCATCTTCAATTCAACCGGCATTGCGCTGAAAGACCTGGCCGCAGAGGATGAAGTTGTATGCTTCTCATTAACTACCAGCCCTGAGATGATTGACCCTCCTGGCTGGATATTTACCCTGAATGTCACCGGAGAACCCTACAAGTTCACACTCCTCAAGTGGATAGAGGCAAACGACCCCGATTTTCCCAAGGATCGACCCGCCAGGATAGGGGCAGTCGGTATGCAGGATCCTTACGTAATCACCCAACAAGAGGGAATAAAGCAATACTGCGAAGCCCACCCGGACAAGTGGGAATGGGTAAGCGGGCATCTTGTGGATTGGTCAACAATAACCTTCGGGCCCGAAGTAGAAGCTCTTAAGAACTGTGACTATGTGATGCCGCCATCCACCGGATTTGCTGTACCGAATTTCATCAAAGAATATAGCACAGCGGGTTATACGGCGAAGTTCATCGGTGACGATGCTCAGATGGCTTATCTGGGTATGATGGAAGCCGGAGCCGGTTGGGATGCCTTTGATGGAATGATTATCTCTCTATTGAACGGATGGTGGACTGACGATTATGAACTGCCCAGTCTGGCGAGACGCCTGACCAACGAATATCATACTGCGAAGGAAGTGGAGTCCCTGAGATGGGCAGGTATAAATTATATAGGTGCCTTCATGCAGCATTATGCCTGGTTGAGTATTCTGGCTAAAACACTCGAGGATGTAGGACCTGAGAACTTTTCTTCCCAGGCGCTGTACGATACAGCCACTTCGTTTTCCATGACTTTCGGCGGCGGAGCGGAGTGGAACTTCACCGATACCAAACGCACCGCCTGGAACGCTTGCGGAATCTATGCAGCCAGTGCCGAAATTGAAGACCTTGTCAGAATAGATCCCGATTGGCAGCCTTTTATATATGAACCATAACCGGCAAGAATAATATTGGCTGTGCCATAGACATACAGCATAAACAATTCACGTACCGAGTCGATCATGATTGATCGGCTCGGTAAACTGTGTAACTCAACATGCGAGTAGGAGGTTCCCATGGGCATCTGCTATCAGGATAAATCATTGAAGGAAGCCGTCCGGGAACGGGAAAGGCTTTTCTCTCAGACCGATCATGCTTATGGACTCAGAGAACTTAGCCTGCTTGATAATGATCCAGTTAAGTTCATGCGATTCCAAAGGAGATTGGTGGCTGCATGTATCAACGCAAGAGAAGCAGCAAAACTGATATCGTCGAACCCCATGTCACTGGTTCAAGGTGAGCTCCTTTTTCTCCTAGCCAATGCTGAAGGAGACATCATATCAGCGTCATATGGTTTGGCCGGGCATATTCAGTGTCTGCCTTTCATTGTTAAAAGCATCGCAGATCTGGGATTCGAAGAGGATCCGGGGATTAGCATAGGGGATATCTTTTCCGTCAATGATGCGTTGTACGGTCCACCTCACAACGCGGATTGCTATACATTTCTTTCGGTGTTCTACGAAGGCGAACTCGTAAGCTGGACGGTCGGACTCAACCATATCACCGACGTTGGAGGAATTCAACCTGGGGGATTGGGGTATTAAACATGTGGTAATCTGCGCGGGACGTTTTGGTATTACCGCGTGGGGGTTTTTCCGCAATTCGTCAGATGAAGCAATACAACCATCCGGATTAGGTCAGAGTTCATACGAGGAGATGGACAATGCGGTTTCTCAATAATGCCAAAATCAATAGTAACCAACTTCGGGAATGTTTACACTATCTTGAAGAATCCTGCCAGATTGCAGCTTTCCAAGCGAAAGAAGCTGATTCTTACAACGAAACTCTGGTTAAATATGGCAACTCCGCGCCAGATGACCCAACGGGTACCACCGAGATACTAAAAGCAACCAATCGTCTGGCACAAGCGGCAAAGGAAACACTCGAGCGCCACGAAGATATAGATCAAATTCCAGTGTCAGCATCTTCGATGCACCACGCTTGGTGGGCTACGTTTAAGTCATATTCGGCATGGGCCTCCGCGAAAAACAAGGCCATCACCGCTGGTGAGCAGGGAGAAGGTATCGAAACAACATCTATCGAGAAGCTCATGAAAGAATACCAAAGGGACTGGATCAAAGCGGAGAGAGAAGAGAAGCGATTTCTTAAACATCTCAAACTGAATACTGATGATGTGTCGAGAATGTTTGCACGTGCCGAGAATGCTGTATCCGCAGAGAAATGGGAACCATTATCCATACCCATAAGTTCTTCACCAACAGAAACGTCACTGTCGTTCTCGGAGATGGATCATGTAGCAATACAGACTAATAATGAATCATCCGTGTTTATGCCGACTAAGTTGACAGCTAGTGTCACGAAAAGATTCAAAACTGAAGATTGTCCACCTTCAGCAAAAATGGGACACTTTAAAGGCATAAGTTAAAGGACACTTT
>CAZWIP010000137.1:0-8472 GCA_964634125.1 uncultured Dehalococcoidia bacterium
ACAAATTGAAATAGCGGTGTTTGAGACTGTGAGACTGGTTCTGTGAAACTGGCAGCTGAACAAGGCGACAACATCGTCGGCTTCACCCTGGCTACTACGTTCGAAAAAGAGGGAACTGCCTGGAAAAAGTATGGATATCTGGCATGGATATTGATAGATGAAGAGTGCCAGGGAATGCACATCGGACGTCGACTATATCGTGAACTGGAAAAAAGGTGGCGTAATGATGGAGTCCGGATGATTCTTGTAGAAACCGGTTCCGATAACCAAGAGGCAATCTCGTTCCTTGAGGCGACAGGATTTTCTCCTACCGGTGAGCATGTCTGGTTGGCTAAAACTTTGCGCCGGTCCCCTAAAAAGCCCTCCAACTAATCCCCATTCAAACAGATACCAAAGATTACTCTTCAGTTGACAAAAAATGAATTGCTTGTTATATTTGATCCTGCACAATTCAATATCGATCCAAAGGCTATGAACAGGAGTAGTACCTTTTAAGGCGAGTCACAGAGAGTCAGGGTATGGTGAGAGCCTGGCACTAACGCGAAAAGGGAATGGACCTGGGAGCTGCAAACCGAAATCCATTCTAGTTGAGGAGAGTAGGCTTTGACGGAGAGGGCACCGTTATCATAGCCCGGGGTATCGCCCACAGAGGCCGTACCTGAATAAGATAGCCAATACTGTGAGTGTATTAGCTAAGAAGGGTGGCACCGCGGATTTGCCTCCGCCCCTTTGGGGTGGAGGCTTTTTTATTTATTGGAGGAGTCATGGAAATCAAATACTTTCCAGATCGAGAGTTATTTAAACAGAAATCCAAACAAGGAGTACTGATCCCAATTGTCAGGGAATTAGCCGCTGACCTTGATACACCGGTATCCGTGTTCCTCAAGCTTGGTCAGGAGCCCCCTACTTTTCTCTTGGAAAGTGTGGAAAGAGGAGAAAACCTCGGGCGCTTCACGTTCATGGGAATCGGCCATTCCCGTATTCTTGAAAGCAAAGGCAATCGCGCCTACATTCATAACGGATCGGAGAAGAAGGAGATAACGCTTGATAACCGTGATCCTCTACACTTGATACAAGAACTTCTCAGCGAGCGTCAAGCTGTGAAAATACCGGGACTCCCTCCTTTCTGCGGCGGAGCTGTGGGATATATGTCATATGACATCGTCAACTTTTTCGAGGAACTACCCCGGTGCGACCATGATGAACTCGATTTGCCAGACTGCATTTTTCTTTTCACAGATACCATGCTGGCATTTGACCACGTGCAACACAAAATGAAAATCATTGCCAACGCCTATGTTGATAGCGATCCTGACACAGCATACGACGAGGCTATTGCCAAAATAGAAAGTATTATTGCCAGTTTGAGCAAGCCATTACCTCCGGAATCGCAGACCTTTATTGCCACCGACTCTACTGCATCAGACGTAGATATTGATTCCAATTTCAGTAAGGATGAATTTGCACAAATCGTCAGCGCTGGAAAAGAATACATAGCTGCCGGGGATGCTATCCAGATAGTGCTTTCTCAACGTCTGCGCAGGCGAACAAGTGCCAAGCCTTTTGATATTTATCGTGCGTTGAGGATGCTTAATCCTTCGCCCTACATGTTCTACCTCAACTTTGGCGATTTTCAACTGATTGGATCGAGCCCTGAGGTGCTGGTGAAAGCACAGGGAGATCGAGCGGTAGCCAGACCAATCGCTGGTACTCGTCCCAGGGGAGCAAGCGAAGAGGAAGATCAAGCACTGATTGAAGAGCTTCTGGCTGATCCCAAAGAACGCGCTGAACACGTAATGCTCGTAGATTTGGCACGAAATGACCTCGGCCGTGTTTGCCAGTATGGAACAGTAAGGGTACCGGAGCTAATGGTGATCGAGAAATACTCACACGTCAGTCACATAGTTTCAGAAGTAGAAGGCAAACTTAATCCAGATGAAGATGCATTTTCTCTATTGCGCGCATCCTTCCCTGCCGGTACCGTTTCCGGTGCTCCAAAGATACGTGCCATGGAGATCATCGCGGAGTTGGAGAAAACCAAACGAGGTCCTTATGCCGGTTCCGTAGGGTACTTCGATTTCACCGGCAACATGGATACTTGCATTACGATTCGAACGATTGTGATGAAAGACGATATGGTCTATTTACAGGGGGGTGCCGGTATTGTAGCTGACTCCGATCCTATGACAGAATATCAGGAAACTCGTAACAAACTTAAAGCTTTGGAACGCGCTATCTCCATCGCAGAAGGATAACAGTCAAGGTAATATTTCACCCTCCCTTTAATTCCCTCCCTCAAGGGCGGGAAGGTTTTTCTCTTGACAGGAGAGATCCAGGGTGATAGGACTAACAACAGTGCAGGATTGTTCCTGCCGGGGGCTCCGGGGGTGTCCCCCGGTTCATACTTCCCCCAAGAATGGGGGACAAAGGGGGTTGCCCAAATGATTTTAGTAATTGATAACTACGATTCATTCACTTATAATCTGGTTCAAATGCTGGGTGAGCTTGGTGAGGAATTGGTGGTATTTCGAAACGATAAAATCACTGTTGAAAAAGTTGACAGCCTTAGTCCCTCTCGCATCGTTATCTCACCGGGTCCTGGCAGGCCAGAGGATGGCAGAATATCGAACGATATAATAAAGGAATTCCATCGTCGAGTTCCTATTCTCGGTGTTTGTCTCGGTAATCAGTGTATCGCTCATACATTCGGGGGAAAAGTCGATCGAGCCCAACGCCTGATGCATGGAAAAACATCGATGGTCCACCACGACGGGAAAGGTGTTTTCTATGAACTTTCGAACCCATTCGAAGCAACACGCTATCACTCACTCATAGCTTATGACCCTTTGCCTGAAGAGCTTTATGTATCAGCATGGACAGATGAAGGCGAGATCATGGGAATTCGACACAAGGAATTTCCTTTAGAGGGAGTTCAATTTCATCCGGAGTCAATCCTTACTTTCGAAGGGAGTAACTTGCTGGCCAATTTTGTCGTACGAGGATGAACATGCGAAAAAATGAATACATTGGCTTCGCAGTGGCAATCCTTTTGCTAATAGCGGTATTGGCAGTATTTCGAAGCAGGATTTCCACTGCACAAGCAATCGAGATTATAATCACTTTCGCACTTGTCTTGATTACCGTTGTCTACGTTAAGAGAACTGCCGAAATATCTAAAGCTAATACAAAGATGGTCAAAGAAGCGGAAAGGGCGAGGTTTGCAGCTTTCCAACCCATACTAACTATTGATGAATGTTTAACCACTACAGACAAAATACAAATAGGACTTGTTATAGAGAGTGGTGATTTACCTCAGTACTATCCCTGTAATATCATTAATATCGGTGTCGGACCTGCTCTTAATGTGAAATTGACTGTATATCTAGGCTCAGTTGATAACAGCAACCTTCAGAACGCTATCAAGAATTCACAGGATCAAATAAAAATAACAGTTGCATCATTACTCAAAGATACCAAAGAAATATCGGTCATAGGCAAAGAAAAACCAGCGACCGATGGGCCTTATAATGTCTTTCTCGAACCAAAACAAAATAGTGAAAATGTGAAGGTGATTCGCGTATTGTATGAAGATATCTTTCACAATAAATTCGAGTCTTTTCGTGAAGTTTGGCTCGATGGAAAATTAATCAGACTAGGCCCACTGCAAATCAATGAATTGCATACCGAAGGAGAAAGAATTAATGATCAAAGAAGCGCTCACCAAGGTAGTTGAGGGAAATGATCTCGATATGGCAGAGACGGAAGGTGTCATGAGTGAAATCATGAGTGGCAATGCAACACCGGCACAAATCGGAGCTTTCATTACTGCCCTTCGTATAAAAGGGGAGACTTCAGAAGAGATCGCTGGATGTGCCCGGATAATGAGGGAAAACGCCCTTCAGGTAAATCCCAAAAGGGCTGATGTTGTCGATACTTGCGGCACAGGTGGAGATAGCAGCGGAACATTCAACATCTCGACGACTGTAGCCTTCGTTGCTGCTGGAGCAGGATTGGGAGTAGCCAAACATGGCAATCGATCTATAACCAGTCAATGCGGTAGCGCCGACCTGATGGAAGCTCTCGGAGTCAAAATAGACTTGGCACCAGAACAGGTAGCGCAGTGCGTGGACGATGTCGGAATCGGATTTTGCTTTGCACCCGCGTTTCACCCAGCAATGAAATATGCCACTCCGGTAAGGCAAGAGATCGGTTTGCGTACTGTTTTCAACATTCTGGGGCCCTTGGCCAACCCTGCCCGCGCTAAGCGTCAACTCATTGGAATCTACAGCGCTGATCTCACCGAGACACTAGCTAAAGTGCTTCTTGCCATGGAGTCCGAACATGCTTTTGTGGTTCACGGGGCAGGTGGACTCGATGAACTTTCCATCACAGGGATTAACAGGGTTTCTGAACTGAAGAACGGATTTGTAAAGACTTATGATCTCGACCCAGGTCAGCTTGGTCTCGGTAAGGCCAATATGTCCTACCTTCTTGGCGGTACACTTCAAGAAAACGCCCAGATAACGCGTTCTATCCTTGGAGGAGAGAAAGGGCCCAAACGTGATGTCGTCTTGCTAAACGCTTCCGCTATACTAGTAGCTGGAGGGAAAGCTGAAGACTTTGCCGAAGGGATAACACTAGCCTCAAAAGCAATCGATAGTGGAAAGGCACTTCAAACGATCGAAGCATTAGCCAAGATGAGTAATAGTTTTAGTTAGCAGGATAACGAATGATACTTGATGAAATTGTTGCCACAACAAGGAGGTTGTTGGAAGATCGAAAGGCTGAACGGCCTCTTTCTCAACTCGATTGCGTATGCATGAATCAGCAACCACCGAGAGATGCGATAGCTGTTTTGAACAAACCTGGCATCAGCCTAATTGCCGAAATCAAACGAGCATCACCTTCCAAAGGACCACTTGCGCCAGACTTGGATGCAGTGTCTCTTGCTCAGACATACGAAAAAAGCGGTGCATCTGCAATATCGGTTTTAACAGAGACAGAATACTTCAAAGGTAGCACAAGCGATCTCGAAGCCATTCGAGAAGTTGTAGATGTGCCAATCCTGCGCAAGGATTTCATTGTCGATCCATACCAGGTTTGGGAAGCTAGAGCGATTGGGACCGATCTGGTTTTGTTAATCGCCGCCGCTCTCCCGATGGGAGAATTGGCACGGCTAAATCAGGCCATCGAAGGTCTAGCCATGACCGCTCTTATCGAAGTCCACAACAGGAGAGAGCTGGAACAAGTCCTCGAGCTTAATCCGAAGATCATCGGTATCAACAATCGCAATCTGGCTGATTTCAGCGTTAGCCTTGAAACAACAATTACCTTACATTCCCTTATTCCGAAAGATATGATTGTCGTCAGCGAAAGCGGTATTCATACTAGAAAAGATGTTAAAAGACTCGAAGATATCGGTGTGAATGCGATCTTGGTCGGCGAGGCACTGGTTAAAAGCACCGATCCAGCTGCGAAAATTCAAGAGCTACTTGGATAACTCACAATGGTAAAAATAAAAATTTGCGGGATAACCAATCTGGAAGATGCCCAGGCAGCAGTCGAATATGGGGCCGATATGGTGGGTTTCATTTTCGCACCGAGTCCTCGAAAGGTTGATCCCCAGACAGTCAAAGATATAGTGGATAAACTGCTATCGTCAGTGATAAAAGTCGGGGTTTTCATGGATAACGAAATCGATGATGTGAAAGAGACCATAGCGTTCTGCGGTTTGGATATGGCACAACTCCACGGTAATGAAAGTGCAGAATATTGCATGGCGCTCTCTGGTAAAATCATCAAGTCATTCACTTCGAATACTTTGCCAGATTTTAATGATCTTAATAATTACAAAGTAGAATTTTTATTACTGGATAAGCAAAAAGGTACCGATACATTATCAGAACAACTATGGCCAATTGCCAAACAAATGGGGGAATATGGGCCTGTGATTCTGGCAGGTGCTTTGACTCCAGATAATGTAACTGAAGCTATTAACGTAGCACATCCTTATGCAGTGGATGTTGCCAGCGGAGTTGAGAAAGAACCCGGGAAAAAAGACCATCAAAAAATGCAGGATTTTATTCGCGCAATAAAATCGTAGGGGCAGACCAATGTGTCTGCCCTCATGGAGGACAATCAAATACAAACAGCCCCACATTGAAACCGGACGAACACATGGGTTCGCCCCTACGTAAACCATCATTGGAAAAAATCATCCAGTGGTTCAAAACCATGACCACCAACGAATTTATCAGGAACGTTAAGCCCAATAAATTGGATCAATTCAATAGAAAACTCTGGCAACACAACTACTATGAACATATTATTCTTAACGAAACCGACCTAAACAACATTCGTCAATACATTATGGATAACCCGAGCAACTGGGAAGAGGATGAAAACAATCCTAGACTATTACAGAGGCACAAAGAAAATGAATACACAATTACCGGATGAGATGGGTCATTTCGGGCAGTGGGGCGGAAAGTTTGTACCAGAAACTCTGATGCCAGCACTAAAAGAACTGGACCATGCCTACAAGGAAGCCTGCCAGGACCAGGATTTTTGGGATGAATTCGACATGCTCTGTAACAAATATGCCGGCAGACCCACTTCTCTTTATCACGCCAGAAGGCTTTCAGACAAGATGGGAGGAGCTCAGATACTTCTAAAGAGAGAGGATCTGGCTCATACTGGGGCTCACAAGATAAACAATGCGCTCGGCCAAGGACTCCTGGCACAGCGGATGGGCAAAAAACGCATCATAGCCGAAACCGGTGCCGGGCAACACGGCGTGGCTACAGCAACCATCTGCGCCTTGCTGGGCCTCGAATGTATCGTCTACATGGGAGATGAGGATGTGCATCGCCAATCACCCAATGTCTTCCGGATGAAACTGCTCGGAGCTGAAGTCCGTCCGGTAACTTCAGGCAGCCAAACCCTTAAAGATGCTATCAATGAAGCTATTCGCGACTGGGTAACCAACGTACAAACCACCCACTATCTAATTGGGTCAGTCGTAGGGCCACATCCGTATCCAATGCTGGTACGAGATTTCCAGTCAATCATTGGGAAAGAAACCAGAGAGCAGATGCTTTCTCAGTATAACCGGCTTCCCGACTACGTAGTGGCCTGCGTCGGTGGTGGAAGTAATGCCATTGGTATCTTTCACTCTTTCATCGATGATAAAGAAGTTAAACTTGTCGGGGTCGAAGCAGCTGGGAGAGGACTTGAAGGCAAAGAACACTGTGCTACATTGTCGCTTGGAAGTGATGGAGTGTTACACGGATCCCGATCATATCTTCTGCAGGATGAACAGGGACAGGTGAGCCTTACACACAGTATATCTGCCGGGTTAGACTATCCGGGAGTTGGGCCAGAGCACAGCTACCTGAAGGACAGTGGACGAGCTACTTACACATCCACTGGTGATAATGATGCACTCAAGGGCTTTAAAATGCTGTGTGAAACAGAGGGGATTATCCCCGCACTGGAATCTTCACACGCAGTGTATCACGCCACTCAAATGGCCAAAGACTTACCCGCTGATAATATCATCGTGGTGAATCTATCTGGCCGAGGAGATAAAGACCTTGATATAGTTGCTGAAGCTCTGGGGATAGGATTATGAGTCGAATTGAAAACGTCTTCGCAGATAGAAACAACAAAGCTCTGATTGGATATGTTACGGTGGGTTATCCAAGCATCGATGCGACACTTGAGATTGTCCCTGCACTGGTCGAAAACGGATGCGATATCATTGAGCTTGGCATTCCTTTTTCCGATCCGCTTGCCGATGGACCGATCATCCAGAAATCAAGTTACGAAGCACTTCAACAGGATGTTACCCTCCAAAAGTGTATCGAGATAGCCAAAAAGCTGAGAGAAAATATCGATGTCCCAATGGTGTTCATGGGGTATTATAACCCGGTACTTCATTATGGAATAGGAGAGTTTTGCAAGCAATGTGCCGAAGCTGGTATCGATGGTTTGATCATTCCCGATTTGCCACCGGAAGAAGGCATTGAACTGGAAAAAACCGCGAACGAACACGGGATCGATCTTATCTATCTGCTAGCACCCACCAGCGATGATGAACGTATTAAGATTGTTGCCAATCGATCCACCGGCTTTATCTATCTCGTTTCACTGACCGGAGTTACGGGTTCCGGGGCAGAATTACCTAAAGAACTTGATGAATTCGTAACCAGAGTTAGACAAACAACATCAAAACCGCTATGTGTAGGATTCGGTATAACTACTCCCGAACAGGCCAAGCGAGTAGCACGTATCGCAGATGGTGTCATCGTTGGAAGCCGCATTATCAAGTTAATTGAAGAAGACCAGTCACTAAACTCAGTACGATCTTTTATAAGAGACCTAAAAAACGCCCTGTAGACAAAACCGCCAGTCTATATATTACTCCGGCAATTAAATAGTATCAGTTGGTAGCATAGGCAATCTTGGGAT
>CAZWIP010000138.1:0-8461 GCA_964634125.1 uncultured Dehalococcoidia bacterium
CCCAAGATTGCCTATGCTACCAACTGATACTATTTAATTGCCGGAGTAATAGTATGTGGACAAAAAAGTATATTGCCTCAGTTGTATTAGTAACAATAATCACGCTCGGAGTCGGGATTGTATTGTGGAACAGTGAGGAAAAACAGGTGCTGGACCCTTTCGAAGCCTGGAGTCGAGGACCTGAAGATGCTCAGATTTCAATTCACCACTTTGTAGATTTTACCTGACATACCTGCGTTGAAAAGGAGCAGTTGGCTCTGCAAGTATTGGAGTTGTACCCTGAAAAGGTGAGACTAGTTTACCATCACCACCCTTTCGTTTTATCAGATTCACCACTTTCATGGGTAATAGCAGAATCGTTGGAATTCGCGGGTGATCAAGGAAAGTTCTGGGAAATGCATGACCGAATTACGATGGACGTGCCTCATGACATGCCAGAATTGATAGCTGTAGCAGAAGATGTTGGTCTGGATATAGATGAATTAATTGAAGGGCTAAACTCAGGGCAGTACACTGAAACGGTTCAATTAGCAAAGGAAGAAGCTGAAAACAGGGGTGTTGGTAAAATAGCATTATTCATCAATGATATTGAGTATACGAAATATCCCGGCACACTTGATGATTTGATTAATGCGATAGATACAGAACTACAAGGGCTTGAAACAAATGACTAAAAGAAACCTTCAGACAATAACATTATCACTTTCAAATATCTATTTAAATCTGGCGTTGCGATTTTCACTTGGTTTGATATGCATCATTTCAGCATCCAGCAAAATGCTTGATCACACCAAATTTGTGGAAATCGTTAAAGAAATGGATATACTGTCGGACAGTCTTGCCGCAGCTTATGCAAATACGTTGCCTTGGGTAGAACTTGTGGTTGGAGTGTATCTCTTACTTGGTATACTACGCAAAACAAGTGCAATTGTCGTTATTTTAATGGCAGTAAGTTTTATGATTGCAAATATCAACTCAATAATTGATGGAGTAGATTATTGTGGTAGTTGTTTCGGTGATGCGATTCCGCTTACAGTGAAACAGGCTATTACACTTGATATTCTCATATTAATAGCTGCACTAATATTGGTGTTTCCCAGCACAGTTAAACAGATATTCACTCTTGAGAGCTTTGTTAGTAAAACGAAGTAATCTGTTTTAAAACAGATCCTCACTATGCGAAAAGGCAAATGAAGCGAATAGACTTTCTCGATTCGAAAACGTGTACTTTATTGGGTTTGATACTCAATCTAATACTGACAGTTTTCAAGCTGATAGCAGGCATCTTTGGATTGAGTTATGCCATGATCGCAGATGGAATCCACTCTGCTTCAGACACACTGGCAACCGCGACAGCATACATCGGAATAAAGGTTGGCGAAAAACCGGCTGATGAAGACCATCCGTATGGTCATGCGGGTGCGGAAACGGTTGCTGCATTTGTTGTTGCGTTGATCATCTTGGGTACTGGCATATTTCTGGGCGGTTCTGCAATACGCCTCGTTATTCGTGAAGACTTCGATGCTCCAGGAAACATTGCCCTTATCGCAGCTATTGTCTCAATCATTATAAAAGAAGGCATGTTCAGATATACCATTAAAGTAGGTAAGAGAAATAATAGCCCTGCTGTTATTGCCAGTGCGTGGGATCACCGATCGGATGCATATACCTCAATAGCTGCGCTTATTGGAATTATTGGTGCAAAAGTTGCTTTCGTGTACCTCGATCCAATCGCAGGATTACTCATCTCTGTATTGATAATATGGATGGCAATAAAGCTTATTCGTTCTAACATAGGAATATTTATGTACGAAAGACCGGACCCTGATTTTTTAGAGAAGGTTAAAAACACAGCGTGCGCCATAGATGGCGTGAAGGACATTCATGATGTCAGAGTGCATCGATGTGGTCCGGGTTTCAATGTTGACATAAAAATAGCAGTTAATGAAACTCTGACCGTAGGAGAGGGACATCATGTTGCGGGCAAGGTAAGGTCGGAACTGATATTGAATATCGACCATGTAAATGAAGTCATGATACACGTAAATCCCTATCAGGACAACAGTATGGATACAGATATAAGGCAGAACTTATAAGGATAACAGACGGTCAAAAAAGATTAAGGGCATGATCCCATGATTGCAGCAGAGCATCGGAAAGAGCTTTTGGATCATTGTTTGCGGCTGCAGCTTTAATACGACGAGAAAAAGCATATGTGTCCTGAAACTTTGTGGTAAACTCGTCGATCGTTTTAAGATAGGCTTGCTCAGATTTCCCCCCGGCCTCTGATGCTTTAATTATTGCTGTCGCAGCATTGAAACCGCTTTTCAAAGAAGTGCCTAATCCCTCTCCAGTTACAGGCATATTAAGCCCAGCAGCATCCCCGATGATCAAGGCATTGCCTCGAGCCGGACGGAATTCACCGGTGAAAAGCTCTCGATACAAAATCGGTTCTACGCATCCATCTCTCCACAGCGGCCCGATGTTAGGATCAAGTCCATGATGATCGATAAGGGATTTGCGTGATTGCGCTATTGTTTCTTTTATTGTCCCGATAGCAGAGCCACCTTCCATCAACATGTATCCATCTTTATCATGAGTGCAAAAATAGAACGGGGCCGTTTCAATCGTTGAGAAGAAGTTGAATCGTCTCTCTGGGAGATCGAGTTTTACGTCATAGCATTCTCGGTAGCAGTGCCAGTAGGTGGTCTTTATCTCGGGGAACAGTGAGTCTCTGACTACTGATCGGGCACCGTCAGCGCCAATAATGAAATCTGACTCGACCTTACAAATGTTTCCATCTCGTTTCAATTCAACGGTGTATCGACCATCTTTTTCAGTGACATCAGTGACTCGAGTATTATCCCAGACTTCAGCTCCCGAGGACTGTGCCATCTGGTTCATCCAGTAGTCGAGACGTTTTCTCCATGTGATGGGAGTAGTCACATCGAGTGTCTGGATGGGTGCGCCAGGCACATGTACGGCGTATCCCAATAGGTTTTTAGGTGCAACTAAAACATCGTCCGGTATCTCCCCAAATTCAGCTACGAGTATTTTCTGGGCCCACTTACCCATAACCATACCGGAGCACACCTTATCGCGAGGAGTTTTTTTCTTTTCGATTAATAAAGTCTTAAGTCCATTAGCGGCGCATTTTTTTGCTGCTAGAGACCCGCCAGGTCCGGCACCAACTACGATAACATCCCAATTGTCAGACATGTTTCATGATCCTCATTTGTAGGCAATTCAAGCATTTCTATTTTAGAACCTTCCATGATGCAAGGCAACCGTACACAATTGATGCTCCCATTTGATATAATAGCGTGGAAATTAGTTAGATGGCCTCAATTTTACTGCATTGCTGTTGCGGCCCGTGCGCAACCTATACAATCAGGTCCTTCAGAGAGCAAGACTTTAAAGTGACTGCCCTCTGGTATAATCCTAATATTCATCCTTACATGGAACACCAAAAGAGATTGGAGTCTATGCAATCGTTAGCAGATCAAATGGATTTCTCAATGATTATATCTGAAGGATATGAGATGCCAGATTATTTCAGGTCTGTTGTAGGACATGAGGAAAATCGTTGTGCAGATTGCTATGATTTGAGGTTAAGCAGGACTGCTGAAATAGCAAATGACAATGGATTTGATGCGTTTTGTACCACACTACTAATTAGTCCTTATCAAAACCAAGCAATGTTGAAGGAAGCGGGAGACAAAGCGGCAGACCGTAACAGTATATCATTCTATTTTAAGGACTTGCGTGAGGGATTTCGGGAAAGCCAGCAAATGGCTAAAGAATTTGATCTTTATCGGCAACAGTATTGTGGATGTATTTATAGTGAATGGGAGCGATTTTCCAAGAGGAATAACTCCCGGAAAGGAATGTAGTGACTTACCAAAACATATCGTACGAGAAAAGAGAACAAATTGGGTACCTGACACTAAATCGACCCGAGGCTGGTAATTCGGTGAATCGGGCAATGGCTGATGAACTGGCCGAATGCTGTCAATACATTAATCAGGACAAAGAAATCAGGATTGTAGTTCTTGCGGCAATGGGCGATGTATTCTCTGCAGGTGGAGATATCCATGATACTTCAGTGGCGAGTGTTGCCGCTGGTGCGATTGCCAGTTTGAAAATGCCTGCTATTGCCGCAATAAACGGAGATGCTATTTGTATAGGTTTGGAATTGGCACTGGCTTGCGATATAAGGCTTGCGGTTACAAGTGCGAAATTCGGTCTGACTGAGGTCTCTAACGGTTATATCCCCGCTGGCGGTGGAACTCAACGACTTCCACGTATTATTGGGCGGGGAAAAGCTCTGGAAATGGTGCTCACTGCTGCCGTTGTAGATGCAGAGGAAGCGTATCGAGTTGGACTGGTAAACAAGGTAGTGCCTTCTGAGGAGTTAACTCAAACAGTGCAGGAGCTGGCAGATAAGATTGCTGCTAAAGGTCCGATTTCGGAACGATATGCCAAAGAAGCAATTGGTGCAGGAACGGACTTGACTCTGGGGCAAGGACTTGGTCTGGAAGCTGATCTCTCTTTCATACTGCAAAGTACGAAAGATCGTGCAGAAGGAATTGCTGCTTTCCTTGAAAAAAGGACACCGAATTTCAAGGGTGAATAGATATGGGAGATTTCGAGAATATAATATTCGAAAAAGATGGCGGAATTGCCTACATAACGCTCAACCGACCTAAAGCATTGAATGCAGTAAATACAAGAATGCGCGATGAGCTGTATGAAGTTCTTCCATCGGTTAAAGAGGACCCCGATGTACACGTGGCTATCGTAAAAGGCGCAGGAGATAGAGCGTTTTCAGCCGGGGCCGATATCTCTGAATTTGGCACAGTGCCATCGATGACGATTGGCCGTGAAATAAGATGGGAACGGGATCTTTGGGGGATGTTTTTGAGCGTACAGAAACCGTTGATCGCGGCCATTGGAGGTTTCGCTCTGGGTGCGGGTATTGAAATGGCAATGTGTTGCGATATACGAATCGCTTCAGATGATTCTCAATTTGGCCTCCCAGAAGCGAATTTAGGAATGATCCCTACTGCTGGAGGATCGCAGACGATGTCTCGGCTCGTATTACAAGGTTGGGTATCGGAGATTGTATTTACCGCTGATCGTATTAGTGCCCAGGAAGCTCTGCGCATTGGATTGATAAATCAGGTGGTTCCTCGGGATCAACTTCTCACTAAAGCTGAAGAGACAGCTCGGCGGATAATAGCCAACGATGCGAACGCACTGGAATGTGCCAAAGCAGCCATAGTAAGAGGTTTAGATATGCCTTTGAGTCAGGGACTGGAAATGGAACAGCGATTGGCTGCCGCATTAGCCAGCGAGAGGAAAGCAAGCTAGTGACAGGCGATTCGTTCGATTCCCAGGTCGGAAAACTGGCTGAACTTATAGTCAGCTCAAACAAAATAGTAGTTTTCACCGGAGCTGGAATAAGCACAGAATCGGGCATTCCGGACTTCAGAAGCCCCGGCGGTATTTGGTCGAAATACGATCCCAATCTTTTCACCATACAGCATTTCTTGAATGATGACGATGCACGTAAACTTCTTTGGAGAGTCCTCTCAGACGATGAATTTATTCCGCGAAATGTCGAGCCAAATGCTGCACATCATGCCATCGCTGAAATGGAGAAACTGGGCAAACTGGATTGCGTTATTACCCAGAATGTGGATTTCCTTCACGAAGATGGGGGTAGCTACCCAGGCAAGGTATTTCATTTGCATGGAACTATGGGCAGAGCCAAATGCATCAAGTGTGAGAACCTGTATCCTATGGACGAAGTGCGTCAATGGATAGCACAGGGAGTCGAGGTGCCGGTATGTCCGGAATGTGCGGGACTACTTAAACCGGACGCAGTGTTCTTCGGTGAAAACTTACCTGAATATGAACTGAGTGAATCTCAACGTCGGGCACAGAGCTGTGATCTCTGCATAGTTATTGGTTCGTCATTAGTGGTTTATCCTGCAGCACTCATGCCAAGATATGCAGTGCAATCAGGTGCCAAGCTTGCTATAATAAATCGTGATCGCACCGATTTGGACTCTTATGCCGAAGTGTGCATTCACGAGAGTGCCGGGCAGACGATGTCTAGAGTGATGGAGCTTGTAAGGAAAGTGCTGTAAGACAGCTTAAAAATATCCTTAAACAGTATATGGAGGAGTTGACTCGAGTATGAATACAACGGAATTTCTCAACATCACCAGCCTTATTGTCCCAGACAGACCCTGTGTAGTTTTCGAAGGGAAGAGGTATTCCTTCGGTGAGGTTGCCGATCGTGTAAATCGACTGGCAAATGGCTTGCAGGGAATGGGTGTGCAAAAGGGAGACAGGGTAGCTGTCCTGCAAGTTAACTGCAATCAGTTTGTGGAAATTTATTTCGCAGTGGCCAGCGTAGGCGCAATATTCGTCCCGCTGAATTTCAGGGCTAAGGAAAATGAGCTTACTCACATGCTCAATAATTCAGAGAGCAAAGTCCTGTTTTCCGGGGATCGATATATCGACATGGTGAAATCAATGCAGGCCAATCTCACTTCATCTACGAAACTGATATCCCTGGATAGCAAAGTTGAGGGGATGGAAAACTATGATGAGCTCATAGCAAATTCTTCACCTGAGGAAGTATTCACTGAAATTGGCGACGATGACATAACTATCCTGATGTATACTGCCGGAACAACCGGACTCCCTAAAGGGGTGCCGCTACGGCATAATGCCTTTGTTGATTATGCATTGCAGAATGTGACGCCAGTCGACCCCGATATTCAGGAGACAAACGTAGTGACGGTCCCTCTGTACCATGTAGCCGGTATTCAGGCAATGATGGCAGCCGTTTATGGCGGAAGAACCATCGCCATGATGCGACAATTCGAAACGAATGACTGGATGGATACCGTCGAGCGCGAAAAGGCCAACCGTGCCATGCTGGTACCCACAATGCTGAAGTGGGTTGTCGAACACCCTGACTTTCACAAGAAAGACCTTTCCAGTCTAAAGGTGATAACCTATGGTGCTGCTTCAATGCCATTCGAAGTCATTAAGAAAGCCATCGAAGTCTTCCCGGGAGTGATGTTTATCAATGCCTTTGGACAGACCGAGACTGCTTCTACCATCACCATGCTGGGCCCTGAAGACCACATGATACCGGCTGATGCTTCTGAGGCTGAAAAAGAGAAGAAGCTGAACAGACTGGCCAATTCGATTGGTAAGCCCATGCCGGACGTGCAAATCCAAATATGGGATGAAAATGGAAATGCTCTGCCTCAAGGTGAGATCGGTGAGATCATGGCCAAGAGCGAACGTGTGATGAGTGGTTACTGGAAGGATGAGGAAAAAACAGCCAAGACAATCACTGATGATGGCTGGCTGCACACCGGGGATCAAGGCTATATTGATGAAGAAGGATACATATTCCTGGCCGGACGTGGTGACGATATGATTATCCGTGGCGGTGAGAACATTTCACCCGAAGAGGTTGAAAATATTCTATATGAATTTCCTAAGGTAGCTGACGCATCGCTGATTGGTGTGCCTGATCCGGAATGGGGACAAGAACCTCGGGCATGCGTTGTGTTAATACAAGGCGAAACAGCCACAGAGCAGGAAATATTGGATTTCTGTAAATCAAAGCTTGCTGGATACAAAAGGCCAAAGAGTGTGGTCTTCATTGATGAGCTCCCCAGAACATCAACAGGGAAAGTCCAGAGGAAAGTACTCAGAGAGAAATACGGGCAACCATAATAGCTGATTACCCAGCACGTAAAAAAAGGGCTCCGAAAGGAGCCCTTTTTTTGATTCGATCAATGGTGTTTAGCGTTTTCTCGTCCACACAATCCCACCAATCACTGCTACCAACAATACCCCCAGAACAATCCCTATAATCAATCCCAGATTGCTGCTGCTGCCATCACTTTCGGTTGAAGTGATATCCCCTTTATAATCGGTGGATTCAAGCTTCAGATCGATCATTGACGGAGGCGTGGCTTTCCCGTCATAGAGCACATATCCAACAACTCGCCCGGCATCATCCGCCGCTTCCCATGAAGCAGAAAAAATCATATCGTTATCAGGGGACAGGGTAGTGAACTCTTCGATATATTCTTCGATGGTGGCCCCGTTTTTATCCTGCATCCTGATAATTGCCGATCCGATGATATCCATTGATCCGGTATTGGCAAAGGTCATCTCAATACCCACAGTATCGCCGGCATCCAATACTTCGGGGCTAACTGTTAGACTGGTAATCATTCCTGAGGATATGCCCAGTTTGAACATCTGCTGCTCTGTATCAAGCAGTTCGCCACCCGGCGTTCTGATTTCCATCTCCATCACATAATTGCCGGGATCGAAACCGGCACTGTCCCAGTCAAAAGAAAGCGATGCCAAGCCTTGCATATCTGTCCACCTTCAGCAAAAATGGGACACTTTAAAG
>CAZWIP010000139.1:0-8435 GCA_964634125.1 uncultured Dehalococcoidia bacterium
CATTACCACAGAGGTTGGATCTTCAACTTAAGAGACGGCGTCGTTCGCATATAGCAGTCGATGGCGGTATAGATAAATGGTTGGACCAAACGGTCGAGAGCGCTCTGAAATCGATTGAGACTCAGGCTCCTGAGATGCAGAAAAAAGTCGAAACCGCGATAGCTGCTTTAAAACAAACAGCTATGTGAAGTGGCTACGAAAGTCCTGCCGCCCTTATGGCAACGGAAGAGGTTCCGAGTCGTCATCCAAAGGTTGTTCGGGCTTGGGTTCCTCTGTGATCTCCACAGACTCCTTGGTTGTAGTATCTTCACCTTGTAAGAAATTCTGAATTTGCGCGGTTTGTTTCGCGAAAATCCCTCCCAGGAACGGTGCGCTGCTACCCACATAGCGGAAGCGTTTGTATCTGGATCGGGCATGTTTTTCAGGTGCATACCCTTGTATCTGAAGCAATTCGCGTAGAATGAGATTCCTTAACAACCGAGCAGCTTCTGCCGGATCGGTGTGGGCTCCACCAGCAGGTTCGGGCACCACGAGGTCGACTACCCCGAATTCCTTACAGTCGGTAGCGGTAAGTTTAAGGGTCGAGGCAAGTTCCTCGGCTCTTTTAACATCCCGTAACATTATGGAAGCTGCCCTTTCAGGAGGAATAACCGAAAGAAAGGCATTTCCCATGATGAGAACGCGATTGGCAATACCTAAAGCTAGAGCTCCTTCGCTTCCTCCCTGCCCTATGATGACGGAAATAACGGGCGTTGGAAGGTCGGAGAGCAGAGCCATTGTGGATGCCAGCGCATTTCCAATACCCCTCTCTTCTGACTCTGCTCCAGGGTAAGCTCCCGGTGTGTCAATCAGGGTAATTAAGGGCAACCCGAATTTTGCTGCCATTTTCATAGCTCGCTGGGCTTTGCGAAAACCTTCTGGTGTTGTACGTCCTTCGTTACGATCTCGCTGCTGTCCAATAATGACCACTGCTTGTCCACCGAGTTCTGCTAATCCGCATACGATGGCCGGATCATCCCTGTAAGACCGATCTCCGTGAATTTCGACGAAACTCTGGGTCATCTCGGTGATGTAGTCGAGAGCAGTAGGACGTTCTTCGTGTCTGGCAAGTTGAATGGTTTCCCAAGCTTGCTCTTGAGGGTGTGTAGAAGCCATGTAGGGTGTAACCTTCTTCTTCATTCCCAGGCGATATCGGGAACTGACTAAATCAAGAGTTATGGAGATTAAATTGCGTAGTTTGGTCCGATGTACTATCTGGTCGATTAGGCCGTGCTCAAGGTGTGATTCGGCTGTATGACCCATTTCGGAGAATTCCGATTCTTCTGTTTGAGCAACCACACGTAACGGGGCAAACCCAATCATGGCTCTAGGCTCGGCAAAAATAACATCACCAAGATTGGCAAAACTGGCATAGACTTCGCCTGTGGTGGGGTGAGTGAGGACGGAGATATGTGCCAGACTTTTATTGTATAGTTGCTTCGCCGTCATAACAGTCTTAGCCATCTGTACGAGCGAGAGTACGCCTTCCTCTATTCTAGCGCCACCTGATGATACTACCGTAACGATAGGCAAGTTCTTACTGGTTGCCGTCTCGAATGCTTTGGCGATACGGTCCCCGACCACCATACCCATGTTGCCCCCGAGGAATCCAAAATCGAGCACAGCCAATACTGTAGGATTACCACCAATGGTGCAAGTCCCGGCAACAACCGCTTCAGATAGGCCAGTTCTTTCCCTGGCCTCACGGATACGTTCCTCATAGTCTTCATTGCCCAGAAGCGGTGATGGATCGGTGATGGTGCCGTAAAGTTCTAACTCAATGAAACTCGCCGGATCGGCTAAAAGGTAGATACGTTCCCATGCTGAGATATTCTGATGATATCCGCACGAATCGCATACTCGGTATTGTTGATACATATCGGATTTAAAAAGGTCAGCTCCGCAAGAGAAGCACACTGCTTCTTCTTCCGGTACTTGCTGAAGAGGTTCCAACCGAACTGTTTTAGGCCTCTTTTTCCTGAGTTTCTCTTTCTCAACCAGATATGCACCGTATGAAATTAAGTCCTTCATAGTTCCCCTTCCCCCGAATTAAAAAAATCGTCTTCGTCGTCGTCTTCCTCGAATAGGCCTTCTTCCTGAAGTTGTTCCATGATATTGGCAGCACGCTGATAGCCAATGTGTAATTTTCGTTGCAGGAGAGAGATAGAAAAGCTGCTGGACTCGTAATACAACTCCCGTGCTTTTTGCATGAAGGGATCTGCATCGATCTGCTGAACAGATAGTGCAATGAAGTCCTGCGCAACCCGATCATTTTCTGGCGGAAAGTGTTTAACTGCCCAGTCCTTCCAGAATTTCACCAGGCGATCCATTTCGTCATCAGAAACAAAGCACCCTCTAATCCTACGGGGTTTGCTTGCCTCTGGAGGAATGTACAGCATGTCTCCGCGTCCCAATAGCTTTTCTGCTCCCATTGTATCTAATATTGTGCGAGAATCAATCCCCGATACCACTGCGAAGCTGACCCTCGTGGGGAAATTGGCTTTGATCAGACCGGTTATTACGTCCACTGATGGCCGTTGAGTGGCGACTACCAGATGTATTCCTGTGGCTCGGGCGAGCTGAGCTAAACGGCAGATGAGTGGTTCAGCAACATCAGGCGCGGTCATCATGAGATCGGCAAGCTCATCGATAATAACCACAATGTAAGGTAAAGGTTCAGAGACCTTGGGGCTACGATTATAAGTCTCGATATTACGAGCTCCAACGTCCGCGAATGCACGATAACGTCTATCCATTTCCATTGCAACTCGCCTGAGTGCCTCGACAGCCTTATCCACATCTACTATCACTGGTGTGATTAGATGAGGCACGCCGCTGAAGGTAACCATCTCTACCCGTTTGGGGTCGATGAGTACGAGTCGTACATCAGCCGGAGAAGTCTGGGATAGGAGACAACTAACCAAACAGTTGAGGCAGACAGTTTTACCGCTTCCAGTGGCTCCGGCAATGAGGATGTGAGGCATCTTGGCGAGATCGCCAACAACGGCTTCACCTCCGGCCCCTTGCCCCAGAGCTACAGCTAACCTGGACTTTTTGGCTGCTTTGGTGAAGACCTGGTTTTCTATGACGTTTCTGAGAGAAACTATTGCTGTGCTGACGTTAGGGACTTCAATTCCGACCAATGCCTTACCGGGTACCGGTGCTTCAATCCGGATATCGGAAACTGCTAAGGCAAGGGCCAGATCGTTAGCAAGAGCAGTAATGCGGTCAACCTTAACTCTGGTTTTTGAGACTTCTTCCATATGGAATTTCGGATTTCCATCCTTATCCAAAATGGGTTTACCGTTTTGATCTTTCTCTACTATCTTTTTATTTTTTCGAACCCAGCCAGGTTCAACACCGAACTGTGTGACTGAGGGTCCCGGGTTGATCTGCTGTACTTTGACCTCAACCCCATAGCTGCCCAAAGCATCTTCTATTAGTTGGGCGCGCTCATTGTCATTAGCCTGTGCAAAGCTGGTTTTCCTGGCTTCATCAAGGATTTCCAGTGGTGGCAACTCTCGATCGATACTGGGTAGACTGACCTCCTCGACAGGTGATTGATCTTCAGTTTTCGCAACTGAAGTCCCAATGAATCCGGGCAGAGCTTGCTGAGTGCCGGTTGGTGCAGATTCTTCGGATGCCGCAGCTGGTTTTCTAAGAACAGACTTGGGTGTTTTGGGTGAGGGTTTGGATTTAGCCTCACGTTTCGAGAGCGTAGCTTTGGATAATAACCATACCTTGGCACTGTTCAACCAAATGAGAAGTTTATCGGAAAAAGAAACGATTTGGGGTTTGGCTTTCTGCCAGCTTGAGCGAGAAGCCTTTTTTGTAAGTTTCAGGGAACGTGCGGGGAAGAATAGCATCATGCCAACCAGGGCTATTCCCAGCAGTCGGGCCCAGATGAAGGAGGGCCCAGCGATAGAATCTCCAACTACACCGCCCAAGGTTTTATCCTCTAATGAGGCACCAGCTATTGAGATGGAAGGGTGGTATGTTCCCATAACACCAAGCAATGAGGCACTAACCAGCAGCGCACCAATCCACTTATACCACTTTTTTTTGATTCTACTAGCCTTATTTCGCAAGAACATCCAGACGAGAACTATCCCCCAAATGATTACAACAACAAAACCAAGACCGAAGGCGGTGAAAACCGCTTCACCAATGACTTTGTAGAGGAAGAAGAATATTGAGAGCGCAAGAGCAACCAGTACTACTCCCCAGAAACGCCGAGAGAGAACGAACTGTGTAGAACCCTCCCCTGTGCTTTTGGGGCGAGATTTCGACTTACTCTGCTTCATTGCGCTCCCTGCCATTTGGACCCCGATGTTCTACAACAAAGGGAGGCTTCTACACTCAATCCCTTTTTCTCCGAATTGGACTAGAACATGCTTAACTGTTTTGGCTCTGGCTCAGTTGATTCCAAATCTTCTTTTTCTTCGTTGGTCTGAGCTACAATCTCGGGGAGTTTGAGGATATCAGCTTCTATGGTTTTTCGCAAGTTCTGTTGATGGAGTGCAGCAGCTGGGTGGTACATGGCGAAATAAGTTCTACCGTTTATTGTCTGTGCTGTACCGTGAATTTTGCCTATGCTTGCGCCATGGAAGAACCTGGCCATGGAATGTCGGCCTAAAGTGACGATTGCTTTGGGAGAAATAATATCAAGTTGATGATCGAGCCACTTCTTACATGCTTCAATTTCCTGGGGTAAAGGGTCACGGTTTCCTGGAGGGCGGCATTTGATAATATTGCATATGTAGACTTTGGTTCGATCAAGGTCTATTGATTCTAATAGTTCATCAAGAAATTTTCCAGCAGCTCCTACAAATGGTCTACCCTGCTGATCTTCATAGAATCCAGGGGCTTCGCCGATGAAAACTATATCGGCGTTGTCATTACCTTCTCCGGGAACTACCTTAGTTCGCGTCTTTGCTAATTCACAATTACGGCATTGCAAAATCTCGTTATTTAGGTCGGTTAACGTAGTCAACTTGTTAACTCCTTTTAACCTGGAAAATCGGATTGGCAGTTCGTATTGGGCAGGAGTTCCCCGGTGCCCAACTAATACCTATAAAACTGAATTTGGGTAATGGCGCTTGTATGTAATAAAAAGCCACGGCCAATACAGGCCGTGTGCCTTACAAACTCGATTTTTTAGAGATAATGTTACTTCTTCTTGTTGCTAACATTGCTATCCCGGTGACCGAGAAACCGGGATATTTGTTTGATGTTTATCAGAGCTACTATTCTTCAAAGCCGTGTTCTTTTAGATACTCGACCGCGTCTTTTACCGAAAGTAGTTTCTCAGCGTCTTCATCAGGAATTTCGAGTGGATTGCTTTCATTCCCAAATTGCTCTTCAAAAGCCATAACCAGCTCAACAAGATCGAGGGAATCCGCATTTAGATCATCGGCAAATGAAGCTTCCATGGTGACTTCCGATTCCTCAACACCAAGTTGCTCCACTATTATGCTTTTAACTCGATCAAAAAGTGTAGCCATATTTTCTTTTCCTCCATAAAGATGTGTTTTTACTAGGTCATTATAACATGGGTCATTATAACATGAAATTTAGCTTTGTAGTATAGCTGAACTAACCGATCCCAAAACACCATTGACAAATTTCGCGGAATTATTGTTGCCGAAAGCTTTTGCGAGTTCCACTGCCTCGTTAATGGCAACTTTTACTGGTACCTTTTTATCGAATGCAATTTCAAAAATTGCTAGCCGTAAAATGGCACGGTCGATTATTGAGAGTTGTTCAACGGGGAAGTTAGGTGCGAACTTTTGGATTTGCGCATCAATTTGTTTTTTGTTTTCCTCAATTCCAGCTACTAGCTCTTGAGCAAATGCAGCAGCGTTTTCGGGCATTGATTTGTCTTGAATCAGTCGAGTTGTCGAGGACGCTAAATCGTGTCCGACACAGTCGAATTCAAATAACGCCTGTAGTGCAATGATTCTGGACTTTCGTCGAACGCTTTCCATTTTTTTAAAACCAGGGTTGTTAGGCCTATATAGTTGAAACTCTCTAGTTATCAGGAAAACAGATGATTAGTCAAACTCTTTTAAAGAAATTGATTCAACAGAGTCGATATTATTGATATTGACAAGCTTCACATCTCTGCTGATTCTCTTGATAAGTCCTGTAAGAACCTGACCTGGTCCGATTTCCACAAAGGTGGTTACTCCGGCGTTAATCATGTACTCAACAGATGGTTGCCATCGAACACAGCCACATACTTGCTTCAGGATTCCATCGACAACTTCATCTGCTGTAGATTTTGGCTCAGCCGTAGTATTAGCTACGATTGGGATCGATGGGTTCGAGAAACTGAACTGAGTAACAGCTTTGGCCAAGCCGTCAGCAGCGAACTCCATGTGGTTGGAATGGAATGCACCGCTCACGCCGAGGCGAACAACTCTTTTGGCTCCTCTGGCTTTAGCCAAATCCATTGACCATGCTAAACCATTATTAGAGCCACTAATAACTGTCTGTTCAGGGGAATTAATGTTTGCAATTTGGGTTCCGGTTTCCTGGCAGATTTCTTCTAAGGAGACTAAGTCAAGTCCAATGATAGCAGCCATTCCACCGGGACGTTTTTCACCGGCTTCCTGCATTAGGCGGGCGCGCTCTTTAACCAAACGAATACCATCGGCAAAACTGAGTACTCCACCGGCCACTAATGCCGTATATTCGCCAAGGCTGTGACCGGCGACAAATGCTGGCTGAATGTTATTCCCGTTTCTCGAAGCGGTTCTCAGACATGCAATACTGGCTGTCATTACCGCCGGTTGGGTATTTATGGTCTGGCGAAGATCATCTTCCGGGCCCTCAAAGCAGAGTTTGGAAAGCGAGAATCCCAGTGCTTCATCAGCCTCTTCAAATACTTGACGGGCTTCTGACGATTTCTCAAAGAGATCCATCCCCATCCCCACTATCTGTGATCCTTGACCAGGAAAGACAAATGCAACCTTACTCATCGATTGCCTCCGCCACGAACCACGAGACGGACGAGTGTCGATTTAACTTCACTATCTTGTTTATTGCAATAATTATCCTTTGGCTTTCTTGACCTCGTATACTTCCCTGCCTTTATAGCTTCCACAGACAGGGCATACGTGGTGGGGAAGCTTGGGGCTGTGACATTGTGGGCACAGAGACTGACTAGGGGCCTTAATGGCCTGATGACTTTGTCTTGTACCGGCTCGCCTTTTGGATATTTTTCTTTTTGGTTCGGTCATGACTATTTACTAACCTCTCTAACACTTTCAGTTATTTGATTTGATAGCAATTGTTTCAGTGGAGACCAACGCGGATCAGATTGCTCTTGCGGGCATTCGCATTGACTATGATTTAGGTTCTGGCCGCATTTTTGGCACAATCCTGCGCAATCAGGTTTGCATATGGGCTTTGTTGGGAGACTAAGCACAATATTCTGACGCAGAGCTTCACTAAGGTCGAGGACATGGTCTTCCCCTATAGTGAATCCATCTGCTTCTTGGATTTCAACTATAGGAGTAGGGGAGGTGCCAAGAATATTACTGGTGGGAAAGAACTCCACTGATAGCTCAAAATCCAGGGGGTGCTCAAACTCGTCAAGGCAACGGCTACAAGTGGTGGTAATAACGGTATTGAATCGCCCTGTGGCCAAAACACTACGGTTGGTGAGGACTAGTTTCGCCTCTCCGCTGATAGAGAAGCCCTCCTTGGTGGTTTCGCTCACAGCGTAGTGCCGAGCATCCCCCAAATGACTCTTCAGTTGCTGCGCAACGTTGATTTCCATGATTGTTAAAGGTCTCCAGAGATGAGTCTATTGTAGATACACGCATCGTGATTTGTCAAGCAAGCGGAGAGGATCGTCATGTCCATGTTTTATTATGGACTGTCGGATATTTATGGAAACATTGCCTAGTATTGATAAATTCGGTTTTGCTGAGTACAATATCAGAAAATTCAGAATAATTAGAATATGCAGTATTTGCATGATTCTTGCGTAGGGTGGTTTGATATGATTAATCAAGATGATAATAGTTTGTGTTGAACACCGGATAATATACCCATCAGTGGTTGCAAAGTTGAATCGGTGATAAGTATTGATGATCGGGGCCAGATGGTTCTTCCCAAGGATGTAAGGGAAAAGGCAAACATTAGACCATGGGACAAACTGACTTTGATTAGCTGGGAAAAGGACGGCTATGTGTGCTGCTTTTCTTTGATTAAGGCCGAAGAGATTGCCGAACTTGTAAAGGCCCTGCTCGGTCCTATGATGCAGTATATGCTGAAATAATCGCTTCATTTTGTTATGGAATACGCAGCATTCGCTCTCTTATGGATACTCTGGTGTACTCTGCATAGCGCCATGATTTCCGTCTCAGTAACTGGTTATTTTAAAT
>CAZWIP010000140.1:0-3378 GCA_964634125.1 uncultured Dehalococcoidia bacterium
AATCAAGCCGATCGTGCTCAAGTCCTTCCAAGTCCTCAGAAGCATCTTTTCGCAAGGCTTCAACCCCGTCCATTGCGACTAGCCGGATTTTTAGATCATTAAGTCGGCCAGTCCCCCGCTTGAATCCCCACTTCGCACGCAAATGCCTGTCAGCCTTTAAGCTCGCTTTGACAAATTCAAGTTCGTCGGGGGCAAGCTCACCAGCCCACCCAGGTGAGATGAGCCTTTTTCGATAGAACTGTGAAATGTCACTATCAGTCTTGGCCATTATCTGCTGTATTTCCCTATCAAATGTTTACTGTCTCGAGTTATCATTGCAGGATTTCCATGCTACTATCTCCATTCAACACGCGTTCTACTTCAGCCCGGCTCACAAGTAATCTACGTCCAAATTTGAGCACCCTCACCGGTAAAGCATTCCTTTTGGCGAGATCATACGCTAGACCTCGACTGATGCCGTGTAAAGCTGCATATTCAGGGATGGTCATCGTAAGTCGATCATTCTGATGTGTCATGATGCGTTCCTCCTCTGTTTGTGTCAAAGCACTTTTCGAACAAAATAGATAGGTTTTCTGGAAGAGATTGAGATTTACTCAGGTGATTGTGATTGAACTTGGCAAACTCCTGCGCCTCTGTAATTAGCTTTTGTCCCGCATGGCTTGCACATACAACGTGATAGAACATCAGTTTCTTTTTGCCTATAGACACTACAAAGGGTGGCCCGGTGATTATTTCGCCACAGCCATCGCAGCCCCTCTCGGTCAAGTCAATCTTCTCGGGAGTGATTATGAGCATTTGCCCTCCTTCTCTGGTGACTTGGAAAAATCCATAAAAAAAGGCGGCCTGCTTAATGCAAACCGCCCGTATCATCTCGTTTATACTATTATTCTATCGTCTATTTATATAGACGGAAATGTCTTAAAAAAGTTATCATGTTGGCCATTCGGTATCCAGTATCCAGTCCCAATCTGGTCTCCAGGGCGTGTTATCAAGTTCGGCTTTTTCCAGTGTGCGAATCACTTCGGACAACAACGGCCAATCATCCTGACTTAAGTCGCCAAGATGTGCCCTCGTACGAACGCTACTCTTTGCTTCCTCAAAAAGTCGCTTGCTATATCGCCCTCGGAGTTTAGGTTCCCATAGCCCCCATTTGAGTTCATCAGTATAGACACCCTTAATTCTACGCTTAAGGCCATGTTCGTTCTCCAAGAGGGCTGCCTTTTTCCACTCTTCAGGGTTTAGCCAATTTCGTATATCAAGATGATAGGAATAGGATAGTGGTTTGCCTTTCAATTCGCCAAGATAAATGTATCCAAACTTATATTCGGACCAACCTTCTGCTACCAACTGCTCCCACATTTCTGCACTTGTCTTTCCCTGACTCCATATTTCCGCAATTCTATTGATAAGGCGTTCTTCCTCTCTGGCACTGTGCTTGTCATATCTTATTTCCCTTACCAGATCACGAGGGAGTCCTTGGTGAAAATCAGCTTTTATCTCTTTCTTGATTCGCAAGGATAGTTCCAGCAAATTCCCGGCTAACCAGCTTAAGATGACAAGATCCACTTTTGTCGTGTCCCAGCCCCAATTCGTTTGTATCCACTTACTGATTGCTCGTGAAACGTTACTTTTTTGAAGACCCATATGAGTAGCAATGTCGACTTGCTTATATCCGGAAAGGTATCTTTTTACTACTTCTGGCTCGACGATACCAGGCATTGTGTCAACCAACAAACAGCTATTTTGATACTCCAGTCTGAGAGTCTTAATCCCATCCGGACAATGCCACGAAAGGAGATTTCCGGTTTTTGCATCGTGACTCCCAAACTTATATGAGTAACGTAGTACACACATTAGAAAATCAAGCTTTGGGTGAGGTTTGTAGAGCAGTTGCTCCCTTATCCGTTTCTTTTTTAAATTGGCAATATGCCATCCAGTGAACTGTTCAGCATCATCTTTGAGAGGTTTCCCCTCGATGTTAATTGAGATCCTCTTTGCTTCAAATACATTGAGACTATCGGGTACAACATCAGCCTTTAAATCATCCCTAATCGAGTTATGGATTATTGTTAGGAAGTAGTTCTTTGGATTGTATATATGTTCAAATGTAGCATCTTTGAAGGCCTCAAGCGCCTTTTCCTCAGCGTTGGCAACTAACTCCTTCGAGTTTGCGTCACCAAGATGGTATTGTCTGGCTATTCTTAAGGAATCCGGTCTCAGCAACTCAAGGCAATTAGCAAATTTGTCTCCGTCGGTGTTAGCCAAGGCATCATATAAAAGACCATTCACATCTGCTATTGCGTCCGGATTTTCTTTAATTTCTTTTTTCATGGGACTTGACTATATTGTATCACAAGTGTTACAATAATTCAAGATAATAACGGGAGCTCAAATAGGGATGTTGTTGACTACGAGAGAAGTTGCCAAAAAGCTAGGAATAACGGACGGTAGAGTAAGGAAACTAATTTACGAAGGTCGAATAAAGGCTGTGAAGATCGGAGGGCATCACCTCATCGCCGAAGAAGATGCTCACTATGAGCGAAAGCGGAATTATCCTGGTCGGGGGAAATGATGAGAGGCCACATCGTCAAAAGGTACAACAAACGATACAAGAACAATTATAGTATTGTCTTAGACTTGGGTACTGACCCCGCAACCGGCAAACGCAAGCAACAGTGGATCAGCTTCAAGGGTACAAAGAGGGATGCCGAAAAACGCCTTTCGGAGCTACTTCACCAATTAGATACCGGAACATTCATGAAGCCTGGTAAAACCACCCTGGCGGAGTTTCTTGATCGTTGGATTGAAGATTATCGGCCTAATCTCTCACCCCGTGGCTTTGACCGATACGATGGTATAGTCCACAATCACCTGATTCCCCGGCTCGGTAGGATAACCCTGACGCAATTAAAGCCGGAACATATTCAGACATACTATACCGAGGCTTTGAACGGAGGCTTGAGTGCTGCTACCGTCCAGTATCACCATTCCGTGCTCCATGTGGCTCTTCAATCGGCGCTCAAACGGGGTCTCGTTAACCGAAATGTAGCGGATGCCGTTGATCTGCCGAAGGTTCGTCAAAAGGAAATGGAAACCTGGAACGAGGACGAAATCTCGTTCTTTCTTGAAGCTGCCAAGAAAACACCCCATCGCGCATTATTCTATACTTCGTTGTACACCGGGGCTCGAAGGGCAGAACTCTTAGCCCTTCGTTGGCAAGACATCGATCTTGTTTTAGGACAGATGTATATCACGCGTAATCTTCACCAACTGAAGGATGGCAGCTACATCTTCACCGAACCCAAATCGGCCAAGAGCAAACGCATGATCAACTTACCGCCCTCGCTCACCATTGAACTAACAAAGCATCGTGAAAAC
>CAZWIP010000140.1:3388-8430 GCA_964634125.1 uncultured Dehalococcoidia bacterium
AAGAGGAGAGAGAAAGGCTTGGTACACAACTAAACGATGAAGACCTTGCTTTCAGTCATCTTGACGGTAGACCATTACGCCCCAATACAATCACTCGTGCATGGAAGACACTGGCAATTCGATGCGGGCTTAAACCGATTCGTCTGCATGATGCCCGACACTCTCATGCCTCTCTATTGCTCAAGCAAGCTGTGCATCCCAAAGTGGTCCAAGAGAGGTTAGGTCACTCAAGTATCAATATCACCTTAGACAGGTATTCGCATGTGGCTCCAGGCCTTCAGGAAGCGGCGGCCGCTCGGTTTGATGATCTATTAAATCCCAAACGTGAAAATGAGGCAGTTGAAGAAATTCGTTAGCTATTCGTTAGCTAAAACTTTAAAACCGGCGGAATATAACCTGTTTTTGAAGCTAAATAGAATTATTGGTAGCGCATGGGGGATTCGAACCCCCGATCTCCGCCTTGAGAGGGCGGTGTCCTAGACCCCTAGACGAATGCGCCACGTCATTGACTCTTCCGATTTTAATGGCTTCGCACGCAATCTGTCAATGATGGTATCCTGTGAAAAAGCACAACCAGCGATTAATCACCCCGATTGGTCAGTCACTCTTGGCTGTTGTATAATCGACTTTGGGAGAATCGCATAGCATGAGTCCACTCGAAGCCTGGCTATATCTGGATAAAATCGACCTGTCCCCCTATTGGCCAGAAACCGCTACTATTCCCTGGAATGATTTCCTAACCAAATTCAAAGAAGGGAATGTATCATTGGAAGACTGTTCTTTCCTTTCGCCTCAGCAGATACACGCTTTCAGCCTTGCGCTGGACCCACAAACGTACTTACCTTCCATGCCTTCTTTTGACGTTCCCCAACCGATCGCCCCAGACCTTTTCGCTCTAAACGAACCGGATGAGAATGCTGTGGTCCTGGTTACGGCAAACAGTAGGCTGACATTTGACGTACTCGCTGCTTTGTGGGCTCAGGGCATAACGCCAGCCTATTTTCTCTTGGTCGACTGTCTGGGTAGTACAGTGGATATGGCTATGGTCTATGGCAATTTCACATCAGAGCGCCTCCAGAGAGCTTTGGATGAAAGCGACTTGGGCAATCACGTCAGCCATCGCAATCTGATTGTGCCCGGTCTCACCGGTTCATTGGCAGAAGATTTTCAAAAGAACACCGGGTGGGAAGTAGAAGTTGGACCTGTTTGCGCAGCAGAAATTCCTCTTTTCCTCGGAGACCGATGGATACCTCCAGATCAAGCTTGACTTCGTGCGTTCTGAGATTATACTCTTGGGTAAATGAACGACGAAGCCAAAGACCCCATAGAGCACAGTTCGTCCAATAATACCGAGAAATTTCTGGTTGGTGACACCATCGACCAGGACATCCCCAACTGGCGAAAGCAACTACGATACATCCCCATGATATTCCTCGCGATAGCGATCATCGTCATTATCGTGATTGTGGTGGAAGACCCTCCAAAGCTCGAGGGTGCCGAGGAATTGAAGGATTATGTTAAAAACAAATTGGGCTATCTCGGCGTACTCGTAATGGGCCTTGCCGGAAGTTCGGTACCCATCTGGCCCCTTCCAGGCTCATGGGCTGCCTTCTTGGCTGGAGGGGCTGGTCTCAACCCGGCCCTTATTGGACTTGCAGCCGGTATTGGAGAACCGCTGGGAGAATCGACATACTACATGGCAGGATATGGAGGCCAGGCAGCGGTAACCAATGTCAAAGGCTACCGGAAAGTGGTCCACTGGATGGAGAAGCACGGTGCTATTACCCTATTCCTCGTTTGTGCCATACCGAACTTTTTCACCAGGGCAGCTGTGATTGCAGCCGGGGCCCTTCGGTATCCTTATTGGAAGTTCTTTCTTATTTGCTGGGCAGGTAAGACTATTAAATCTATCGGTTTTGCTATCGCAGGATACTACTTTTTCGAAGCTACGTTTGATGTTGTGGAATGGCTGGTCGGATAGGAGGAGCGTAAAATGGAGATATTGATCGTAATACTGATCTGCATTGTGGCAGTTCTGCTACTTTTCGTCATCAAGTTGCTGAGGCAGCCCAGAGAAATCGATTTGCCCGAAATCAAAGAAATGGAAGAAAAGCTCCGTTTTGCGCTGGCCTCCGAGGCTTCGATGAGAGAGGTTCAAAACGACCTCAAAAACCTACCCAATCAACTTCTGTTTTCCATCACACGAAGCCTGGGAAAGCGTACAGGCAAACTGAATGAACTCATGGCCACCTTTGAATTAACCCATTATGATCGACTCTTCTACCTCGGGGACCCGATAGATTTCATTGGAATTAAGTATGGCGAAGGGATCGATTTCATCGAAGTGAAGACCGGCCGATTCCGCTTAACGCAGGACGAAAAACAACTCCGCGATCTCATTGAAGATGGCAGAGTTAATTATGTTCCCCTCTCGGTGGAACGGATAGGGATCGCCGAGGAAGTGGATTTGCAGTAGGGGCAGATCAATGTGTCTGCCCTCAATGTACCTGCCCTTTTTTGATACAATGGTAGTTAAATCCCAGGAATTAGGCGAGCACAGAGATTCGCCCGTACTGAAATGTCTGAGTTCAAACTCGCTTCCGATTTTCAACCCACCGGTGACCAGCCGCAAGCCATCGAAAAGCTTGTAGATGGTTTGCACAAGGGTTTTAAGCATCAGGTTTTGCTGGGTGTCACCGGATCTGGCAAAACTTTTACCATAGCCAACCTCATCGCTCAGGTACAAAACCCCACGCTGGTGCTCTCTCATAACAAAACGTTGGCTGCACAGCTCTGCACTGAATTCCGCGAGTTCTTCCCCGAAAACGCCGTGGAATACTTCGTCAGCTATTACGACTACTATCAACCAGAGGCCTACATTCCCCGCACCGATACATACATTGAAAAGGAAACCGACGTCAACGAGGAAATCGATAAACTCCGTAACTCCGCCACCCGATCGGTACTTGCTCGCCGCGATGTAGTTGTGTGTGCTTCCGTCTCTTGCATCTATGGACTGGGAACTCCAGAGGACTACCTCAGTTTTGTGACCGAGATAAAAAAAGGGGAACATACAAACCGGGATCGATTGGCTCGCCGACTCGTGGAGATGCAATACGAAAGGAACGATATTGGATTTACGCGAGGGCGATTCCGAATCCGGGGAGACACGCTGGAAATTCAACCCGCTTATGAAGACCTGGCCCTGAGAATCGAATTCTGGGGAGATGAAGTCGAACGCATCAGCACCATCGATCCGCTCACAGGGGAGATACTGTCCCATCAAGATCAGATCGAAATCTATCCCGCCAAGCACTTCGTCACTACTCATGACAAAATCATGGCCGCAATCGAAGATATTAAAGAAGAGCTGGACGAGCGTGTTTCTGAATTCAACTCGCAAGATAAACTGGTTGAAGCACAACGGCTGGAGGCTAGGACCAACTATGATCTGGAAATGCTGCGTGAGGCCGGCTACTGCAACGGGATAGAGAACTATTCGCGTCATCTGGCCCAGCGTCAACCGGGAAGTCCACCATGGACGCTCATCGACTACTTCCCCGATGATTTCCTGCTCATTATCGATGAATCGCACATGAGCATCCCTCAGGTTCGCGGCATGTATCATGGCGATCGAGCACGTAAAGCAATCCTGGTGGAACACGGATTTCGCCTTCCTTCGGCCATGGACAATCGTCCTTTCAACTTTGAGGAATTTGAATCGCGCACCAATGATGTTATCTACACTACAGCCACTCCCGGTCCTTATGAAAAGGAAAAGAGCCAACAGGTAGTCGAGCAAGTGATCCGTCCCACAGGACTCCTCGATCCCACGGTGGAAATCAAACCGTCGGAAGGACAGATCGATGACCTCCTCGATCAGATAAAAACCAGAGTTGATCGAAAGGAACGAGTGCTGGTGACTACGTTGACCAAGCGCATGGCTGAGGAACTGGCCGACTACCTCCGCGAGATGAATATCAAGATCCATTACCTTCATTCTGAAGTCGATACGCTGGAACGGGTGGAGATTTTAAGGGACCTGCGCCTTGGCGTTTATGATGTGGTGGTTGGCATCAACTTGCTCCGGGAAGGTCTCGATTTGCCGGAAGTCAGCCTTGTCGCCATACTCGATGCCGATAAAGAGGGATATTTACGTTCGGAAACTGCGTTGATCCAGACAATGGGGAGAGCCGCTCGACATGCCGAGGGTCAGATAATAATGTATGCAGACATAATCACCAATTCGATGCGACGGGCGATCGACGAAACCGACCGGCGGCGAACAATACAAGAGACCTACAATAAGGAACACGGCATTACACCCGAGGGAATTAAGAAATCGATCAAGGACATCACGGATCAACTGCGGGCAGTTACTGAGGAGCGTAAGCCCGCTCTCACCCCGGATGAGGGCATTTCCAAGGAAGAGATCGTCCGTTTGATCAAGAGTATGGAATCCCAGATGAAAGCCGCTGCCAAAAACCTGGAATTCGAGAAGGCAGCGCTGCTGCGGGACCAGATCATTGAATTAAGGAAATCACAAGAATAGATTAGCTCTTTTATCCCATTACGTACTAGCAGACTGTGCCACAACCTGAAACACTAATAATTTTGCCATGTCATTGCGAGCAAAGCGAAGCAATCTCCTCGGATGCGGTGAGATCGCCGCGTCGCCTGCGACTCCTCGCGATGACATTATGGCACAGTCTGTTGATGCGGAATCTACTAATCCCCTTTAAAGGGGGAGACAGAGGGATGTCATTCCCCAATTTACTCCAGCGTCTCCGGTCAAACACCTATGGATATCAGGAGACCTCGTTTTCGAACTCAAAAATAGCGATTGAAAAAGAGAGTGCAGAGATTCTTCTCTGCCGGGGGATTGGAGGTGGCCCCAAAAGATCCATCGGGAGAGTGGGTGGGATCGCACTCGCATGATAGTTCACGGGGCAAGGGAGGTGGATTTCCGGGGCAAGTCTTAAATGGCATGATATTAACCCGGCAATTAAATACTAGACAAAACATCGAAAATATATTACAAT
>CAZWIP010000141.1:0-8391 GCA_964634125.1 uncultured Dehalococcoidia bacterium
CTTATGGTTTTACTTTTGAGATGTTCTTAGTTGTTTGGTTGGTGGATGCTGATTTTTTGCGTTCCGTAGTGACACGACTAGCGCTAATAACACCGGACAGGTTCTCCAGTTTTGAGAGAAGTTTACTTAATTGGCTTATGTTGGGAATCTCCACAGTCAAGAAAATCGATGTAGTATTATCACGATTGCTTTTGGTTGATATAGAAGAGATATTTATCTTGGAATCGGAAATGATAGTGCTGACATCCTTGAGCAGTCCGACTCTATCATCAACTTTCAGGACAATTGAAACAGGATATGAATCCTGCTGGGATCCCCAGGTGACGTCGATAAGTCGCTCTGGTTCATCCAATTGTACAACATTCGGACAGTCTCTTTGGTGGATGGTGATTCCCTTGGTTCGCGTGACAAAGCCGACGATATCATCTCCAGGAACCGGCATGCAACATGGAGCTATATGAGTCAGCAAGTTGCCGACTCCAAGCACTTCAACCCCCGTAGCCACTTGGGGCCTCCTGGGAACTGGTGTCGTTGCTGGAATGACCTCTTCTTCCTCGTCAGGAGGAGCCAGTTTTGAACCAATATGACCAATGTTTATATCCCCGCATCCGATGGCCACGAGGAATTCGTTTTGATCGTCATAACCAAATATTTTCGCAGCTTCCGATATGCTCATAGCCATTCCGAGACGTCTTAGTTCCTTATCAAGTAGTTCCTTGCCTTGGTCGAGATTAACAACTCTCTCTTGTTTTCGGAACCATTGCCTGATTTTCTCCCGAGCGTGGCTGCTGTGAACGTAACCTGTGTCCGGATTCAACCAATCGAGACTGGGGCCTCGATCTGCTTTGGTACTGAGGATACTTACCACATCACCGTTTTGCAGTTTGTACGTGAGGGGAACCATCCTGCCGTTGACTTTAGCTCCGGTGCAACGGTGTCCTATATTGGTATGGATGCGGTAGGCGAAGTCCAAGGGTGTTGAGTCTTGTGGGAGCTCTTTGACTTCACCCATGGGAGTGAAAACGTATACTTGATCTTGAAAAATATCAGTTTTGATTGCATCGTAGAAAGCGGTGCCGCTTAGCTCTTTTCGCCACTCCATTAACTGTCTAACCCATGTCATTTTCTCTTCAAAGTGCATATCTTTTTTACGGCCTTCTTTGTAAAGCCAATGAGAAGCTACTCCGAACTCGTTGATCTGATGCATTTCGTAGGTGCGTATTTGTATTTCTAACGGTATACCCTGCAAAGCCATTACAGTAGTGTGAAGGGATTGATACATGTTTCCTCTGGGGTTGGCGATGTAATCATCGAACTGGCCGGGAATGGGGTGCCATAGATGGTGAATGTGGCCCAACGCGTTATAACAATCTTTCACTTCATCGACCAGAACGCGAAGAGCCATCAGGTCGTGAATATCAGTGGCCTCTTTTCCTATGTCGGCATACCTTAACATCTTCTCGTAGATACTGTAGACGCTTTTAGGCCTGCCCTCAATTTCAGCTTTAAGGTCAGCTTTTTTAAACTCATCACTCAGAATACGGATGGCATGGGTGATTGCCCTTTCCCACTCATTCTTTTGAACATCGAGTAATTGTGTTATTTCCCTGTACTCTTCTGGATGAAGATTGTAGAATGCGATGTCTTCAAGTTCACTTTTGATTTCTCGAATTCCCAGGCGATGGGCCAGGGGGACGTATATCTCCATGGTCTCATGGGACAGCTCTTGTCGTTTCTCTACAGGCAGTCCTTTTAGATTGTGCATCATTTGCATTCTGTTAGCCAGACTGATTATTATCACCCGGACGTCCTTCGCCATTGCAAGGAACATTTTTCGCAGGCTCTCTGATTGTTGCTCGTCGGGTGCCAGCCAAGGTATGCTATCAAGTTTGGTGACACCGGTAGCAAGTCTTCTAACATTCTTACCAAACTTGCTTACCGTTATACCTGATGGAGGTCTGGTGTTTTCGGGCAGGCCCTGCAGCAAAGCGGCAGCGAGGGACTCAGCGTCCATTTGTAGGTGAGCGAGGATAGCAGCGACTTCTGTAGTTTTTTCCAGATCTGGTTTTTCGGCATCGAGGGCGAACTGATATGCCTGTTCGATAAATTGAATGTCCTTTTCTGGGAGGTATTCAGAAGCTATCTTAGTTAATTTGTTGAGTTCCATGATTTTGAGCATATTGAGTATAGCGCGTGATTGCGTAATGTGCAATGAAGACAAGGTCAGAAAGTTGATATTTCGTGTTCAAATCCATCAGAGTATCTTACATTTGCATTTGCAGTTTATGAATATGTCATTATGTTTAACTTATATTTTGGTGGAAAAACCGGACTTAACGCGGTAGAATTAATTATAAAGGGATCGTACTTTTGTCGTAGGGATCTTTGATCATGCGCATTGTGTTTATGGGTACCCCCCAATTCAGTGTCCCGGCGCTTGAGTTGCTTAACTCAAGCAAATATGACGTTGTGGCTGTCTATACACAGCCAGACAGGCCGTCTGGTAGAGGGAAAACCGCATCAGCCCCCCCGGTGAAACTGATAGCTGAAGTGCATGGTGTACCGGTATTCCAGCCAAAGAGATTTAGGGATGAGACTGAGATAGAGAGACTGTCTGCGCTGAAACCTGATGTCATTGTGGTGGTGGCCTACGGGCAAATACTACCTCAAGATGTGTTGGAAATCCCCATATTTGGCTGCATTAATATCCATCCATCCCTGCTTCCAAAATATCGGGGTGCTGCTCCAGTGGCTGCGGCGATACTTGCGGGCGATGAGGAAACTGGAGTAAGTATCATGCTGATGGATGCCGGCATGGATACTGGTCCAGTCCTGTCTCAGAGGAGGGTCTCAATAGGACCTCGCGATACAACAGAGTCACTTGAGGCCAAGTTGGCTGATGTTGGTGCCAATCTTCTTATGGAAACACTGCCGGAACTGGTTGAGCAAAAACTTGTGCCGGAACGTCAAGATAATAGTAAGGCAATTTATACTGAACAGATATCCAAGAAAGATGGTGAGATGAACTGGCAAATTTCGGCAGTAGAGCTGGAACGGCGGGTTCGTGCCTTCCATCCCTGGCCGGGGTGCTATACATATTGGCAAGGGAAGGTGCTCAAAATACTGGATGCCGTTGCTTTGCCAAGTGGTGAGTATACCGGGCCGGGAGTAGTTGTGCCGCTTTCCGGTGAAACAGAAATACCGGTGGGTATAAGTACTGGTGACGGTGTGCTGGGATTGTGCTGGGTTCAGCTTGAAGGGAAAAAGCCCAATCTTAGTAGAGACTTCCTTCGAGGACAGAGAGATTTCATTGGAGGGAGAGTAGGGTAGTGAACGAAAACCTAACAGGGGCACCTGTTTGGTGTGGTAAGCGTAATGCCTGAAATTAAGTGGATGTTGGGGTATTTACTTTATCTGTGATGATTGCGTTATAATAGTTGGAACCTGGTTTTCGTTCACGGGGTAGATATTAAAGTGAGATCGAAACGAAGAGAAACAGCCAAAATCTCATCCCGGGTGCTTTTGGTATTCCTGGCAGTCAGCCTGTGCATCGGTATAGGCGTGGGATATGCTATAAAGGATAGCAAAGCTGGCGCTTCAGACTCAGATGATCCAGTGTTATTGGATCAAATAACTGATCTTAACTCGACTGTGGAACAGCTACAATCTCAGGTGAATTCGTTAGCGAATGATCTGGCAGATAAAAGTTCAGAATATGAGGCTCTGTTGATTGAGTATACCGATACCTCTGAGAAATTGACATTATTGGAAGAAAATCACCAAACCCTGATGGATGAAAATGATGACCTGATGGAAGATTTTATAACCTATAGAGCAGCTTCAGATAGTGCCACGGTTGAGGAAGTAATAAGACTTCAGGAGCAGGTATCGAGTCTTCAGGATAGTGTGGAAACTCTCCAATCCGATAATTTCTGGCTTGATGTGGAAATTGCTCGACTTAACAAACTGCTTACACCTTCCCCTGACCATGATCTTGAGCGACCGGATGTTTGGAAAGATGAAACCCTCTGGAGCAAAGCATGGAAAATGAGAGATTTTGAGTTGCAGTTAACCCTTGAGGAGATCGCTCAACAACACTACAGCACACATACATATTACGAAGGTGAGTATGATTGTAGTGATATGGCAGTTGATCTATGGAATATGTTGCTCACGCAGGATATAAAATCGGTGATAGTAGTTGGCAACAGGGATATGACAGGTGAAACGCTTGAAGAAAGTGATCATGCATGGCTCTATGCATTTAATGCAGATGGGAAAGTAATATACGTAGAACCAACAACTGGTGAAGTATTTTATGGTAAATTACCGGATGGAACCACAAATCCTAAGGTCGTTCCCTACCGGGAAGGTTTCATATATAGACAACCGTCTGATTTGCGCAAAGATCTTAAGGAATGGTGGTGAGAAAATGGTGGCAGCCGGGCCGGGATTCGAACCCGAGCGGACGGCTCCAAAGGCCGTTGTGCTACCACTACACTACCCGGCTAGGGAATTCACCATAAGCTGGTTATTGTGAGTATACCCTGTAAAATGCCGGAGGTCGGATTCGAACCGACACGGGATTAACTCCCAACGGTTTTTGAGACCGCCGCGTCTACCATTCCGCCACTCCGGCTTCAGCTTCAGATTATACCCCAATTGGACCCCTGAAGTCCATAATTGCCGCCCATTTGCCGCCCAATTTCAGATTCAGGTTTAAAAACAGTATATTGATTACTATTTGGGCTATAAGTTATGTATGTTCCTAAAGGGTGACAATCGAAGCTGCCTTGGGATCAAAAATGTTGGTGGTCCAAACTCAGTATCGGAACGTACATATCTGCATAAGTAGCTTGCTCGTGAGTCTGTGGCTTAGAAACTAGACCTCTGCTCTCTGTTCTACTTGCGGTTGATCATTAGCCTCAATAATTCCTGCGACTGGTAGATTGAAGCTAAAAACAGATCCGACATCAATTTCACTGGTAACCCATACAGTACCGCCATGCGCACCAATGATTGTTTTGCAGATCGCTACAAGCTATGCTTCCCAAAAGAATCAATGACAGCGCTAATGACACTACAAATATTTTCAAACTGTTTGTTCCATCCAGACAAATATGGTATGTGCTATTTCGTTGGTCGTAAGTCCGGTAACCATTCAAGCCATTTGGGCAGGTACCAATTCCATTTTCCAAGCAAATCCATGGAGGCCGGTACTAACACCGATCGTATGATGGTGGCATCAATCAACACAGCTACAGAAAGACCAAAGCCAAACTGTTGAAGTTGGACCATTTCACCGGCAGCAACACCGCCAAAAACAGCCACCATGATCAGCGCAGCCCCTGTAATAATACCTCCCGTTGTTCGTAACCCAAACACAACTGATTCGCTGTTATCCTGTGTCTCTTCATAATGTTCTCTGACCCGTGTTAGCAGGAATACATGGTAGTCTGTCGATAGACCAAATATCCAACATAAAAGAAAAACCGGTATCCATGCTTCAAAATCATCTACTTGTTGCAGTCCTAATTGGTCAGCCATGAATCCATGCTGAAACACTAGGACAACCAATCCATACGCTGCTCCTACGGAGAGTAAATTCATTAGTATTGCCTTTATGGGCACAACGATGGACCGAAAAACCACAGTGAGAAGCACAAAACTTAGACAAAGAACGAACACAAATACAAAAGGCATGTAATCACCCATTAAACTGACGAAATCTGCGTTCCAAGCAGACTCACCTCCTACCAAAACTTCCACATCAACACCTTCAAAAGCTACTGGAATGTAATCATCACGTATCCTGTTTACGGCATCTATGGATTCGTCCTGAGTAGGATCTCCTCTTGGATTAGCTGTAAGTAGAGCGAGATCTTTACCAGAATTTACTTGAACACTAGGTGAACCATCAAAGGATGGATTGGCTGCAATCATAGTTTGCATTCGCCGAATACCTTTTTGAATGGAATCAGAATCGATCTGACCATCAATGACGATCTCTGTAGGTGTTACCAATCCATACGCAAAATCCTGTTCAACTATGCGATAGCCTTCTTTGGCATGAAAACCATCTGGAAGCGCATCAACACCCGCAGCTCCGAGTTCAATATCGAAGATCGGAATAGTAGCAACAATAAGTATTGCTGAAGCAGCTACTGCACTAAAGATAGGCCAGCGAGTGACACTTCTGGCTACCCAATCCCAGAACCCCCCTTCTCTTCCGCCGGCAAACATTCGTGAATTCAACCCAACAAACGGCACACGTAATGCATCGATCCTGTCACCTAGTAGACTGAGCACTGCAGGCAATAGTGTCATAGAAGCCGCCACAGCAGCGATAACCACTAAAATAGCTCCGGTTGCAATGCTGATACACGTGACCGTTGGCACTATGACAACACCAAGAAGAGCCAGGACAACAACAAATCCACTAAAGAATATAGCGTGGCCAGCGGTGTCCCCAGCCACAACTATCGCCTCCATCTTCTCAAGACCACGTGCTCTCTCTTCCCGGTATCGATATACCACAAACAAAGAATAATCAATACCGAGAGCGAAACCCATCGCGCCAATCATATTCGTAACAAAAAGTGAAAGATCGATCACCTGACCAATAAGTGCCGCAATACCAAGCGCAACGACAATCGAGAATATGGCAAGTAATACCGGGACCATCGCAGCCACGACCGTGCCAAAAACTAAAATCAGAATACCAAACGCTATGGGAAGGCCATAAATTTCACCCGTTTCCATGTCATGCTTGGCAGCAATCATCGAATCCCGCATGAGGGTAGCAGGGCCAGTAATGTATACTTCAAAACGATCATCTTCACTTTTCTCATCGATAACTTCGTGGAGTTTATCAATATTTTTCTGGGCTTCATCTACCGTACCGGCCATGACTAACGGTATTATGGTGGTATGCCAGTCATCTGAAACAAGGGCTGCTGAATTAGTTTGGTAGTAGTGAATTCCGCTTTCTACCAAATCGGTCCCCAAAGCAAGGATAGCTTCATGCAATTGTTCAACAAAAATTTGAAACTCAAGACTATCGACTGGTATACTTTCAGATCGAATAATTACCACTTCCTGAGCTTTCTGTGGCCCTCGAAGACGATCTTCGAGCATTGCTTCAGCTTTCATAGCCTCAGTTTCTTTCGTAGGTCCATAGTCTGTGGTTGTAGTGAGCAATGTTAGTATGGAGGTTACCGAGAGCAACAGGATAAATATCCAAACACTTATAGTGACCCAAGGACGCCCAGCACACTTGCGTGCTAGACCTTTAATTGAAAATCGAGATGTTTTCATGGATTGCATAATGAATATTCAAGTTAGAAGTGTTTTTCAATTCGTTCAAACAAGTGAATAGCTGGCCATGATTTCTGAGAGAAGTGCCAGAACTTCTCTCCAGATTGTCCATTCACATTTTCTGGAGCTGAATAAATACTATTGGTGAATAGGCACCAGGCTGCTGTTTGTAAACTGCGTGTGTCACGAAATGACCGTAAAAACATTTTTGCACGGTTTCTTAGGCTGAATATCGTGCGCCCCATTTTTCGCATGATGGCTCCATATTCATCGATGTCCAAATTCTGTGGTTTGAACAGGATCTCCGTCAAATCATATCGGGCCCAATCGGAAGGGAAATCCGTGTAATAAAGCCTGCCTTCACTTAACAATTGATCAAATAATTTTGTTCCCGGATATGGCGTTAAGGTGCAATATTGGATCACATCAATGTGGTTCTCCAGCATGAAATTAAACCGTCGTTGTAACTTCTCTATTGTGTCCTCGTCGGTACCAAAGATAAATGAACCGTGTATACCAATGTGATTCTCATGGATTTTCCGAATAACTCTTTCATAATCCCGGGTCAAATTCACTTTTTTGTTCATGGATTTTAATACTTCATGGTCTTCAGATTCCATACCCAAGAAAAGTAATCGGCAGCCTGACTCCCCGAATGCTCTAAGTACCTCATCGTTATCTGCTACGTTGAGCGCCGCATGGCTATACCAGGCAAGTTTGTGTTTTTTCTCAATTATTCCCCTCGCGAAGGAGATTGCCCAGTTCTCTCTCTCGGGGCCAAGACCAACAATATTATCGTCTACTATGAAGAGGTACTTCTTTTTGAGGGTTGAGATCTCATCCAGGACTTCTTCCACAGGGCGCTCGCGGTAAGCAAATCCGTTAAACTGTGAAACCGAGCAAAACTCACAATCATTTGGACACCCTCTCGAAGTCTGTAGCGTATCGCCAATATATTTTTTATGAAATAGGTCACGACGGGGTATAACCAGTCCTTTTAAATCCATGGGGGTACCATAGTGTTGGCAACCAGCGATAATGGGACACTTTTTGAACCGAACACTTTGGCATCAT
>CAZWIP010000142.1:0-8273 GCA_964634125.1 uncultured Dehalococcoidia bacterium
TCCGCCTGGGGAGTACGGTCGCAAGATTAAAACTCAAAGGAATAGACGGGGACCCACACAAGCGGTGGAGCGTGTGGTTTAATTCGACAATAAGCGAGGAACCTTACCAAGACTTGACATCTTCCGAACACACCCGAAAGGGAGTGGTGCCGTAAGGAACGGAATGACAGGTGCTGCATGGTTGTCGTCAGCTCGTGCCTTGAGGTGTACGGTTAAGTCCGCAAACGAGCGCAACCCATGTCATTAGTTGTATTTTTCTAATGAGACTGCCTAGCATAACTAGGAGGAAGGTATGGATGACGTCAAATCAGCATGGCCCTTATGTCTTGGGCGACACACGCGCTACAATGGCCAGTACAACGGGCAGCCAAGGAGTAATCCGGAGCGAATCCCTAAAAACTGGTCTAAGTTCGGATTGAGGGCTGCAACTCGCCCTCATGAAGTTGGAATCGCTAGTAAACGCATATCAGCCATGGTGCGTTGAATATGTTCCTGGGTCTTGTACTCACCGCCCGTCAAGTGATGAAAGATGGGGGTACCCGAAGTCCCTGCTAAGCAGGGCCTAAGGTAAAACCATCAATTGGCACTAAGTCGTAACAAGGTATCCGTACGAGAACGTGCGGATGGACCACCTCCTATTAAGGAGAAACTAGGATCTCGCAAGAGATTGTGTAAGCATCCTAGGTCGACAGAACGGTTTATATTATGGCCGCAAGGCTATGATGTTCTGAGCCGGACATCTCTCTATTACGTTTGGATTGTCAGAGATTGATATAGATTTTTGACTTTTTTTTGGTATGGGGTATAATTCCGTCCTTAAATTTTAAAAATATTAATTATGGTTAAGTTTAGAGAAGGTTGTGTCGGTAGAGGTTTGAAGACAGTTGGTGCTGCTGGTGCAGCTCTTTTTTTGGCTCATCACTGTTTGCAGACTGACGGGGGTCCCGATGGAGGGGATAAGCCTGAGTCAAGGACTTCTGGTTATAATGGTCCTGTTATTCGTCGTACTGAAGGGCCTGCAGTACTTGATGGATGGTTTGGTGATGATGAGCAAAATGTATCAGGTTTGCCGCCTGGTATTACGGATATACAGAGGAGGTTGATTCAAGAATTTACGCAGCCTCTTGCGGAGTGTGCAGCTGCTGAGGGATCTATTTGTAGGCAAATGCCAATCATTGATGGTGGTGTTCAGTCGCAGTGTTCCAAGGGTAGATTTGGACCTACAACTTTTGCTTATGCTGATAAAGATGGCAATGTCCAAGCTTTTTTTGGTGCTGCTATGGGTGTGGATGATGAGGCACGTACAAGAATTGCAATGGGGCAGGGTGGATTTGAGATGACTCTTACCTATAGAGCTGGGGTCGAATTAGAATCGTTTTCAGCCTTTTCAGAAGGGGCTGTTGATAGGCTTTGTGATGGAATGTCTGATTATGTTGGTGTTGGTGAGCATCTTTGTACTAAGGATATGTCTGAGGCAGAATGTGCAGATCATCTTGAGGATGTTGATCACATTCAGAGAGGTTTGGATGCAAGGCAGGCTGAAGCTGCTGAAGCTGCCAGGCAGGCGCTTGTTAATTTAGACGTTAATTATATGGATGGGGTGAATGACAATGTTTTGGAATTACAGCATTTAGAGGATTGGCAGCATGAGGGTGAGCATGATCATGTATCTGTTGAAGCTGTTTGTACTCCTTATGGTTATCAGGAGGTTAAGCTTGTCCCTCCAGGTGCTTCTAGGGAGGAAATTCTTAATGCTCCTACGGAGGAAGTGTTTATGTCTGGTTGTGTTTACGAAGTAGATATCAGGACTTTGGATGGGCATAGAGGTGATATGGTTGGTCTTGATACGCAGATTATTGGACATACTGATCTTGAGGGATCGCTTAATGTTATTGTGGAGGAAAGTAGAGAAGCTGCTGAGGATCAATAATTTTACTTTTATATCTTTTTTATGGAAGAAGAGTCTGTAGATGATAGTTTAGAGTCTACTGTGAGTCTTTCACAAGATGTTGGTTTGTATGAATTACATGCTCACAGTGATTGTGCACACAGTCCGGAAAGTCTTTATTTGCGTGCAGGGGATGTTTTTGGTGTTGATTCTGTTGAAGAACTTGCGGGGCTTGTTCAACCTCCTAGAGGTTGTGATTGGGACACCTGGTATAATTGTCTAAAACAGGTGAGGAGGGCATATACTTCTCCTGAAGTTATTGGATTGTTGGCTGAAGATGTTTTAAGAGAGGCGGATAGAGATGGAGTTGATGTATATGAGTTTAGAGTTAGTTTAATTTCGATTGTTGATGTTCTTCTTAGGAATATGGGTGTGAATAATCCTGGAAGTGATGAATATTGGCGAATGGCTGTGAAAGTTATAGATCAAATTTTGAATGCATTGGACCGAGCTAACAAGGAACTGGAGATGCAGACGGATTTGGTGATGAGTGTTTCTTGTAGTGATAAAAGCTTGGCATATGTGGGGGGGTTGATGAGGTTGACGTCTGATTATAAGGATCACATTATGGGGGTTGATCTTACGAACGAAAGAGACAATTCGCCATCGGTTTTTGCGGGGCATGTTGAGTCAGTGAGGGGCGATATTCCTGGACTGACGGTTCATTGTATGGAGATTAAGGGGCCAGAGAGAGGTTGGGATGTTTTAGCTTTAAATCCTGACAGGATTGGGCATGGTATCCGAGCATCTGAGGATCCTGCTTTGATGAATGAGTTTGCAAAAAGGGGAGTTCCTTTTGAGATTTGTCCTCATAGCAATGTTGTCACGGGAGCTGTATCAAGTTTGGAGGTTCATCCAATGAGAGAGCTTCATGATGCAGGTGTTCCACTGGTGGTTTGTTCTGATGGGACGAATGATGGAGTTACGCTTTTGGATAATTATCAGATGGTCTCTGGGATGGGTTTTTCACCGATGGAGATTGCTGAAATGCGTGCAAATGCGGTTAGATTTGCGTTTAGGAATATGTGTGTAGGGTAATTATTTTTTTATGAAGTGTGCTATATTTTCTCTGTGAAAAAGATCTCATTTCTTTCAGTTCCGGGGCTTCCGAATGGTGTTTGGTCTTTGGATTCGACTGTTTATCATGACTATAAGGCCGTGTTGGGTGTAGTTAAAAAGGTTACGGGGGCGGAAGTGGATTTTGATGCTTATATTTGGCCGCGGGAGATTCCGCATCCTTATGGGAGATGGGCGCTGTATGTGCCTGGGCTGACGATACCACTTTATTATTATCCTTATGTGAAGGACGAGGAGTTTAGGAAAAAAGTTGTGGATGGTGCAGTCGACTACATAAAAAAGGGGCTTGAGAAGAATGATGTACTTTTAATTTTGGCTCACAGTCACGGGAATCGGATTGTTTTAGATGCGATTGATGAAATGGCGGTGCCAAAGGGGAAGAAGATTTATATGATTTCTATGGCGCCGGCCTATGCCAATGTTTGTTATGGGCTGATTCCTACTGCACTGAATGAGGGGGATTTGAAGAGGATTGGGAAGAAGCTTGAGGCTATGTTTGTTTATCGGGTGGGGACGGATTTTCTTTCAGGAAAACCGGCTGTTGAATGTCATACATTCAGGCCTCGTGTATGGGATTTGGTTTGGTGGGGGCACGCAAGTGTTCGTTCGCGAAAAGATGTGATGAGGGTGCTGGAGGAGGAGTTGGCTAGTTTTTAGGTTTGTCAGGCACTTCTAATAGCATTTGGTTGTATAAATCTAGCCATTGATCGGCATCTTGAGGGTGACCATTCTCCTCGATTTCTTTTGCTAGCCAGGCTTTTTGCTCTGGACTGAATGAACCGTCTATGTCTAAGGGGGTGTTTTCTGGTTGTTCCATAAGGTTTTGTTTAAGGGATACCATCCACTAACTATACCACAAAACGGCGCTTTAATCAAGACTGGTGGGTGAGGTAGTGATGGAGTTTTGCTAGATATACTTGACTTTTTTAAATTTTAATGTAAAGTTACTTATCTATGTAAAAGATAACCCCTGAAAATATGAATTCAGCTTTAAAACTTGCTACCTTGGCGGCTCCATTAACACTTTGTGATCTTGGTGATGCTAGTGCTGGTGAACCAGGAAAGTTAGGCCTTGCTGCATCGGAACTTACAATGCCGTCAGAAGATGGCATGGCTGCTACTGCAAAAGGGTATAAGAGGCATTTGCGCCGGCTTAAGCGGCAACTTGAGCGATTTCAGGAAGAAAGAGCGGAAGAATTTGGTCTTGAAGGACATACAGTCACTATAGAAAATGATACGGCTTCTTGGCGAGGTGGACCTTATGTATTGATTAACTTTGGTAGAGCTTATTCTTTGGAGGATATTACTGAAGATGGTTTTGTTGTGGATAGGGCATATGTTGATGTGGAAAAAGGTTTTGATGTATCTCACCCTGATTTGCAGGTTTGTGATAACTGGGCGTATCTTAGAGAGGCGCTTCAAGTAGAGGGAGCTGATGTTGATGTTTATGCTGGGATAGTGTTTTCGATTGGTGATAAGAGTGATATTTGCTGGAAAACTCCCCGATAATATTCATTGCTAACGCAACACAAAAAATGAGCAGTTATCTTTGGTAGCTGCTTTTTTTAACCTGGTGGGCGATGGGGGACTTGAACCTCCGACCTCGACATTATCAGTGTCGCGCTCTAACCAGCTGAGCTAATCGCCCGTGTTAACGGTGGTGTTTGATGAAAAATTGGTGGAGTCTAAGGGAGTCGAACCCTTGACCTCCTGCGTGCAAAGCAGGCGCTCTAGCCAACTGAGCTAAGACCCCACGGCAATGTCAAAGAGCTTCTTTAAGAAGCGTGAAACTTATATCACTTGGGGTGTGTGGAATCAAGAGGATTCTTTGTCTGAGTGTAAGACTGCTTGTAGTAGGGATGTTGTGTCTTTGAGAGCTATTCTTGCCAGTCCGGTTAAAATTTTTCTTCTGCGAGATTGAGGTCTTGGGGGTTGGGGAGGGGTGTCATCTTGAGGTTTTAATGTTACTTTTAAATCAACTTGTAACATGAGTGGTTCTCTTGATTTGCGTTCCATGGGTAGATTATGGCAGAATCGGGCCGGATTTAAAAAGTTTATATGCAAGTTGTGCAAGGAATAGGGATAATGATATTGGCCTTTTTGTTCATTGTTTTCAGGCCACGGATTAAGAATTTCACTGGCGATATTGGCTTTGCAGAGCGCTATTTGGGGCCGGGTGGCACATGGACTTTGCTTCTGATTATTGGTGTTGGGCTTTTTATTGTGGGTCTGATGTGGGCGACTGGGACGATGCAGAATTTGTTCTGGGGGAATTTGGCTGGTTTTTTCTAGAGATTACCGCTTGACATTTCGAGGTTATTTCGTATAATTGCAACTTGTTTTACTTAGTTTATGAGAGAAGCAGTTTTAACATTACCGGTTTTGTTCGCGACAGCTTGTGAAGCGCCGCGGAGCTTACCGCTTTCTTATGACAGGCAGGTGCTTTTGGCTGCTGCTGGTTTGGAGTTGGAACAGGACTGTCAGGGGCAGAATTCTCCTGATATGGATGCTGTGAATGAGAGGGCGAGACGTATTGTTGAAGATAGGGGTTGTAGGGGAGAGAGTAGAGAGGATGGGACTTATGATGAATATGTTGGTTGTGAATCTACTGGTTTGACTCTTGAAAGTGAGTGGACTTGTGATTTGTATCAGGGCGGTGACTGGAATGAGGATTTTGCTTCTTTGTGGAGTTGTGCGTGGAATATAGATGATATTCGCTGTTGGGCTTCTGGTTTTAGTGCTTATGCTCCGGACTTACACACTCGTATTTGTGATGAGAATGGTGCTTGTTGGAGTAGTTTAGGGGCTTTTACCAGGAGGGATTATCATAGTGGAAAGCCAGTTAGATTGGCGTTTGGTGAAGAAGGATTTGGATGTGTGCGAAGATAAAAATTTTCCTCTTGACTCTATCTTATGCACTCCTTATAATGCCGCAGCCTAATCTAATTAGGCTTCTTTTTCCTCCGTATATGGTAGACATCTACTTACTCCTGAATTTTAACCCTTAGAGAGCCCTTGTGGCCGGTTGGAGTTCTAGAGTGTATGGAGGACATACACTTTTTTTTCGCCCAGTTGCGGAAAAAATCTGATCCTTGACAATTTGGGTTGTGATCGATTACGACAGATTGATCACAACAGTATAGTTCAATTTAAATTGGAGACAGAATTTTTCTGTTTTCAATGTTTTTTCTTCTGATTGCCATTTAAATTCAAAGGAAGATGGCGTTAATCATTTTAAAAAGGGCAGAGAATGGATGCCTTGACTCAAAGACCCGATGAAGGACGCGGCCAGCTGCGATAAGCTTCGGCGAGCTGCTAAGCAAGCTTTGACCCGGAGATCTCCGAATGGGGAAACCCAATACGGTTTATACCGTATTAACTCGAAAGAGTTGGAAACTGTGGGAACTGAAACATCTAAGTACCACAGGAACAGAAATCAATAGAGATTCCCTTAGTAGTGGCGAGCGAACGGGGAACAGCCCAAACCTTATCCTTCGGGATAAGGGGTTGTAGGACCTCACTACCTGGATTAACTTTATAGCCAAAGGACCCTGGAAAGGGCCGCCAAAGAGGGTGATAGCCCCGTCGGCGAAATATAGTTAATTCGGCAGAGTGTTCCTGAGTAGGGTCGGACACGTGTAATCCGGCTTGAATCTGGGAGGACCACCTCCCAAGGCTAAATAGTCTTTGAGATCGATAGTATACTAGTACCGTGAGGGAAAGGTGAAAAGTACCCCGGGAGGGGAGTGAAATAGAACCTGAAATTCTTTGCTTGAAAAGAGTGGGAGTCCTTCGGGATGACCGCGTACTTTTTGTAGAACGGGCCAACGAGTTAGCTGTATGGTGCAAGCTTAAGGGAGTTAAACCCGTAGGCGTAGCGAAAGCGAGTCTTAACCGGCGACAAGTATCATGCACTAGACCCGAAACCAGGTGAGCCATCCATGGGCAGGTTGAAGGCACAGTAAAATGTGCTGGAGGACCGAACCGACTCACGTTGTAAGGTGACCGGATGACCTGTGGATAGCGCAGAAATTGCTATCGAACCTGGAGATAGCTGGTTCTTTCCGAAATAGCTTTAGGGCTAGCCTCTTGTTCAGAGCATCGGGGGTAGAGCACTGTTTAGGCTAGGGCGCGAAATAAGTGTACCAACCCTAGACAAACTCCGAATACCGATGTGTGGTGCAAGGGAGTCAGACTGCGACAGCTAAGTGCCGTAGTCGAAAGGGAAACAGCCCAGACCGCCAATTAAGGTCCCAAATAGAGATTCAGTGGTAAAGGATGTGAAATTGCGTATACAACCAGGAGGTTGGCTTAGAAGCAGCCATTCCTTTAAAGAGTGCGTAACAGCTCACTGGTCTATGCGATTTCGCGCCGAAAATATAGCGGGGCTCAAATCTCTAACCGAAATTGCGGATATATTTATATATGGTAGGAAAGCGTTCATTTCAGCATTGAAGTCAGACTGTAAGGTCTGGTGGAGCGTAATGAAGTGCAAATGTTGGCATGAGTAACGTCATCAGAGTGAAAAACTTTGACACCGAAAACCCAAGGTTTCCCAAGCCACGTTAATCGACTTGGGGTTAGTCGGTCCTAAGGTGAAGGCGAAAGCCGTAGCCGATGGATAACAGGTTAATATTCCTGTACATCATGTAGATCGCCCAAGCAAGACTGGAGTGCGGTTTATTTCCAATCAAATTCCTTCGGGAAAGAGAGCGGAGATTTTCCAAGCGAAGGTGGCGCTAAGTTCGGGGGGACGCCGCAGGATAATTCGAGCGCATCAATGAATTTGCGTGCAAGCGTTTAGTTTAAGCTTTAGTAGGTAAATCCGCTAGAGTTCGCGAGACGTTATGCAAAAGTCCTTTATGGATTGATTCGGATGACTTCAGCGGACGAGAAAATCCTCGTTCTGAGAGTTACATGATACCGTACCGCAAACCAACGCTGGTGGGTAGGTAGAGAATACCAAGGTGATCGGGATAACTATGTTTAAGGAACTCGGCAAAACAGCAGGCGTAACTTCGGGATAAGCCTTGCCTGCGCTTTGTGATTTATCATTTAAGTGTAGGCCGCAGCGAAAGAGCTCATGCAACTGTTTATCAAAAACACAGGTCCGTGCTAAGTCGTAAGACGATGTATACGGGCTGACTCCTGCCCAGTGCCAGAAGGTTACGTGGAGAGGTTCACGCTTCGAAACTAAGCCCTGGTGAACGGCGGCCGTAACTATAACGGTCCTAAGGTAGCGAAATTC
>CAZWIP010000143.1:0-8210 GCA_964634125.1 uncultured Dehalococcoidia bacterium
TAACAGAAAAGGCGGTTGACATAACAATTTGCCTATATTTGATATTTTCAAAATATGGTGAGATTCCTTAAAATTGATTCGGTCATAATTATTAAACCGGCAATTTAAAACAGACAGTGAATGATGTTTTATCCATATTTAATTGCCGGATTAATAAGATACTTCTGACTGTTTGAAGAACGACATGACAACGATAGGGAAGTCTGATAAGCTTGTATATGAAAGCCCCGTAATTGATGGATCGATAGCAAGACCAGGAAATGGTTACCTGGCTAGCGAGTGTCGGTTAACTTGCATCCAGGATGTTATTACCAACATCTGTAGTTGTTTCATAGGGGCTTTAACGCCGAAGTGTCTTTCTTGAGGAAGAATTATCGATCAATTGGTAACTTATGTCAACTTGCGCACATTCTCACAATCGTATTCGCGTGTTGACATAACAATTATAGTGCGACCCTACTATATTTTGAAAATGATTTTAAGGAGTAGACATGGCAAAAAAAATAGATAACGCTGCTGATACACCGGTTGAAGTTTATGATTATTGGCACCAGATTTGGTGTGAATATTTGAATGAACATTATAAAGATAAATTCGTAGAGGCTGGCTTGCCGGGATGCAGTTTCACGGAGCGAGTCCCGGACGCACCTGGCGGTAAAGGATTCTTCAGCTATGCACATGCGGCGGATGGTACATTGTACTTTATGGAAGAAGAAGGCAACGCAATTATCGAATATGATTCATATGCTCTTGGTATCCAGATGCTGGGCGATGAGAATTGCGATTTTGGAGAGCAAGTAAAAGCAGGAAAAGTAAGGTTTATTAAAAATGTTGAGGATTTCATTAAGATGGGGCCGCTTCAACCCCTGCAAAGGGAAGCTTTTAAAGTGGCAATCGAAGCTGCTGAGAAAAAATACGATCTAGAGTTACCGAAGTTCTGGTAAGAACATGGAAGCCTTAAAAGGTATAAAAAAGAAAATAAGGGAATTTCTTGGGATAAAAGAGACTATCCTTTGTGATACCTGCAAGTGGGACTGGCGCAGCGCTTGCCATCATGCTGCTCGACCAAATGCTGTTGAATGTCCCGATTACGAAAGACGCGGTTAAAAAAGGGCAGGTTTGAAAACCTGCCCTTTTCACTTCATCTTTCGATTAGCATGGTGATTCCCTGTCCTCCACCTATGCACATGGTCAAGAGGCCGTACCGGAAGTTCTTCCGTTTCATTTCGTAAATTGCCGATACCAACATCCGTGCACCGGTAGCACCTACGGGATGCCCCAATGATATCCCACTACCATTCAAATTGACGTCTGTCAACTTTATGTCTAGTTCTCTCAGGCAGGCTATGGCCTGTGCTGCAAATGCTTCGTTAACTTCCAACAAATCCATATCATCGATGGAAAGGCCTGTTTTTCCCATTACCTGCCTTACTGCCGGAATCGGCCCCAGACCCATGTACGCCGGTTCAATTCCGCTGGAAGCGTATGCCTTTATGGTTACAAAAGGTTCAAGTCCCAGTTCGGTGGCCTTTTCCCTCGTCATTAGTACTACAGCGGCAGCCGCATCGTTGACGCCCGATGCGTTGCCCGCGGTTACCGTTCCCCCCTTTCTGAAGGCAGGGCCGAGTTTCGCCATCTTTTCCACCGATGTTTCCATGGGACGTTCGTCAGTATCGAAAACTTTAGGATCACCTTTCTTCTGTGGCAGGGTAACCGGCACAATTTCATCGTTGAACAATCCGTTTTTGATGGCAGCCAGAGCCCTATGGTGACTCAATGCCCCAACTTCATCTTGCTCCTCACGGGTGATGCCGTATTTCTCAGCGATGTTCTCGGCGGTGTTTCCCATGTGATAACCGTAAAACGATTCCCACAGACCATCGAATACCAATAGGTCATAGAGGTCCGCATTAGCATTGATGTCCATTCGATATCCCCAGCGCGCTTTGGGGAGGATGTACGGCGCGCAGCTCATTGATTCCATTCCGCCAGCTACGATAATTTCAGCATCCCCATTTGTGATCGCCTGAGCGCCGGATGCGACGGTTTTCAAACCAGAACCGCATAATTTATTGAGCGTATAGGCTGGTGTTTCCTTTGGCATCCCTGCATAGATGGATGCCTGCCGACCGGGATTCTGCCCCTGCCCACCCATGAGTACATTGCCCATAATTACTTCATCAACCTGCACCGGTTTCAGAGAATCATCCCAGACATAGTTCTTGCTTTCCAATTCAGAGGGCGGATCGTTCTTAAGAGCATCGGGTCCACAGTCAAAGAGCGCCTGAGTTATTTTTGGCCTGAGTCCGGCACGGGTCAATGCTTCTCGAATTACCAGACTTCCCAACTTGATTGCCGGCACATCCTTCAACGTTCCACCAAATGATCCGACGGCCGTTCTGGCACCGCTAACTATTACAATATCTTTGTTATCCATTCTTATTCTCACGTCCTATTTAATAATCATAAAACCCTTTTCCGGATTTGCGGCCCATCCATCCGGCGGTAACCATCTGTTTGAGCAGAACTGGCGGGGCATACTTGGGGTCTTTGGTTTCTTCAAACATAGCGCATGCAATATGATAAGTGGTATCCAGGCCCACCAAATCCGTGAGAGCCAGAGGCCCCATGGGATGATTAAGTCCCAGTTTTACCCCGGCATCGATGTCTTCCTTGGTTGCCAGGCCCTTCTCATAGGCTCGTATGGAATCAAGTAGGAAGGGAATTAAAAGTAAGTTAACAATAAATCCCGGGCTGTCTTTTGCAGTGACGACCTGCTTGCCCAGTGACTCGCTGAATTTGCGGCCGGTTTCCATTGTTGCCTGGCTGGTGCTGATTGTCTCAACCACCTCCACTAGCTTCATGACCGGTACCGGGTTGAAGAAGTGAATGCCCATCACTTGTTCCGGCCTTCTGGTGAATGCTGCCATTTCGATAATAGAAAGACAGGATGTGTTGGTAGCTAGAATTGCGTGTGGCCCAGTGATGTTATCCAGCTCAGTAAATACCTCTTTCTTGAGATCCATCAGCTCAATGACGGCTTCGATAACGAGATCGCAGCCCTCGAAATTATTCATGTTGGTAGTGCCTTTAAGTAACCCTTGCGCCGCTGCTTGGGCTTCCTCGGTCATCCTTCCCTTGGCAACTGCTTTTTTCCAGTTGGCCTGTATTGCATTCATCCCTTTGTTTAATAGCTCATCATTGATTTCTCTGGCTACAGTCTCATAGCCCGATTCGGCACATACCTGGGCAATACCTCCACCCATGAGTCCGCATCCGACCACCCCAACCTTCTTGATTTCCATAATTCCTCCTTTGATCAATGGTAGGGGCAGGTTTAAAACCTGCCATTATTTCTGTTTGTATTCGGGTGTTCTTTTTTCAAGAAAAGCTGCAACACCCTCAAATGAATCATCAGTGGTAAGGATGTTATCAAATAGAGCCTTTTCCATATACAGGCCATCTTCAAGGTTCATGTTCAGCCCTCGGACGATAGCTTCTTTGGTGGCTTGAATTCCCAGTGGGCCTCTCGATGCGATCCTGGCGGCCATTTCTCGTGCTGCTGGCATTAGCTCATCAAAGGGGACTACTTTATTCACCAGCCCGATACGATAAGCCTCTTGAGCATCGATGTTCTCACCGGTCATGAGTATTTCCGCGGCCTTACCCGCACCAACGAGTCTTGGCAGTCTCTGGGTTCCACCCCATCCTGCCATGATGCCAAGGTTGACTTCTGGCTGTCCAAATACGGCATGATCGGCGGCTATGCGGATATCACAGGCCATAGCTATTTCCATGCCTCCACCCAGTGCCAAACCGTTCACAGCAGCAATGATCGGTTTCATGATGTTAAGTCCACGTGTAACAAGTGGCGGAAGAACATAGCTTCGGTCTCGAAGAGCCGGGATCATAGCTTTTACATCGGCTCCGGCGCAAAATGCCTTTTTACCGTTTCCGGTCACTATGGCTACCAGCGAATCAGGATCACCTTCAAATTTAATCAGTGCATCACTGAATGCCTGGAACATCTCCGGGCTCATTGAATGAAAACCCTTGGGATCATTTAAAGTTAAAGTGGCTATGTTACCTGATTTCTCATAGATGACCAGTTCTTCAGACATATTAGACTCCTTGTATAATCTATCTTAATGTTATGTAAAGTGCTTCCCTCTCCCATACTTCTGGTCCCAAGGGGTAATATAGCATAGGGGGTTACTGACGGCAACTTTACAGTTGGTTAATTCTTAACAGATATCCTGTGCGAATTTGGGTGCCTTCACTCTGTTAAGAATGCGATAGATGGCCTAGTATAGTATCAGGAGGCTATGTGTGATTATCTATGATAGCACTGGAACGAACATTATTGGTTTAGACTCCGATCGAGCAGAAGACCATTATAATATGGGGGTCTATAACCACTCTCAGGGAAAATCCGATGAGGCTATAAGAAATTACATTGATGCTTTGCGAATAAAACCGGACCTTGCTGAAGCCCACAGCAACTTGGCGACATTGTACTATGGACAGGGTAAAGTTGTTGAGGCGCTGAAGGAATACAAAGAAGCACTGAAGATTGATCCTGATCTAATTGAAGCCTATTGCAATATGGGGAATGCATATTGTGATCTGGGAGAGTTCGGCAAAGCCATTTTATGCTATCGTGCATTCGTTGAACAGGCTCCGTCTCAATACGCTTCTCAAGTTATTCAAGTAGTGAATTTGATTCGGGATATTGAACAGCTTACATGATGAGCAGTCATCCGATTGTCTTCATCTATACAATCGCGTTAATTAACGCTTCCTCCAAATCACCCGGCATATCTGATTCAAATTCTACATACTCCCCATTAGACGGTAATCGAAATCCTAATCGGTAGGCATGTAGAAATTGTCGCTTGAGGAATTTCGATTTCCCCCCATAGACTGAATCACCCACTACTGGAAAACCAATTGATGACAAGTGCACCCTGATTTGATGAGTGCGCCCTGTTTCCGGGCTAACCTCAAGTAGAGTGAAATCTCCAACGTAATCCCTGACCTTATATAAGGTGCGTGCCTCTCTGCCAGTAGTAACAATTGCCATTTTTTTACGATTTTTTGGATGGCGACCGATTGGCCCTTCGATTGCACCTTCTCTGGGAGTGAGATGTCCTGAAACCAAAGCCAGGTATCCTTTGGTGATTTTGCGTTTTTTGATCTGCCCGGAGAGGCTTAGTTGTGCGGCATCATTCTTGGCCGCTACTATCAGCCCAGAGGTATCTTTGTCCAGCCTGTGCACTATTCCTGGTCGTACAGATCCCTTTATCCCAGCCATGTCAGGGCAGTGTGCCAGAATGGCGTTCACCAGGGTCCCACTCCAGTTACCTGCAGCTGGATGGACGGTGAGTCCTGCCGGTTTATCGATCACTAAAAGGTCCCTGTCTTCGTAAACTATATTGAGCGGAATGTTTTCGGGTTTGACCTCAATTGGTTCTGGTGGGGATATAGTGATTATGATCTTCTCATTCTTGGTAATACCTCGCTTTGGGCGTACTGTATGGCCTCCAACAAGGATATTCCCATCCCGAATCAGCTTCTGGATATAAGCACGAGAAAATTCAGTGTGCTCGGCGATGTATTTGTCCAAGCGACCACCGGCCTCTTCAACAATCAACTCAATTATCTCAGTCACAATCCTCATTCTACCATGTACATACCACATTAAAAAATTTCTGTGGTACAATTTGAACGATGCCTGAGCTACCGGACCTTGAAGCAATAAAAAACGTTCTAAACTCCAGAATCTCTGGAGGGAAAATTGAACGTGTTGAGATAACAAACCCCCTTGTCATCCGTCAACCTGCCTTTAAAGAATTCGAATCAATTCTCACAGATAACAGGATTAACAAAATCGATAGGCGTGGCAAATTCTTGTTATTTCATATGGAAAGTAAGCATATTCTCGCAATGCATTTCATGCTGACCGGTAGACTTCAGTATTGTGAACCAAAAGAGAAGCGTAAACCAAAAACCTGTTTTACCTTCCACCTTGAAAATGGTACTCATCTGCGCTATTTCGATAGTAAAATGATGGGGAAAATATATCTGGTTGAAAAGGGGAGGCTTTCTGATATCCCCCGATGGAAGGAAATGGCCCCTGATGCTCTTGATGACAAAGTGACTCTGGAGGTTTTTCAACAGCGAATATTAAGACATTCTGGTCAGATTAAAAACATTCTCACAAATGATACTTTCCTTGCAGGAATTGGCAATGCGTATGCTGATGAAATCCTCTTTGAGGCCGGGATATATCCTTTTTGGCCGCGAACAAGTCTTTCAGATGAAGAAACCGAGAAATTGTATAAGGCCATGCATTCGGTTCTTGGAGAAGCAATGAAAGTTGTTGCAGATCGGATGAATGATGATATATCGGTGGAAGTACGTGACTTTCTAAATGTCCATCGGAAAGGTGGGAAACCTTGTCCGGTATGTGGGTCACAGATATCACAGGTTCAGTCGAATCGTCGCATCACCAGTTATTGCAGGAGTTGCCAAAAGGCGTAGTTGTGGGGTTTCAATGCTTCAATTGGAGACATGGAATTATTGAGCATGAGGATTATCTAGTAGGATAGAAACAGCAGAAGATGCGGCTGCATTCGGTACGAGATACAGACGCATCTTGGAGTGGATCGTTCTTTTCATTGAGGGAGACTCTTCTGATTTGAACATCGATCATGTGCCAAGAACTGAGTTTCCTCATTAGCTTAGTTCTTGTTAGCTTCAGCGAAAGCCACCCAGGCTTCTTCTGGCATAAAATCGAACTTCATCATATGGAAGATCACGTATTCCTGCCATGTTCCTAGGGCGTCCATGAAATCATAGATGTTCTCAAACTTGATTTCGACTCCATTGTGAATAACGTGGATGTGATGGTTTTCACATTCCCAAATATCAGGTTGCATAATGCACCTCCTGAAAACGCATTATTAAGTATATCCAGCATATCGTCACGCGAGGTTTTTCAAAAGGGTGCCAGCACTCAACCTTACGGTTCATATCAGGGGAAATTATTGGGGGAAAACCATCAGATGATTGGCCGTGTAATAACACCTTTAATTGTGAAAAATGGAGGGAGAATTCGAAGGCAGAAATCAGGTATGAACCAGAACGATATTGGGGCTGATGATGAATGGGTAGCCAGTCAAGAATGTGAGGGGGTAATCGGTTTTACTCAACGGCCCATTTTGTATTTTGACGGACTAAACGAATGGTCTCGGTGCTGGCTGATTTCTTGCTAGTATCCGTTGCGAATGTGCTTGTTGTGGTCACTTCCACTTCACAAGTGTCTCCATCAAATGAAGGATCGCTAACGATGTCTACATTGTAGGTCAAACCTGCGGATTCGGCATCATCCATAAGGGCTTCCCAATTACCATTAGGGTCCACAGAAAGATCTTGGAGAAGATCGCTATCGTATGTATTTATGGCATCATAAAGTTGTTGAATGGCCAATTCAACGGCCTCAGTATCTCTGGCCTGTTCCGCGGAAGCGGTAATATAATCAGTTCCACCCCATCCGGCGCCATTACCATATCCGACCAGCACAACTCTATCATCGCTTACCTGGCGTTGGACTATAACGGCTATGAGAGCCATCAATACCACTAATGAGGCAACTATGATCCTTTTCATAATGTATTCTCCGTTTGACTTTATGTTGAATTATAGGCATCAGGACCATGTTTTCTCGACGGTGCTAGCCCTCAAAAACTCTGCTAGTTTTCCGTATAAATTGATGTCAACAAAGCCTGGCGGTATAATATTCGGTAGCGAGTCATTGAATGAGCGATTGCTCCCAGTGTGTGCAGATAGGGCCTATTAGGAAACCTTCGAAAGAACAATCCGAAGAGGTGCGATAATGGGTAGTGAATGGCCGGACTGTATTGAATGCAGGAGATTTATCAAACACTTGCAGCATAAAATGGTGTGCACCTTATATTCAAAAGGCATACCTCATGAAATCGTAATGGGACAGTCCTGTAAAAGCTTTGAACCGGCAACGGGGGAAAAGAAGAAGCAGAAGAAGCGGTAATCAGGTGTGCCAGTTTTACAGGTCAAGTGTGTGGTGAGGTTATCTGAGGGTGATGAAACTCTACTATATTTTATGATTTGCTTTTAGTTATCTGTATTAATTAATAGCCAGTTCCGCAGTTACCTTCAGGAATTGCTTG
>CAZWIP010000144.1:0-8173 GCA_964634125.1 uncultured Dehalococcoidia bacterium
ATTTTAAAAAAATGCATCCTCTTGGAGCACAACTCCCTCAAGAATGCGTTATTATGATGGCGCATGATTTTGCAAGTGTGGTGTTTCAGACCATGTTCCATGTTCCGAGTTATGCGGCCTGGCTTCAAAACGAGGCGAATATGGGACCGGCATATGCATCACATCGCCGCCATTTGCAATTGCTACAGTGGCGTTGTCCGACTGAACAATGGATTCTCAAATCACCAGGGCACCTTTGGGCTCTCGATGCCCTGATCGCAGAGTATCCTGATGCCTGTCTTATCCAGACGCACAGGGATCCGATAAAAATTATCTCATCGCTCACAAGTTTGGTCACGACACTCTGGTCAATGAGCCGTGAGCGGGTCGATCCAAAAGAAGTTGCGAAGGAATGGTCTGAATACATTGCGATGGCCCTGGAGAGATCGGTAGTAGCTCGTGAAAACGGGACCGTGAATCCGAAGCAGGTGATCGATATTCAGTTCGATGAATTTATGGCGGATACCTTTGGTACGATTCGAATGATATACGATTCCTGCGGGCTGGAATTTACTCCTGAAGCAGAATCGAGGATGCGACAGTTCCTTGATGATAATCCCAGCGATAAGCATGGCAAGCATGCATATAGTTTTGCAGACACTGGTTTGGATTTAGCCGAAACGCGGGAGAAGATGCGACATTACCAGGAGTATTTCGGAGTAAGATCAGAAAGCAAAGCGTGACTTTTGTTTATGGTGGTGTAGCTTCGAAGGCCAGCCATCCAGCACCCTCAAATCCTACTTCTGCCCAGGCGTGGGCCTGACTGGGATACACGGGGTCCTGTATGCGATCGCTGGGCAAGATATAATAACCAGCGGCCAGTCTTGCAGGAATGCCTGATGCTCGTGCCAGAATAACAAAAGCCGAATTGAAATTCCCGCAGATGCCTTCATTGGTCTCGAACAGGAACCAGTCATTCGGCTCCCAATCATTCGGTGCCGGGATGTAGTCAAGGTTATAATCAAATCTGACTTTAAGGTATGTCTCGATTGCCTTGGATTTCTCAAATGGAGTTGACATACCACTTGTGATGCTCTCTGAAAGTTCTTTCAACCTATCGGTGATGTTGTCCGGCAATTCAAGACATCGAGGATCGTCCAAAGTGGATAGCCCATTCAAAACATCCCTGTTGTAGTCACGATAGCTTCGTGAGAGCTCTGTGGGATCAGGAAAAACCAGTTGCATTGTGCTCGATGTTCCGTCCAAATACTCGTAGACTTCAGCTACTTTCTGTAGATTCCAGTCTGTCCCGTTATAGTCAATCGCTACACCACTCCTGAGGTATCGGGCATAGGGGCTACCCTGGATCATGAAAAGGGGTGTGCCTGATGGTGGCGCTACTTCACGCAAGGAGAGCGTTACAACCCTGTTGTTGGTGCGATAGTCAACGACCTTTATCATGACTGTGGCCATCAGCATACAAGCAATCAGGAACAATAGGATAGTACGAAGTTCTCTCTGCCTGCTTTGTGAGCCAGTTTCAGCCATTTTTCACCGCTTCAATAGGCCATCAAACGAACATGTGCATCCGAAATGATAGCAAGACACACTCTAGGTTGGACGTTTGATTGTAATCTGAGATAGCGGATGAAAGAATGGCCAAATAGTCATATTCGTTGTAAGAAAATAGTCCTATTTAGCTTGCAGCCATAGCTAACAAAAATATTTTGAGGTGCATTTGAGAACCTAAAAGTGCTCTCAAACGCGCATTCGAAGGAACTCGAAATGGTTCTATGAAACTGCTACAGAGGACTTTTTATGGCTCATAGAGAATAGGAATCCATTCAGATACAAGTCTAAACAGATCCTGCTCGGCACCATCAAGTCTATAAATACCCATGTGATCCAGAGACGTTCGCTTGGTTTCGGTATAGCCATGCATCTGAACATCGTCCATAGTCATTGAATACGATTGTGCCTTCTCATAAAAAACTTCAGAATTGAAGTTCTCTGGTCCGGTAGCCTCGATCGTCTCCCTTAAAATTTCAAGCATTATGTATATTCCTCCACACATCTGGTAACCAGGGCCAGTGCTCATGACATATTCAGCGTCATCGGGATGGTTTTGATGAAGAAGCGTTTTTGACAGACTGATCAATTTACCATCTTCATTCCACCAGTGACCTGGCCTGATGAATATCATCCCATCAGCTTCATCCCAAAGATCAAGGGCAGATATCGTGTCCAGTGCGGCAATCTGGAAATCAGTGCCAATGAACTGAGCTTCATAGCCCGCTCCTCGATAGTCTTTAATGAAATTCTGCATCAGACCAGGCGGCATCACATAATCGCAGTCTTTGAGTGCATCTGCCTCGGGACCCCACGTAAACGAGAAATTGGTTAGATATCCACCCTCCCATTCATACTGATCTGGGTGGGCATTCGCGTATTCTTCCAGCCCATTTAAAAATGATTGGCCATACCCCTCAGCCCAGAATGCACATCCCACTTTGGCCGGCCTGTCCTTGGGAAAGTTCTCATCGTTTTCAGCAAGCCATTTCAGCAAGGTATAACTCTGATAATCGCCCAGTGTATTGCCAAGACAGAAAACGTAACCTGGAGGCACCAGAGAATTTTCATCAGGAGTAATCGCGAAAAACAATATGTGATCTTTATCAACACGGGCCTTCAGACTTACCGAAGCTGAAGGTGCCGCACCGAATATAAAATCCGCCCCTTTCTCCCGTAACCACTCATAACCGGGAATGTCTTTCGATGGGTCTGTTTGACCATCATAACTGATAACTTCCAGTTCCACTCCGGGAATAAGGTTCTCATCATTGTAATAACCGGCTATATCCTCAAGTGCCATGGTAATTATACTGAATGGATGCGAGGCTGGGCCAGTTATATCTGTGAGGTTGCCAATGGTGATTTTAACTGGCTCAGGTTCCACTGTAGGCTTTACAGTAGGATCTACCGATGTTGTTGGTATTGAAATGGTTTCCCCATTTTCCTCATTATCACTACTACTGCATCCAGTAAGTGATGATAGAAATATGAAAGCTATGACAAGAATCACGATGCATAATACCCTCATTTTGTCCTCCGAAACTGGCGTTCTTTGTACCGAGGAAACCGGTTTAATAGTGTGTTCAGAAACTTGGGATGCCAGTTCTTGGGCACCATTAAATCATCTTATTTTGTATTTGGCAACCCGGAAAGTCCTCACGCACTGATGCATACATTCTTCACAAGCCGGCATCAAGAGGGGAAAAGGAGATATATTAATGGATTCGATATTGAATGTTGAAAAGGAAGGTTGCAACAGAGGCTTTTTTATGGCTCATAGAGAATGGGAATCCACTCGGGATCAATCCTGAAAATATCCTTTTCTGCACCGCGCAACTCATACATCCCGATGTTGTTGACAGAAGTGCGCTTGGTTTTGGTGTAACTATGGTTTTCTATACCGTCAACTGTGAGTGAAAACGACTGAGCTACTTCATAAAGTGCTTCAGAATTGAATTTCTGTGGGCCCACTGCTTCCACTGTTTCTTTCACGATCTCCAGCATGACATACATGCCTCTGAGTGCCTGGTATCCTGGGCCCTCTGCCATAAGGGACTCGGCTTGGTCTGGATGGTAATCGTATAATAACTGCTTTGCCAGGTTTACCATTTCACCATCTTCATTCCACCAGCGGCCAGTTCTGAGTAGCAACATTTTGTCTGATTCGTCCCAAAGGTCCATGTCATCGGTCATTGTCAATATCGCAATCTGAAAATCGGTACCAATTAACCTGGCTTGATAACCCGCGTCTCGGTATTGTTCAGTGAAATGCTGCATTGGGCCAGGTGGCATCACGTAGTCGCAGTCTTTCAGTGCTTCTACTTCCGGACCCCACATGAAAGAGAAATTCGTTGTATAACCTCCTTCATATTCGTACTGGTCTGGGTGAACCTCTGTGTACTTTTCCATTCCGTCTAAGAAAGTCTGACTGTAAGCTTCGGCCCAGAAAGCTCCTCCGACTTTGGCAGGTCTGTCTGTGGGGAACCCCGGATCATTTTCAGCAATCCAGTTTAAAAGTGTATAACTCTGATAGTCACCCAAAGTGTTTGCCAGGCAGAAGACGTATCCGGGGGGGTCAAGAGCATGTTTGTCAGGGGTCATAGTGAAGACAACAACCTTGTCCTTGTCAACAATTGGCTTAAGTGTAATTGGGACTGACCCAACGGAACTGAAAATAAGGTCCGCACCTTGCCCTTTTAACCATTCGTAACCGGGGATATCTTTGGAAGGATCATATTGTCCATCATACTCAATAACTTGAAATTCAACACCCGGGATGATGTTGTTTTCATTGTAATACCGAACCATATCCTCAAGCGCTGTGGCAATTACACCTAACGGATTCGATGCTGGGCCAGTTATATCTGAAAGGTTGCCGATAGTGATTAGTACCGGTTCAGATTCCCCTATGGGATCTAAAGTAGGAGTTACCGGTGGAGTTGGTGTTGAAATTGTTTCTCCATTTTCCTCATTATCGCTGCTACTGCATCCAGCAAGTGATGATAGAAGTACAATAGCTATGACAAGAATCCCGATGTATAGTACCCTCATTTTCTCCTCCGATGCTGTCGTCCTTTATATCGAGGAAACTGGTTTCACAATGTATTCAGAAATTTTAAGATACTCATTCTTAGGCACCATTAAATCATCTTATTTCGCATTTGGCAAACCGTGAAGTCCTTGAACACTTGACTTTTGTCGTGCTGCGGCATACATTCTTCACAAGTCGCTAACACGAGGTCGAGGAGGTTTTATGGATCGTTTAAAGAATCAGGTGGCTATTGTGACTGGCGCGGGGGAGGGCATAGGTAGAGGTGTGGCCCGCCGTTTTGCTTTAGAGGGTGCGAAAGTCGTTATAGCCGAACTTAAATCCGAGACCGGAGAGAAAACGGCGAAAGAACTTAGAGAACTCGGTGGCGAAGGTGCTTTTGTGCAAATGGATGTAGCCGGTAAAGCAAGCGTTGAGGCGATGGTGAATAAAACCATCGAAGCTTTCGGGCAGGTCGATATTCTGGTCAACAATGCCTATCCTGCAGGTGGATTCCCTGTTCGATTAGAAAGCAAAACCGATGAAGACTTCCGCAAAGCGATGGAAGCTGGATTTTTTGGAACCCTGTGGGCCATGAGGGCTGTTTTTGAGCAGATGTGTAAACAGGGTGGAGGGAAAATCATTAACATGTGTTCGCTCAATGGAGTGAATGCCCACATGTATACTGCGGACTATAATACTACAAAGGAAGCCATCCGCTGTTTAACACGGTCTGCAGCGCGAGAGTGGGCACATCGCAATATTCGGGTCAACGCGATCTGTCCCGCAGCCGTTACTGTAGCTTTCGAAATGTTCAAACAATTTACCCCTGACAATGCCGCAGAGATACTGAAGCAGAATCCTATGGGGCGTATGGGCGATCCGGAACGGGACATCGGTGGTGTAGCCCTGTTTCTAGCATCCGAAGATTCTTGCTATGTGACCGGGAATACAATCTTTGCTGATGGTGGAGGTCATATAAACGGCGTTTCGTGGGCACCCGAATTGCCAGAGTAACGGGGCAGATAACGAGTTTTACATTGTTCGAAAGGAGATGGATTAATGGCATCAGTACTAAATGTGGAAAAAGAAGGTGGAATTGCCACTGTTACTCTGAATCGTCCCGAGGCGATGAATGCGCTTTCAAGCGAACTTCGCCATGCTATCGCCAAAGCGTTTCAGGAACTTCAGACTGACGATGATGTTCGCACGGTGATACTAACCGGTGCGGGTCGTGCTTTCTGTGCTGGTATGGACCTCAAAGAGATGGCTGCAGGAGCATCGAATGAATCTGCTTTTGCAGACGAAGGGGATGTTGTTCAAGAGGCAATACTAGCTTTTGATCGTCCCATCATCGGGGCCATCAACGGGCATGCGGTCACCGCCGGTTTTGAACTGTCCCTCTTATGCGATTTCCTGATCGCCTCCACAGAAGCGAAGTTCGCAGATACCCATGCGCGTGTTGGCATGCTGCCGGGATGGGGACTCAGTCAAAGGCTCCCACGGCTTATTGGCATCTCACGGGCGAAAGAGATTTCCTTCACGGGTAACTTTATCACCGCTCAGCAGGCCGAGGCCTGGGGCTTAGTCAATCGAGTGGTCTCACCTGAAGAACTGTTGCCCACGTGCAAAGCATTGGCCGCAGATATCGCTTCCTGCGTTCCCGAGGTGATCCGGCGCTACAAGCGCCTGATTGATGAAGGCTACGGAATGAACTTCGCCGATGCAAGTGCCCATGAGTCGGCGGTGGCACTTGATTGGGCCCGTGCCACAACCTCGGGTAGCATCGCATCTCTCCGTGAGGGTGTACAAGATAGAGGACGCCAGCAAGACCAGGGTTGATCCTGCTGGCGCCAAGTGAATAACCTAAGATTTGTTGACCTAAACTATTGGGTTGTATCTTGAATGGTTACCAGACCTCCCATGGAACCAATATGGATCTTACCCCCGCCCGGTACAATAGTAATTGATGCCCCAAAATCAGTGTACCTTACTCCGGTACCGGTGGGAATTCTGAAGACAGTCTCACCAGTGTCGAAATCGACGGCGGTCAAATAGTATCCGAATTCATTCGGAGGAGGGTTATCCGGAAGTTTCTCATAAGTATACAAATAGAGAAGCCCATTCCCCAGGCAAAGTTTTGGAACCGGACTACAAGAATTTTCCGGGCTTACCCATATTTCGTTACATGTATATCCATCTCCACCATCGGGGATGAGATCAATTCGAGATAGGCCACCCACACTATCCACACAGCAACCGCCAGGCCTGAGAAGGTTTTCGCTCAGTTTGCCATAGTTATTTTCCACGATCACTGAATACTCCAGCCCTTCGCGTCCTTCACGGGCGAATCCCGGGAGAGCATTCTCTGTGGTACTGATATCATCATCGAATACTGGGATTCTGCATACTTCGCTACCATCCGAGCGTCTGAGGAAAATGATGTTCATCTTTGGATCGGCATTGTCCCCGATAGCAACCATATCGCCAAACAGTTGCGGGGTAGTGCCTGAACCCTGATTCATCATGCTGGGTTTAACACGGGATCCCCGATCATATTCCGTACGCCAGACAATCACCGGTACACCATCCTCATCTGCCTGGAAGCGATACATGGCATAATCCGTGATAAAATAGGCACCGTCTTCGCCCATGGTGAAGGAGTTCTGCATTTCTTCACCGGTCAACTCAATGGTCTTTACTTCACCGGTGTCCTGATTAATGGTGCCCACCTTCCCGTATCGGGTCATAAACCACAATCTCCCCTCCCAATCCGGCAGGACCATCTGGACATGATCCCTCGCCGGTAAATCGAAGGGCACGACATAGTCATTCAAATCATACTTTTGCACTAACTCAAGCTCACCCAAATCATCGTTATATTTAATAACCTCTATGTAGTTATCGGCATCTGCAAGCATAACGCGATCTTCATTATCCAGTATGAAATACGCCCCTCCCGACGTATCGTTGTAGGGATAGAGTGGGTCATCGCTATGTCTTGGAGGTAGCGGGAACGAGGCGATTTCCTCAAGCGTGCCGGGATCGATGATCAATAGATAGAACGCATCCGGGCGAGCATTCACAGTCAGGATTCGTCCTTTACTATCGAAAGCCTGCATGACGCACAGGTTTGTCGCTGGAGCATACGAATTGAGAGTAACTTTGGGACTCAAACCCAGTGGGCCGCTTGTTTCATAGGTATCTGTCATATAAGCATCATTATGCATATTGCTTTTTTCATTCGGTGCTAAAAACGGATGCTGTGGGACTGGTAAGTGATCTATAGGGTTTTGGTAGCCTTCGGGAAAGTCAGGGTTACGGTAGAACGTCATTCCAGCGGGCCACCCTTCTGTTCCGGGAGTCAGTTCTGCCGTTGGTAAATTTGTGAGTGATGGTTCTGATGTTTCTGTGGGCTCTACCGTAAGTTCAGTGGTTGGTGATACTGTTTGCTCGGGTGATGGTTCTGATGTTTCGTCATCATCACCGCAGGCAGCCAGCACCGGCACGGCTAGCAACAGAACTGTCAAAAGGATCATTGCTATTACTCCGGCAATTAAATAGTATCAGTTGGTAGCATAGGCAATCTTGGGA
>CAZWIP010000145.1:0-8166 GCA_964634125.1 uncultured Dehalococcoidia bacterium
CCAAGCTATCTAGATTGTCTATCCGCCAAGGTTTTTCGACAGTTTCAACAACTTCGTGAACGAGTATCGAAGTGCAGGTTATTCGGGAAAGTTTATAGGTACTGATGTTCATACTACTTATATTGGATTGATTGATGATGCAGACCTATGGGATGAGATTAATGGCATGCTATTTGTTTTACCAAACAGGTGGTGGAATGAAGAGGGCACATTAATCGATCTCATAAATCAGATAGTATATGAGTATCATTCTCCCGAAGAAGCCGAGCATTTTATTAATTCAGGTTCCGCATATCTAGCGGCTCACCAGATATACCAAATGCTTGAGATTATTAGAGAAGCAGTTGGTTCCGTAGGCCCTGAGAGTTTCAATTCGCAGGCTCTGTACGAAGCTGCAACAGCATTCACACTTGATATTGATGGTGTTGACCGTTATAGTTTCGACGAGACAAAACGAACCTCAACGGATTACGTCGGTATCTACGAGGCCAATGCTGCCGAGGAAGACCTCCTCCGAGTGGATCCTGAATGGTTACCCATTCCTTGTATCGATACCGGTGACTGATTCTAAGGTTCACGGATGATGGGTTGCCACCTGGGCGAGTTCATCTTAGCGAAATAATTGGATTTAATCTCAGGGGGATCACCGCCCAGCGATGGTCCCCCTTTCTTATGTTTTTTGAGCGGCATGCTTGGCAGCAATATATCCCCAGGTCATCGCCAGTCCAATGGTGAATCCGCCGCCGCCATAGGCCGGTCCGCTGACGCTGGCCATGGCATTACCCGCAGCATAGAGACCTTCGATAACCTCACCGAAAGCGTTCAACACCTGCCCATTAACATTCGTTCTGGGACCACCTTTGGTTCCAATAGTGCCAATATATACGGGAAGGGCATAGAACGGTGGCTGCTCGATAGTTCCCATGCAAGGATTTGGCTTGCTCCGCGGATCGCCACAGTATTTGTCGTAAGCTGTTCCACCACGATCGAAATCATGATCGACTCCCTCACGGGCAGATTCGTTAAAACGATCGACGGTGGACTTCAAATTCCCTGCATCGATACCAACCATGTTCGCCAGTTCATCCAGTGTATCGGCCTTGGGCAGCCATTCTGGGTCAAATCCATCACCCGGCATCGCTGTCATAAGTACCCAGTATCTATCACGGTACTGCTGATCAAAGACACACCAGGCAGGATCATTTATATGGTCAAATGGCACCGGATCGAAGGTACGGAACACTTTTGCCACATCATTATAATTGTGAGCTTCATCAACAAAGCGTTTCCCATAGCGGTTCACCATAATCGTGTGAGGAAGACATCGCTCGGCCATGGTAATACGGTAAAGCTGTTTGCCATCGTATTCTTCGGTAGGAACAAACGATGTAGGCACCCCCCATATTTCACTCATGTTAGCAAGATCTGCACCAACTGCCATGGCCATTCTGAGCCCATCGCCTTCACAGCTGGGTGGAGTGAGTGGACAGGTATAAGGTCCGGGCAGGAAATGTGATTTCAATTCATCATCCCACTCGAATCCACCAGTTGCCAGGATAATCCCTTTCGGTGCACGAATGAAGAAATCCTTCCCATCCTTTTCGCACCGCATTCCAACAACTTTATCATCCTCAACAATTAATTCGAGTCCACGAGTCTCCATAACCGGTTCGATACCACGATCAAGACAACCTTTAAGCAGGTTTCCGATGAGTGACATCCCCATCCCCATAATACCTTTGGACATCCGTTCCGCCAGCATCGCATAATCCAGAACCATGGGGCAGTTAATAGCATTGGTTGCTTCGTATTCTGCGTAAGACATTGGCAGAATCGAAGCTGTTCCCCAGCGCATTTTGGCTCTCCACTCGCCAAGTTCGTTTGAATCGAAAGCCGGCGGACCCAGGCTGCGGCCCTTCATCTTACCACCATTGACTTCCGCTTTGTAATCCGGCATTTGGAGTGCATCGAGTTTTAATGGGGTGTGGTCCTCGATATGTTTTATCATCTTCGGGGCACTCTCGACAAACGCCCTTATCACGTCATCATTGGCTCTCCCCTGCGCCAGTGTTTTCATGAAGGTAAAAGCTTCCTCAGTGGAGTCAGAAACACCGACGTCGGCCATATGATGGTTGTTGGGAACCCATGGGATTCCGCCGGATACGGCAGTCGTTCCACCAACCTTACCGGATTTTTCAATTACCGTTACTTTTACGCCGTCGTCGTGAGCTATGATGGCTGCGGTCAGTCCTGCTCCTCCGGATCCTGCTATGAGCACATCCGTTTCAATATCCCATTTTTCTGGTTTCACTGACATTTTATATACTCCTTATTCACCAGTTTGTGCGCTATGATTACCCACAGGCGTGTTTTGCTGCTATATATCCCCACGTCATCCCCATCCCTATGGTGATACCACCTCCGTCATAACCCGGGCCGCTTACCCCTGCCATCACATTTCCGGCAGCATACAACCCTTCGATAGCATGCCCGAAGATATGAAGTACCTGACCATTAGCATTAGTTCTTGGGCCACCCTTCGTTCCCAGAGTACCCATATGAACCGGGAGAGCAAAGAACGGCGGCTTCTCAATTGTCCCTAAACACGGGTTGGTGGTTGTCAGGTTTGGATCACCGGAATATATATCATACACTGCCTCGCCACGGCCAAAGTCCTCATCAATGTCTTTAGCGACAAAACCGTTGAAACGTTCCACAGTACTCTTGAGGTTGTTCGCGTCAATTCCAACCTTTTGTGCCAGTTCTTCAAGCGTATTCGCTGCTATCAGCCAATCAGGTGTGGTCGGGTCTCCGGGGAAGATAGTACCCATTATCAGGTATTTATCCCTGTATTGCTGATCAAATATGCACCAAGCCGGGACATTAGCGAAATCATGCTTAACCGGATCAACTGTCCGGAATGCCTTAGCAACATCGTTATAATTATGAGATTCATTCACAAATCGTTTTCCATACCGGTTCACCATAATGGAATGTGGCAGGCATCTTTCCATCATAGCCATTCGATATAGCTGTTTTCCCTCATATTCTTCACCCGGCATGAAGACTGAAGGCACACCCCAGACTTCGCTCATATTGCCCAGTTGAGCCCCGATAGCCATACACATTTTCAGTCCATCGCCCTCACAACAGGGAGGACTTAAAGGCAGGGTATATTGCCCGGGCAGGAAAGTTGTTTTGAGTTCTTCATTCCACTCAAATCCGCCGGTGGCCAGAATGACCCCTTTTTCGGCCCAAATGTAGAAATCCTTTCCTTCACGTTCGGTCTTCAACCCCACAACCTTACCATCATCAAGAATGATCTCCTGAGCGCGCGTTTCCAGTAACGGCTCGATACCTCGGTCAAGGCATGCTTTATACAATTGCCCGACGGTACTCATGCCCATTCCGACTATGCCCCTGGCCGCCCGGTCCATAATCATTTCGAAATCAAGATTATTGATATAGTTTATCCCATGGCCGCCCGCTTCATAATCAGCCCAGGCAATGGGCATGATCGCAACCGGACTCTGCCTTATTTTTCCTATTGAATCGCCAAGCAGGTTCGTATCGAAAGTGTGAGGCCCTACACTCCGGCCCTTCTTCTTTCCCCCGTCAATTTCAGCTTTATAGTCAGGCATCTGGAGGGCATCGCATTTGAAATCGGTGTTTTCTTCCAAATACTTCAGCATCTGAGGAGCGTTATCGATGAAGGCTTCAATGAGTGAATCATCCGAACGCCCTTGAGCGAGAGTTTTCATGAATGTGAACACCTCTTCCTTCGAATCGGTCTCACCCACCTCACTCATATGATGATTGTTGGGAATCCAGGGAATTCCACCCGAAACAGCCGTTGTTCCACCTACTACGTTTGTCTTCTCAATCAGCGTCACTTTCGCACCTTCATCATGAGCGATGATGGCTGCTACAAGCCCGGAACCACCTGTCCCCACAACGAGGACATCCGTTTCAATATCCCATGTTTGAGGTTTTTCTGCCATTTACCACTTCTCCTCGAACATCATTTGGACTACGGCAGTTGAACTGCCGCTCCTATTTCTGCGGTAGTTCGACTACCGCACTCCATATCACTCAGAAGCCTAACTATACGGCACGCCGCATTTCGCCAGTTCTTCTTTGGCACGTTCAAGGTAATCCACATATTCCTGTTTAGGCTGTACCGTATCCAGATCGTACATCTCAATGAATTTGGTCGTGTTCCCCTTGACTTCTCCGGCGTGCGACTCCATGGCCTTCATGATGTTCTTAATCACTTCGTTAGCCTTTTGACGCTCCATGCCGGCCATGCCTTTCATCACTTCTCCGAGATATCGAGCCTCTATTCCGGTATTTCCACAAATCCAGCCATAGGTATATCCGCTAGCAGTATACAACGCCACCATTGCTGCGCCCTGTAGTAACGTATACGGCGTCTTGGCCAGCACACCGGAAGCGCACCCGCCAACTGCCACTTTGATGTTCCTCTCCGAAGCACGTGCCGCTGCGCTATAGGCCCACTGACTCTGCCACGTTGCCGACCTGCCATCAAGATGGCTGGCCCACAGACTGCATAACGGACCGTGTCCGTAACTCATCTGCCCCAGCTCATTAGCGATCAGAGTAACTGCCGTATCCTCAGGATTGCGACATAGAGCTCCAATCATCGAATTGGCGCTCTGCCAGGGGACAATGCCCCGATCCTGACAGAACTGGGCCAGTACCAGCTGGTTCCAGTTGAACTTCTGCTCCGGTACAATATGAACCCCTATATGCGTATCGAGAGGGCCTCGTACGCCATCTCTAATCATAGGCATAATTCCAGCCGGGGTACTGACGGTTGCCAGTAGACCCAGATGCATGCCAGGCCTGCCAATCTTGTTGAGCACTTCCTTGATCTTGGCCTGCTCCCAAAAACCGGCGTGCATTTCAGATAGCGTGCCTGCTTTTACACCTCTATCCCCGATCTTGCCAACCCCGGCACAAATCCCCAAAGCCTCAACGGTCTCCTCCTGCACAAACGACTGCACATATTGTGAGAACCATTCTTCTTTGGCGACTCCCCAGGGTCCCGAGTAAAGCGTAGGTGGACGGGTATCCGCCCCGGTACGGTATTCAACGGTTATCTCATCTTTACCATAGCCGAAGGTATGCTTGCCTGGATTCTCCCGGCGTTCTCTGGCGACATTTTCGACTTCTTCTTTGGTGAACTGGACGACACGTTCAGTGTCCATATGAAAAACACCTAACTCCGCCAGCAGATCCACACCTGCCTTGAAAACCTTATCCGCAGTATCATCATCGACAACCAGTTCCTCAGGGTTGTACTTGATATCATATTTCTTGACCAGTTCTCGAACCTTCATCGAGAACTCCATATCGAAGTCATCACCCTTCATCACCGGGCCAGTCAAAGATCGCTCCTGAAATTCAATTATTGGAATCACCAGTGCCTCCTTTTCTCAACAAAACTTCTACTCTGGTTGTAACTATCCGATGATCTGTTTTTGTTACAGCCATCTACAAGTAATGCACGATTATATTAAATCTAACAGGAAAAATGTGCGCATACCACAACCCGATAGAGGGGTTTTTCATTCAAGGACCAATACCAAAGTATCGCAGTTATTTTTCAAGAATCTTCGGTGGCGGACCTTTTTGAATCTCGCACAAAAGAGCGCTTATGGGGCAAGGCTGCCGTACTTCAAGTCCAATACTCAGTGCATGACTCATGTCTTTTGCACCGACGAAATACGTAGGCGGTGGCGGATCGGACCACATCCATTTGAGCCAATTCCAGTTTTGAGCACTGAAACTGTTACCAGAACCGATCTTTATATGTTCGATCAACATTTCCTCATCAGCGCCATTGGAGATCCCCCAGTTAACAGCTTCAGCCAGCAGCAGCGAATTCCCGATAGCGCACATATTGTTGGCAATTTTCACTATCTGACCCATTCCCAACGAACCGCAATAGGTGATCGTACCCATTGTTTCCAGTAATGGACGATACTTCTCCAGCTTTCCCTCATCTCCACCTGCGCTAATACCGAGGGTTCCTGCCTCCGCTCCCATGCGGGCCCCCACAACCGGGGCATCAAAGACATCAATATTTTTCGGTGCACCCGCCTCGGCGATTTTTCGGCATAACGCCGGAGCGAAAGTGCCCATCAGGAGTATACCGGACCCATCTTTCAAACCTTCCAGTAATCCATTAGCACCAAATATGACTTCTTCAGCCTGCTTATCATTTTGAACCATGATGATGACGGCATCGGAGTTCTCGCCTACTCCTTTCGGATTCGGGGCCTCTTTGGCACCAAGCCCTACCATCTCCTCAATCGGTTCACGTCGCACATGGCCGCAAACCGTCGTTTCAAAACCTTTCGTCACCACGTTTTTGGCCATCGGAAGTCCAATATCGCCCAACCCAATAAATCCAGCTTTTAGTGCCATTTCGTTCACCTCTCGGTATTATTTAGGATTTCAATAGATATACGTTCAATATATTTTGTTGATTATGCAGACATTCCTTTAGACACTTAACCTGTTCCACATCCCGTGCCACAGAGCTCAAATAGCCCTATAACTTGCCCAAGAATGTGTAATTAGTCAACCTGACTAATACATAAAGAACTCGAACAATACGAAACTTGTATGCACTTTTCCCAAGGCTTGATCGAAACGATTTGCACATCTAGTGTATCCCCGTAATGTTAGTCAAAACGAGGATACACTGATACACAGCTATAATTGCTATTTTACTTATCTGGTTTTCTAAGGTTCATATATAAGCGGCACCCAATCGGGATCAGCCCTCACCAGATCCTGCACTTCTGCGCTAACCTGATATACACCGATAGCATTCGTGACCGATCGCTTGGTAGGGCTGAAGTCCCATAGTGCTCCGCCTTCGGGGGTCATGGAAAATGATTCTGCGGTATCGTACAGTACCTGAGAATTGAAGTTCTCCGGCCCGACGCTGTTTATAGCCTCAGCTATGATACTGACTGACATGTAGCTCTGCATGAATCCGCCGAAGTAGGATATACCTGCCCATCTCATTTGATCAGCTTCATCGCTGCGATACTCATTCACAACCTGGTTGGCCAGATTTGGCATCTCAAAATCATCCGTCCACCATCCATTCAGCAGACTGACAATGGAGCCATCGATGGCATCCCAGCCAACAGCATCGACTATCATGCCCAGATACGCTGTCTGGCCGTCATCCCAGAGAAACTTGGCTTCTCCACCAGCATCCCTGTATTCTCCTATAAATGCCCCGATAAAAAATCCGGTTGACGGTGGGAAGATGTAATCACAATCCATGAGTGCCGTCACCTCAGGTCCGAATGTCACCGTTTCCCAACCAAGCATAAAACCATCTACCCATTCAAACTGGTCCGTATTTGCCTCGCAGTATTCTCGAAGACCTTTCTCCTGGGTCGCTGCATATTCACCCAGGTTGCCGACAGATCCTATTTTGGCAGGCCTGTCCTGCGGGAAATCCGGATCATTTTCGGCCAGCCACTTCAGAAGGGTGTATTTGTATGGTTCCCCACTGACGTTGCTGCTGAATACCCACCCTGGAGGATTGATCACTTCATCGCTGGTGACCAGCGAGAACATCACCATCTCGTCGTCTTCCAGCGTCGGTTTAAGCACAACCGCTGCCGAAGATACGATGGTGCTGATGACATCAGCGCCCTGTTCTTTTAACCACTGGTATCCTGGTATATCATTCGCCGGATTAAACTGGCCATCATATTTAACTAAGTCAAGTTCAACACCGGGAATAAGGTTATTGTCATTGAAATACCGTATGACGTCCTCTAAACCCTTATCAACCGGAATAATCGCATTTGCCGCCGGTCCAGTCATGTCTGTTAATGCACCTATGGTAATCTTTATATCCTCTACTGGTTCAGTCGGCGCAACTGTCGGTGTCGGTTCAGGTGCTGTTGGCTCAGTTGCAGGTGCCGTAGGAACAGATGTAGGCTCCTCTGTCTCATCATCATCACACGCAGCTATCAAAGGGACTATTATTAGCAAAGCTACTAACATCAAGATTATTGTTCTGTTTCGGATTATCACTGTTTCACCTCCATTTGTTAACTAGGGCGTGTTCACACTAAGCAGCGCATCGTTGATCAGAGCGAAATAGAT
>CAZWIP010000146.1:0-8065 GCA_964634125.1 uncultured Dehalococcoidia bacterium
CCGGAGTAATATTATATTTCTGCCTAGTTGAACAGAATCTGCTCAGTAGATGATGAAGAGCCCCCCTTCTTTCAGACCAATTTTAGATTAGCGTTGACATCCAGGTCCCAATCGCAGGTTTTTGCTTCCACAAATCGAAAATAACCACATGAAGCGATCATGGCTGCATTATCCGTGCAGAGTATCGGGTTAGGAATAGAAATAGGTACTGGAGTTCGTTTAATCATGGTCTCACGTAACATAGTATTGGCAGCTACTCCTCCAGCCAATAGTACCTGCTTTACACCGCATTTCTGAGCTGCTTCGCATGTCTTAGTCACAAGTACATCTACCACCGATTCTTGAAATCCAGCAGCGACCTCTGCAGCTATCTTGTAACTGGCAGGTGATGGCTCATCAGCAATGATTTCTAAATCCCGCGCCATGTGAAGTGTGGCTGTCTTCAATCCACTGAAACTAAAATCATCAGTCCCTTTCAACCAGGCTCGTGGTAATCGACGAGGATTCTTAACCCCAACAGTTGCCTTCTCAATTACGGGCCCTCCCGGATAACCCAATCCTAGCAATCTGGCAACTTTATCAAAAGCTTCACCCGCAGCATCATCTCTGGTTCTGCCCAGTTGCTCATATTTTCCATGATTCGTCATCAAGACTAAATCGGTATGACCACCTGAGACAATCAAACAAAGAAGAGGGAATTGAGGGGTGTTCTTTGTATCCAGCCAGTTAGCATAAATGTGTCCTTCCAGATGGTTCACCGATATCAGTGGCAGATCACTGGCCAGGGCAAGCGATTTTGCCAGATTTACTCCAACCACCAGTGATCCGGCAAGTCCGGGACCGTTAGTGACTGCAATTGCATCGATGTCCTGAAGTTGAACATTGGCATCCTCAAGAGCTTTTGCCAGAATCGGGATTGAAGCTAACAAGTGCTGGCGCGAAGCTATTTCAGGAACAATGCCACCGTATCGGCTGTGGATCTCCACTTGAGAAGCAATGACATTCGAGAGAATATTCGTGCCATCTTCGACGACTGCTACAGCGGTTTCATCGCAGGAGGTTTCTATCCCAAGGATTTTCATTCGAAGGTTACGATCTCCTCGATAGGTTTGCGTTTGATTTTCCCGGGTTCTTTTGCAGGTACTCCCACTGAAAGGAGGGCTACCGCGAACCACGGCTTCTGCACTCTTAATACCGACTCGATTTCAAATTGGGCCAGTTCTAGTGGAAGAACTACCCAGCATCCACCATATCCCAGTGCGGTAGCTGCAAGATGAAATTGCGTTATGGCAGCCGAAACTCCCTGCAAGCCCTGATTGAAAATCGGTTGGTCTTTTGGATCGGCTTTGGGGAAAGGTTTGGTCAATACGACCACAACAACGGGTGCATCGAACACGTTAGTAGCGCCAAACCGCTTGTTCTTCAATGCTTTCTTGCGTGCTTTACTATCGGCTGCTTTTATTTGGCCATCGAGAAGTGCATTAACGATGTCTCTTAGATTGGATATCACCTGCTGGTCACGTATCACGATGAAATGCCATGGCTGCTCGTTGCGCGGACTTGGAGCAAGTCGTGCAGCTTCAATCATCGCCATTAGGTCGTTATCGGGAACCGGGTCATCGGTGAAGTGGCGAATACTGCGTCTTTTGTGAACGGTCTCGAAGAAGTCCATAAGCGAATTATACCACCATTACAAGACCTGATATAATTAGCTATCTTCGAGCATATAAAGGGAGGGCAATCATGATCAGCATGCAGAACGCTCGGGTACAAACCAGAGGTAATTGCGATATCATAGATATTACACACCATGCAGCCGATGCTGTTAGAGATAGTGGACTAAATGCCGGTACCGTGACTGTATTTGTGGCACATTCCACTTGCGGGATCACTACTGTTGAGTATGAACCTGGTCTCGTATCTGATCTGAAGGAATTTTTTGAGCGTGTGGCACCACAGGGAATTCCCTACGGTCACGATAAACGTTGGGGAGATGGAAATGGGCATGCTCATGTGAGGGCTTCGTTGTTGGGGGGATCTTTAACCATACCATTTAATGATGGAATCCTTATCCTGGGTACCTGGCAACAAGTTATACTTATAGATTTTGACAATCGTGCCCGGATGAGGGAAATCGTGTTTCAAATAATCGGAGAATGATTTAACTGTTCAATAACGATCATTATTAAATCATACTAAACGAATGCTGTTATTTGGTCATACTGGTATAACTTTAGGTTTAGCTTATGGATTGGATAAGGTTCTTTCCAAGAGAGCTGCATCGTCCGGAATAGGTGATGATGCAAAAAGTTCAGCGAAAGCCTTTCGACTAGCTCCAATTGCCGGAAAGATAGACTATCGGCTGGTTCTGCTGGGCTCGATGTTACCTGATATTGATAAGCTGATAGGTATCTATCTCTTTGGTGATACCTTCGATAATGGCCGGATAATCTGCCATACGTTGTTATTCTTTCTGATTATTTTTTCTATTGGGATTTATCGCTATCGGCGATATGGAAAGACTGGAATTCTTGTATTGTCGTTTGGCTGTGCAACACACCTCATTTTCGACGAAATGTGGAACGCGCCACATACACTGTTCTGGCCCTTGGACGGAATAAGCTTTCCCGATGAAGATGTAAGCGATTTTATGGGTTTGATATGGGAAAGCATGACAACAAGACCTAAGTCATATATAACCGAAATCATTGGGCTGATTATCTTGATTCCCATTGGATTCCGATTGTTGGCACATCGGCAAGTAATGCGGTTCTTCAAGCGTGGTGTCATTGAATGAACGAATATGATGTTCTGATAGTTGGTGCCGGGCCTGCCGGAAGTCGGGTAGCTTACCGATTGGCTACATTTGGGTATCGAGTGGCGGTATTTGAAAAGCACCAGCAAATCGGGAATAAGCTTTGTTGTACAGGAATTATTGGCCGAGAGTGTGTAGAGTTGTTTGATGTCGATCCAAGTTGTGTCTTGCAGGAAGCTAAATCAGCCAAACTGTTTGCCCCATCCGGTGAATTCATCAGAGTAAGTAAAGATGATGCACAAGCATACATCGTAGATCGAGTCGAGTTTGATCGATGGATGGCTAAGAGGGCTCAGGACTCTGGAGCTGAGTTCTTTCTGAGTAGTAAGGTAAATGATGTTTCGATTTCTAATGACAACGTTACAGTTGATGTCGATCGAAATGGGACTATGGCCCGTTATCGTAGTAGGGCCGTAGTCATTGCAAACGGTTTTGGATCAACCATACCTTCGAAATTAGGGTTAGGTCGAATCAAAAATTTCGTCCTCGGAGCTCAGTGTGAGGTCGAAACAAACGGTATTGATGAGGTAGAAGCATATTTCAGCCATGCGATTGCTCCTGGTTTCTTTGCATGGCTTGTCCCGATTACGTATAGCAGGGCAAGAGTTGGGCTTGGTGCAAAGGAGAAGCCTGGGGAGTATTTGAATCAACTGCTATCTCAACTTGTTTCAGAGGGCAAGGTTGTAGATAATAATGTGAATATTTGGTTCGGAGGAATTCCTCAAAAAACTTTACCTCGTACCTACAGTGATCGAATGTTGGTAGTCGGTGATGCCGCAGGGCAAGCCAAGCCAACAACTGGAGGAGGGATTTATTTCGGTTTGATATGCGCTGACTTTGCCGCTGATGTTCTTGATCAATCATTAAGTACGAATAATTTCTCCCGAAGACGTCTCGCTCGATATGAAAAACTGTGGAAAGCAAAACTGGGGAAAGAACTTAGAACTGAATACTTGGCGCGGTCATTCTATAACAGATTATCAGACAAGCGAATCAATAGCATATTTAACGTAGTTCGCGATAACAATATTCATGAGTCTATGCTCAGTTCTTCCTATCGATCCTTTGATTGGCATGGTGAATTAGTGTTAGATGGGTTGAAGCGCTTAGGTCCATGGCGAAATTTATTCGGCAAATACCTTCCAGCCTATCTCATGTCATCTTTAAAAGGTAAGTCCTAAAACGTCCGTTCACTTGAAACCATCTCCTGAAACCCCTATAATTCACTAGGAATGTAGTCCCGATTTCTGAGTATTCGGACAAGCAGCAATGAGCCTTGTTGACGAACTTAAAGAAGTACAACCCCAGCACGAGATGGCGATAACCATCGGGGTGTTCGATGGCGTGCATCCAGGTCATCAGCATCTTATTCGCAGTCTGAAAGCAAAGGCTGATGAAGCCGGACTTGTGAGCGGCGTTATAACCTTTAGCTGGAGTCCGAAAGCGTTGCTTGATCCTCAGACTGAATTGCCTTATCTCACAAGCCTCGAAGAGAGAGTAGAGCTCATCAAGGAACTTGGCATTGATCATGTAATAGTTCTCTCGTTTACACAAGAACTTGCAGAGCTTAGTGCGAGAGATTTTATTACCCTTCTGAAAGAGCACATCAGGGTTAAAGCGATGGTTATTGGTCCGGATTTTGCTCTTGGACGCGGTAGAGATGGAACCACGGATGTCATTCGCTCTATTGGTGAAGAACTTGGCTTTTCGGTCGATGTTGTCTCATCAGTTAAACTGGGTGAACAGATAGTGAGCAGCACTGCTATCCGTCAGGCACTATCACAAGGCACTATTAGAAATGTCACTCAACTACTGGGAAGACGATTCAGATTGAGTGGCACAGTAGTTCACGGGGACCATCGTGGAGGGAAGTTGCTCGGTTTTCCTACAGTTAATTTGAGCGTACTTAGAAATCGTGCTTTACCGGCTGATGGCACTTATATCACCTTAGCTTATATCGGAGACCAGGCTTTTCGCGCAGTTACAAATATTGGTCGCAGGCCTACGTTTGGTCCCGGAGAACGAACAATTGAAACTCACATTCTAGATTTTAATGACGATCTGTATGAAAAAGAATTTAGCATTAAATTCATCAAACGCCTACGGGGCGAAATGAAATTTGAATCACTTGAGAAGTTGAAAGAACAGATCGATGCAGATGTAAAGTTGGCAAGAGAGATGCCCATCGAACCAAGCTATCGCAATATAACCTGATGACTAGAGAACTTGATAAAATACTCACACGCGGTGTAACTGAAGTTATTGTTGAGGAAGACCTCAGACGCATGCTGGAAACAGGCAAGCCCTTGCGTCTGAAAGAAGGCTTTGACCCCAGTCGCCCCGATATTCACCTTGGCCATGTGGTTGGTCTCCGTAAGCTCCGTCAGTTTCAGGACCTCGGGCATCAAGTGGTGCTCATTGTTGGTGACTGGACAGCCCAGATCGGCGATCCCAGCGGCCAATCGCAAATGCGCACCATGCTTAGCGCAGAAGAGGTCAGGGCCAATGCCGAAACCTACATGAAGCAGTTTTTTAAAGTGGTAGATCGCGAAAAAACCGAAGTTCGCTGGCAAAGCGAGTGGTTTGGCAATTTTAAACTGGAAGATATAATCAGTCTCACGAGCAAGTTCACCGTTGCCCAAATGCTGGCCAGAGACGATTTTTCCAAAAGGTATGCTGCGGGACACCCTATCGGGATCACTGAACTCATGTATCCTCTTCTTCAAGCTTATGATTCTGTAATGATCGAATCGGATGTGGAGTTCGGAGGAATAGATCAGAAGTTCAACTGTCTCATGGGACGAGAACTACAGCAGATGATGGGGCAACCTGCGCAGCATGTTTTTTTCACTCCGCTTCTGGTTGGAACCGACGGAAAAATGAAGATGTCCAAGAGTTTGGATAATTACATCGCCGTTGATGATCCTCCCAACGAAATGTATGGCAAGGTGATGTCCCTTCCTGATGATCTCATTATGGATTATTTCGAGCTGATCACCGATGTCCCAGATGACGAGTTGAACGAGTATCGAAAAGCACTATCAACGGATTCTATCAATCCCATGTTCCTTAAGAAACGACTGGCCCATGAGATTGTTGTGGAATTTCATGACGTAGAGGCTGCCGATGTAGCGCAAACGGCGTTTGAAAAACAGTTTCAAATGCGGAGAGTGCCAGACGACATACAAGATATTCGAATTTCATTTGATGAGTATATCGACCCTAGCATCGAACGCTCATCTTCTGATTTGCTTGAGGCAATCACAGTAGATGTCTCAAATATAGTGATGGGTCCTGTTGGCCTTGCACACATCTTAAGTCATTACGGTATCGTAAAGAGCAATTCTGACGCAAAGAGACTGATAAATCAGGGGGCTATCAAAATTATTTACCCTGATGGCCAAGAGTATATCTACAAAGAAGGAATGTACATTAGAGATAAGATGATAATTGAAATTATAGACGGAATGATAATCAAAGTCGGCAAACGCCGATTTGCTAAGATTATTAACACTGATAAAACTGATTAACGTTACAATAAAATAAAGAGGAGACAAAATCCATATGGCACAGAAAACACATGCTGATGTCTATCGAGAGTACGAAGAAAAGAAAAACCGAATCCTGGCAATGGGTGGTGAGAAGGGTATTGAGAAGCAACACAAAGACGGCAAAATGTCTGCCCGTGAAAGGATCGACTATTTCATCGATAAGGGTACTTTCACCGAAATAGGCATGTTTGTGAAACATCGCACAACGGCTTTCGGCTTGGACTCAAAAGAAATTCCGGCAGAGGGTGTCATCACGGGTTTCGGAAAGGTCAATGGACGATACGTTGTAGTAGCCGCTGAGGATTACACCACCATGGCTGGCACATTCGGTGAGGGCCATGGCAGAAAATTCTCCCGAGCCGTCGATTTTGCCAAGGAAAAAGGTTGGCCTTTCGTAGGCATGAACGATTCTGGAGGCGCCAGATTACAGGAGGGAATGGATACGCTGGAATCCTACGGCTGGCTGTTCAATTCCCAGATAAGAGCATCAGGTATCATCCCGCAGATTGCCCTTTTGATGGGACCCTGCCTCGGTGGACAGGCCTATCATCCTATCATGCAAGATTTTCTTATCCAGTGCAGGGATACCGGTTACATGGGAATCGCCGGTCCTGCTTTCGTAAAGACTCAAATTGGTGAAGAAATAACTCTCGAACAGCTTTCCGGTTGGAGAGCACATGCTGTAAAGTCGGGGCAGACACATGTAGTGGCTGAAGATGACAAAGATTGCATGGATAAGTGCAAGGAGCTTTTAGCACTCTTACCGCAAAATAACAACAAATACACAAATCCGCCACCAAGAATTGAAACGAAGGACGATCCCAATAGGGAGATCCCCGAACTTAACGAGATTATACCTGTTGAGCAGTTTCGGCCCTTCGATATGTTCGAAATCATCAACCGCATCGTGGACGATGGGTATTTCTTTGAGACGTTAAAATATCATGCTACAAACCTTATTACAGGATTTACCCGTTTTAATGGCCGTCCGACTGGGATAGTTGCCAACCAACCCATGCAGAAAGCTGGTATGCTGGATATCGATGCCGCAGACAAGCTCGCGCGGTTTGTACGAACCTGCGACCTGTTTAATATCCCGGTCGTCACGCTAGTGGATTGTCCCTGCTTCATCATCGGCTCCGACGCCGACTGGCGCGGCATCCTGCGCCATGGGGCCAAGACGCTCTACGCCTGGTCCGACGCCACCGTACCTTTGATCTCGATCATCTTGCGCAAGTCCTACGCCGGTGCCCATTATGGCATGCTGGACAAAGCTATCGGGGCTGACCTCGTATGGGCATGGCCGCAATCCCAAATTAGCATTGTTGGAGCAGCAACAGCAGCCAGCGTTATTTTCGCCAAAGAAATCAAGAATTCTGAAAACCCTGCTGAAACCCAGGCTAATCGGATAGCGGAGTACAGTGAATTGTATGAAAATCCCTACTGTGCTGCTGAGCGCGGCTTTGTCGATGGTATTATAAATCCTGCTGAAACCCGCAAATATATCAACATGTCACTGGACATACTGGAGAACAAAGAAGAAGCACGCCCCTGGAGAAAGTATTCAAATATTAATCTCTAGGAATTATCCGTTGCTTATATTGCAGAAAAGAGGGGGCAAATACCCCCTCTTTTTTTGTTATATTGGGACGATTTTACCAATTGCGTTTACGTATCTTACTGCGCTATAATAGCGCAA
>CAZWIP010000147.1:0-8028 GCA_964634125.1 uncultured Dehalococcoidia bacterium
GGTTATCATGCGTTTTGGTGCTCTCAACCAAGGGCATAGAGGCCGGCATCGGGCCCAGACCACGATTGACCAGTTCCCGGCGCATCTCCATAAACAGTTCCAGCGGATGCAGTCCCATCGCTTCGTAGCAATGCGCTTCACAGGTGCCGCATAAAGTGCAGTTGTATACACGGTCGCGCACCTTTTCACTCCATTCGATATCACCTTCGAGGATGCTGCGAGCAATGGCCGTCCGCCCGATCGAATAGTACGAGTCAAAACCAAAATGCTCACCAGCCGGGCAACTGGGCAGATTCTGCCTGTAGGCCACCCGACAGGAACCGCATTTACTGCAGTGGTAGATATGTTCTTTTAGATCTTCTAATGCCATTCGGTTTCCTCCTAACCCGGACAAGTCCTCCTTCGCACAGCTATGGCGGGGGTGCCCGGAACCAAAAATCTGCCACTAAGACACTAAGGCACAAAGTGTTGAATTTGTTAAAGATATCCTAATACCAACTATTCTTAGTGTCTCTGTGCCTTTGTGGCTACTCATTTGATATTTGAACTTTGACATTTGGAATTTATCTTAAATATCCTTAAACACCGCGGCTGGCGCCATAACATGATTCGGGTCCGTAGCATTCTTGATATCTCTCAAAAGCTTCGAATAAGATGGCAGCAAGCCCTGTTCAAAATTACGGAAAAACCCGGCGCTGGCTTGCGCTGAACCATATTTAATTGTGGCTTCAAAAAACATCCCCATGAACTGACGGAATCTGTTAATCGATTCCTCGTCCAACGGATCAAACTCGACATCGAATTCGATCATGAATGTTTCCGTCCTTTCCCATGGTGCCAGGTACATCCTCGGCTCATACACATCACCTGAAAATGACGTCATGGGATAGTTCAGTTTTTTGACGATTTCCATAGTTTTTTCATACGCGCCCACTATTTTCGAAGGCGGCACATAGAAGAAGGCCATCAAATTTGGTTCGTGACGCAGGTAATGACAAGCTGCTACAGAACTGCCGCCCCAGAGTTGATTGAGATTCTCTTGAGACTTACCTTCATACTGCACCAGGGCACCGCCTGCTTTGGTGATAGCATCGTTGATTAGCTTACGATATACGTTTGCCTGATCCTCGTTATGGCAACTTATCCTGGCTACCATCAACCAGGCAGCCATTGAGTCTTCCAGTTTCTTGTATTCCACCGGGTCCTTAATAAGGTCGGAGTCTGACGCGATGGCCGCAGCCTGAATTCGATTCAGCCCGGTGACCTGTTTACAGATCCCCAGTTCCACTACTTTTCGCATACCCTCGACACAGGTAGCAAGATCAGGAAAGCCAATCTGGATCGGTTCTTCTATGGGACGAATGCGATAAAGACGACGAATCATTTTGGTGATGATTCCAAAAGAACCCATCGTTCCGCGGTATAGCTCAGTTAGATTAGGCCCCCAGGCGATGCGGAAATAGGGATTGATCTTCTCATGTCCCTGGAAGGCCGCTGAACCGGTTCGCAATACTTCACCATTACCCAGCACGATTTCAAGGGAGACCACTTCGTTCAAATCTATGGCACCGGTAGGGCCGCCACCAAGGCTGTAGTTACCAATCGGTCCACCTGTATGCGGGCCACCGCCCAGCGGTAATGGTTCCAGTCCAACTTTGCCGGTTTCGAATATCAGCTTGGACCAGGTGACCCCAGATTCGATGGTGGCCGTCTTGGTTTCCTCGTTGATTTCCAATATCCGGTTCATCTTCCGCATGACGACCATGGCGCCACCCTTCCGGGGTGATGTACCTCCACTCAAGTTTGTCCCGTAAGAGTAGGGATACAGTGCCACATTGAGCTTATTCGCCAGCTTGACGATGGCCTGAACCTGTTCGGTGCTTTCAGGAATTACGGCATAATCTGCCATATAGGATTTCAATGCCTGCGATACTTCATCCCGACAATAGACAATGATATCTTCCTTATCGGCGGTGATATTTGCTTCACCTACGATTTTTAGTGCTTCTTTATAAAATTCGTCAGTTACGCTTCCCATATTAAATGCCTCCGATATTTTCCTGTCCACCCTCTATTGAAGGGAGGGTGAAATGCATCGCACCCTCACCTAACCTCTCCCTCTAAGTGAGAGGGACGCCACTTTGGATTGCGGCAGATGTGCTGCCGCTTTTTCACGCGGTAGTTGAACTACCGCACTCCAAAATCTCTGTGTTTATTTCTTCTTCGTCTTCTTCTTGTATTTATCCATAGGACTTAAATCTATATCCAAATCTATTCCAAAGGCATAATCCAGTGGCCTCGGCGGATTGGAAATGCCATTCGGGTCGAATACTTCCTGGAGTTCCTTTTCCTTGAGATGATAGTTACCATAGGCTGGCCCGATAATCTGCGGCTCCGGTCCATAAGAACCCTGTAACCCGCAATAAGCCCTCAAATCAAGATCCTGCCTCACCGACTCCACAAATCCGACCTCGTGCTGGTAGCAATCGTTGGGATCAGTAGTGGGATCATAGTAGACCAATATCTCGCAGAAGGCCACATGCCCGAAATCACCCATCTGCAGCCATCCCGGAATGCCATAATCAGCAAGCAATGGCGGGGTATATTTCCTCTTCAGTTCAGCGGCTGCCTTGGCCAGTTCCATGGAGGCATCGAGCGAATCGAAGTGGAACTTCATGGATGTCTCGGCTCCTCCGGGGAACATGATGCGGTGCGCATCCGCGTTGTTGATCCACGATTCATCGAATGGCCGACCCTCTCGCAGGTCACCGCCAATACGTCCGATAACGTCCCGGACCACTCTCTCTTCATATTCCAACTGCCGCGTCCCGGCAAGCCCTACCAGCATGATTCGCATCATGTGAGGATTATCCTTTTCCAGTTTGGGCAGGTCGGCATGCCATCGCTGATGGAATGATTCCTTCGATTCTGCCTTGGAGAAATACCGCCAAGTGAAGGGAGCGGTCATCAGCGCCATTCCAACCTGAGCTTTGGAGAGCTCAAACATGGCATTAGCCGCTTCCTCGATGGATGAATAGAATACGTTGATCCATTTGATAAGATGAGGCGGCAGATTGAATCCGGTCTGCGGTGAAACGCCGGTGCGCTCCAGTTCCTGTCCCGGGAACGGGAAGAGCTTGGTGGCCATCTTAGTGACGATGCCCAATCCTCCCTGCCATCCGAAAGTACCTCTCAAAACACCTCTAAGATCAGGTCCAAGACCTTCACCCCAGAAGTAGTCTTCGTCATCCTGAGAGGTTGATCCCAGAGTGACGATGTCGCCATCGGGCAGAATCCACTCGACTCCCAGCATGCGCCGCTGTGCCCAGCCCATGCGGTATTCCAGCGGACCCACTCCAGCATTGAGGTGATTCCCGATAACCGTAGCGCCAACACCGCATCCGGGGCCTTCTGTTGCCAGACCTCTCTTCAGACACTCGGCCTGAAGCTGCGCATAAATAACGCCCGGACCGACGGTCGCATACATGTTCTTTTCATCGATTTCCAAGTAGTCCATCCGCTTCAAGTCGATACTGACCACATCCGGTACTTTCGGCGCCTGAGTGGTAATCCCGAAACAGCCGATGGGAATAAAAGGAATTTTGTATTGATTGCAAACTTTGATTATCTGCCGAACCTCTTCCGTCGATCCCGGCAGAATGACACAGCCAGGTCTGAGAGCCTGTCCTTCCAGTGCAGGCCGGTTTTTACCGTAGCCGCCCTTTCGATAACTTTCAAGAACACCGGGCTCATCGGAGACGAACTCCGACCCAACAATCGATTCAAGCGTCTGATAGGCCTCTTTCAAAATACTCATTATTTACCCCCCGTTGCTTTGAGCATGATCTCGGCGATATCGTAAGTTTGCATTTTCTCATCGCCCGCCTTGATGGCATCATTGAAGTTTTCCTTGCAGTACGGGCAGGCGGAAATGATGGCCTCGGCTCCGGTAGTCTCCTGGGCTTCAGTTATCCTTTCCTGAGCTGTCCATTGAGCAAAATCTTTATAGGCATCCTTCACCCCCCCACCAGCTCCACAGCACCATGCCTGATCTTTTCTCCGTTCCATCTCCTCGACCTGAAGACCAGGAATGGCACTCAAGATATTCCGAGCCGGATCGTAAGCGCCGTTGGTTCCTTTTCGGCGCGGCTTGGGCGGATCGAAAATCCCGTACTTGCCGCGTTTGCCTTCCCAGTGCGTCCAGGGCTCACTCATCCTTCCCAGACGACACGGGTCCTGATAAGTCACTCTCATATTGACCGGGGTTTTGAACTTCAGCTTTCCTGCCTGAATCTGCTGATCCATGTATTCGGTGAAGTGTACTACTTCGAACCCCAGATCAGTAGTGGACTTGCCCATCAGTTTCGGGTAAATGACTTTAAGAGTCTGGAAGCATTCAGCGCAACTGGCGATTACTGTTTTGGCTCCGGATTTCTTGATTGCATCTAAATTGTGCTTGGCTACTTCCTTCGCCTGATCAACCAAGCCGACACTGTAAAGCGGATTGCCGCAACACCATTCCTTTTCGCCCAGCACCATGAATTCGGTGCCAGTAGCTTTGAGCAACTTTGCCGTAGCCTGTGCAAGCTGTTTCTGTTTAAAGGAAGAATTGCAGCCAACAAAATAGAGCACATCTGCTTTTTGGGCTGGTTTTACACCGGACGGAATCCACTTGGCCCTGGTCTTATTATCCGAACCGTAGCGGTTCTTATTCTTGGAAATTTTATTCGCTACTGCCTTGTGTTCCGGCATGGGACCCTTCCCATCATCAACGGCCTTTTGCCTCAACCACTCCAGCACTTGCGATGGTTCTAATCCGACATTGCGCAAGCATTTCACATCACAGGCTCCACAAAGGGTGCAGGTGTATATCTCTTTGAGTATTTCCTCAGTTACCTCCAGCCTTCCTTCCGCCAGTGCTAATGCAATATCGTATCTGCCGTTAGCAGCATAGGAATCAAAGAAGTATCTCGCGTTACTGGGGCACAGCTTGGAAAACCGTAAACTCGCCATCCAGATAAAATCAACCCACTTGCAGTTGGTGCAGCGGATACAGTTCTGGGCATCCCATTTATAAGTTTCAAAATCAATCAACATCTCGCATAACCTCCATTAGAAGCAGAGCCTGCCCGGATTCATAATATTGTTCGGGTCAATCACGTTCTTGGTTTTCTTCAACATCATTGTATAGCCGGTCGCTCTGGGATAAACCAGGTCTGCCAGCATGCCGTACGGCCTGGAATAGAACGCTCCCAAATCGAGAGTAGCTCTGGCAGCTTCCTCATAAATCGCTTTGATCTTGGCAACTTCGCCCGCGTTTGAGGGATCGTAGAAGAAGTTGAACTCGCAGTGACAGGCACGGCTGGACTCGATAGGCTGGATGTAGCAGCCCACATCGGCAACCGGGTAATCGTACTGAGCCGCAATACTGGTAACGGCATCAACAAATAAAGGAGCTTTTTCAAGAGTGGTAAGGAAGAACAGATCCTGTGATACTCCTTTGCAGGCCCATTTCCAGTAGGTTTTATCTTTCGGCCAGGCGCTACGGAGGATATCCACTATCCTTCGCTCCACACCCGGAAGTCCCGCAATTGAAGTCTGAACATTGCTCAGGGACAGATCGTTAGCTATCTCGCGAAGAGTCTCCTCTTCATATTCGATCCGTTCCTCCGGTAGCACAGGAGCACCGGAACAAACAAGAATCAGCGTCCACGGCGCAAGCATACCTTTGAGCTTCTCGATGTCTTCTTTTGTACCGTCCGAAAGTAAGGCAGCCAGATTGATTCTATCCAGCAGCAGGAGCTCGTAACCAATTACCTTCCGCCCGATTCGGTACATCAGTTCAATGGCTTCTGAAACGTCATCAAACGGCATGAAGAAGGCTTTGTTCACTTCAGGCAGAATCTCAATTTTGATATTCGCCCAGGTGAGAATCCCGAACGTGCCCTGAGCCCCCTGGAACATTCTCCACCAGTCGAGTCCCGGTCCATGAGGGAAAGCGCCTCGCGCCACACTGCCGGTATCTTCTCCGATACCAGCGGCAGCCGCGCCGGTGCGAAATATCTCGCCTCTGGGCCAGACAACCTCGGTAGTCAACAGAGGCTCATCGAACTCAAACCTCGGAATGAGGATTCGCTCCCTTTCCAGATGGCTGGTAAGCACAGATTTCTGAGGATGCGCTGCCAGAGGGAACAAAGGCATATATCCCTTTTTGGCAAGAGTTGTCTGCAATTGCGACCAAGTCACTCCCGGCTGAATTCGCGTTTTCCGATTGTGCTCATCGATATACAGCACTTTGTTCATCTTGCTCAGGTCTACCATTATCCCGCCAAGGTTGGGGATAGCGCCTCCGGTGAGATGAACCCCCGAACTGCTGGGAATAAGGGGTGTGCTCGTTTCATTGGCGAGCTGTACGATTTTAAGGATTTCCTCCGCCGTCTGTGGCCGAGCCACATAGTTGGGTGTCCGGGGTGAGCAAAGACTGTAATCCCTGGAGCACTTCTCCAGTTCCTTCGGATTATCCGAGACATTTTTGCTACCCACGATTTTGATCAGCTTTTCTTTTACTGCCATACATATAACCTCCATAATGAACTCTGGGTAAAACCTCTGCGATGGTTGAGGAGAAGGAGACCCCAAGGCTTAATCGTTTTTACTCAGATTCTCTTCTTGAATAGCACCAAGAAGATTCTCAAGAGTAGCTTCGTGCACATCCTGACGGGAATAGACTATCATTCGATCGTCATTCGGACTTAGTACCACAAGCTTCGATGGATACTCGTCATTTAACATCGGATGGTCACTATCCATCTCTGTGTCGTCTCGATCAACCACGATAATACTTGGAGTCAATTGGGAAATAAGACTTGCTGCTGTAGCCTCATCAGGGGCTATAGTAACCTCAGCTGATCCCGCATTTTCGATAATCAGCTTAAGTCCCTGAGAAACCACAGGCTGTTCCGATAAAACCAGTACTCGTTGAACACTCATACTTCTACCGCCTCCTCCAGGTAAAACCCTAGCAATGAGAATAGCAGTACGAGCATTATCGGAATAGCCCCCGTTTGTAGGGTTTTTCACGCGAGAGTACCACCATGCTACCAACCCCCCTGTACCAATACTTTGCGGCTTGCTATGCAGGCCCGACAGTTGTAAAATTATGGAACAGTAGTTTCCCGAATTCAGGTACAGAATCAATGGGATCAAAGATAACCGTAATGCTGGTTGACAGGAGAGAGATCCTTCGGGAGGGGCTCGCCGCCATACTTAAGCGTGACCCCGGTATAGAAGTGGTGGCCAGTTTTTCTTCAGGACGAGAAGCTATGGAGAAGGCAAGCTCGATTCGCCCTGATATAGTGATAACTGAAGCGGATATGCCGGAGGATGTTTACCTCGAGTTAACCCACAGAATCAAGGAGATACCGCCAGAAACCAGGATCATGGTACTCACCCATGCCAAGCAAGAATCAGCCCTGTTTCGTGCACTGAGATTGGGTGCTCGGGCATACTTGACCAAACACATCGGCGTGGACGACCTTATCAGCTCAATCCATCGGGTTCATGCCGGCGAGGTAATAATATCTGCTCCCATGGCCGCGAAGATGCTGAATGAGTTCGCCTCGCTTGAAGATAAGAAAGATGCCCAGGAGGAAGATCAGGAAACCAACTTGAGCAAACGTGAAATACAGGTGTTGGAACTGGTCGCCGGTGGGACCACCAATAAGGAAGTAGCGGAAGAACTCTTCATCAGCGAAAACACAGTAAAGGGACACCTGAGCCGGATACTTGAAAAGATGAATGCCCGCAACCGACAGCAGGCTGTAGCCATGGCCATGGAAAAGGGTATTATAAAGAAGAAATCCTGAGCCCACAACGCTCAATAACAATCAACCCGCTTACATCATATTTTTGATCGCTCCTCTTACCTACCTCTATAATATACGTTTGTCGCGTTTTGTCTACAAACATGTCACGTGTTGGCAACCAGCGATAATGGGACACTTTTTGAACCGAACACTTTGGCATCAT
>CAZWIP010000148.1:0-8003 GCA_964634125.1 uncultured Dehalococcoidia bacterium
TGTACGGTTTTAGTGGCCTTTCATGTGTCCCATTTTAGCTGACGGTCTACACTCAGAATGACGAACACTAGGATTTTCAGTCTGCCTGCGCAAGCGGTTATCGAGGGTCGCTTACGGCGAGGCTAAAGCCTCGCATTACGTCCTATAGATTTTAAATCTTCATCACAGACCAATTCGATCCGCAACTTCTCGCATACCCATGATGGTATCAGTGATAATGTCCCGTAATTCCACTCCAATCATTTCTGTCCCCTGCTCAATGACTGAACGGTTTACACCGGCTGCAAATGACTTGTCTTTCCACTTCTTCATCACAGACTTTGCTTCCAAATCCATTACACTCTTGGAGGGGCGAACCAGCGCGGCTGCGGTTACAAGCCCAGTTAACTCATCGATGGTGAACAACGTTTTCTCCATCAAACTCTGTGGTTCAACATCGTTGCACGCACCCCAACCATGTGCGATCACTCCGCGTACATACTCTGGAGGCCATCCCCGTTCCTCAAGAATTTCTTTTGTCTTGTGGCAATGTTGCTCAGGGAAACGTTCATAATCCAGATCATGGACCAGCCCTACTATCCCCCACTTTTCTTCGTCTTCACCGTGCTTGCGTGCCAGATAGCGCATTGTCCCTTCGACAGCATAAGCATGGTTGAGTAAACTATCACTATCATTGAATTCATGCAACAGGGAAAGGGCCTCATCGTATGTTGGTGTATGCTCGTTCATTGATTCACCTCTTTTGATTCAAGTACATGACGTTGATGTGGTTTCATGCCCCAAATGCAAATAGCTGCCAGCACCATGCTCATCCCACCACAGAAAAAGGCAAACTCATAGCTCCCGGTATTATCTATGACCAAGCCAGCAAAAACAGGTCCGGTTGCCGCACCAAGGAACCATCCCAGAACTACAAACAATGATTGGTTGCCAGTTTTCCAACGGCTCATATCATTCCCGAGTATAGAAACAATCGGCAAATCTATTCCTCCAAGTGTAGCGCCAATAACAACTGCAAAAAGATAAAACATCCACATCGCATCAGAATCAATTAACCAAAATAAAGCTGTGGCATGGAGTAAAATAAAAATAGTGGTAGCGGATCTGCTTTTCAGTGGATCTACAGAGAATCCTATCATCAATCTTGAGAAGATAATGGCTCCGCCCATAAGACCAAGTGTAGCTCCAGCGTCAAAACTATTAAAACCCATACTCTCAAGCCGTGGAACAAAGTGACAAAGGACCATGTACAGGCTAAACGAATAAGCGAACAAGATTCCAAAAAACAAAAAACTATTCCGGGTATCCGTGGTTTCTTGAGTTGAAGGCAATTGATCCTCTGAGCATAACTCAACATTAGGCTCGCGCGAGGAAAATTCACTTTCGCTTTTGTCAGTAGTCTCAGTTGTCGTTTCTTTGAGGAATAATGATGCTGGCATAATTAAACACCACGATATGATACCGCCAATCAAAAACGTGTCTTGCCAGCCGTATTCAGATACGAGCCAGGTGTCAATGGGGAACATAACAATGATACCCAAGCCCGCTCCCACACTAACAATACCAATAGATATCCCACTTCTACGGTTGAATAAACCAGCGGTAATTGATATAACGATAGCGCCGATAGCACCAGCACTCATAGCGAATATGATCCCGAATGTTAGGAAAAGTTGCCATCCCTCTTCCACAAATGAACTGAGGAAGAGGCCAAATCCGCCGATGGCTCCTATTGTGAACACACCCCGTTTAGTCCCAAGTATCTTGGAAGCCCTTATACCTGCGAAGGAAAAAATACCTGCAAGGAGTAAATGAAGCGAGAACAGTGCTGAAGTTGTGGTGTAGCTCCAATCGAATTCGTTCATTAATGATGTGAAGTAGGCACCGAAGGTACAACACATACCTGAAATAGTAGCGAGAAGAACGATGATGGAGGCAGTATTCACCCAACTGTAGGCAGGACCATTTTGCTGAGGAGTAACCAATTGATCGCTGTCATCTGTATTGAGAAGGGGGAAAAACATCAAGATGATTATAACACTTTTGGCTAGTGACTATGGAGGAATTGGGAGGAGTAAATGCAGTGCAGAATTAGAAAACAGGAGCTAAGCGGTTAGATACTGACTCTCTTGTTTCAAGTGGGATCAATTTGCCAATTTTTGCAGTAGCAATATTCATCACTGTATCTGCACCGCCGTAATACACGATCAACTCATCATCAGCATCCAGTATTTCTTTGTCATTTTCAAGAGGTACAGCACCGCATGTGAATACTACATTGGGTACCCAGGAATCGTTATTCTCACCCAGTTCCCAATCAGTAGATGGCTCCAAGACAAAATTTGGTGAGCGATAGATCAATTCTGTAGGATTATTCAGGTCAAGGACCATTACTCCCAATCGATATATCTTCTGGTAATCAACACCATGAGTGACCAACAGCCAGCCATATTCAGTTTTGATCGGTTGGGCACCAGCACCGATCTTTTTTGAATCCCATTCTGTTCCCTCGGACGGCATGGCGAGGATTTTATGACATTTGCTGGGCCACGGACATCTCAGATCAGAAGAGAAAGTTATCCAGATATGTGGCTCGATGCGGTGGATTATGGCAATTTTACCATCAAACTCTTCGGGGAAGATAATTGCATCCTTGTCCATTTGCCCAGGAAGGAACAAACCAAGCCTTTCCCAGGATTCCCATCTAAAAGACAAGAAATCATCAACCGAAATGGAAGCGAGTGCAATTTGAGCTACTTCACCATCATAGGCAGTGTAGGTCATGTAGATATTCTCACCCAATAATACCAAACGGGGATCCTCACATCCCCTCTTTTCAGTTTCACATACTGGCTTAAATATCGGGTCCCCCAACCTTTCCGTAAAGCAAAAACCATCATTACTGATTGCAAGTCCTATCCGGGAGATGTTATCGTCACCATAGGCCCGATATAGCAAATAGACCTTTCGCCCCAATCTGATACTGCCTGCATTTAGCACATACTTTGATTCCCAGGGATGCTCTGGAATCGGTCTGAGGACGGGGTTTCCAGTGTATCTCTGTAACTCCTCGGCAGGAAGATTGCTCATGGGTGCTTCGATGGACATCCTGTCATGTGCCACCCCATCTACATCATCAAGGATTGATACATTATCCGGAACCGCATTCTCTTGTATTAACTCTATAACCATTTCGCTATCTCACATTGGCAATACATCAAATTGTTTTGGGTAAAATGGGGGTATTGTTTAGTGTACTAACCGAGTGTCAAAGATAAAAACAGGGCAGCACGGAATTTACTTGATGAAAGTTCTACTCTTTTTATTGGTGTGCTCTTCGGCACAACTGGTGGTTATCTTGCATTCTAATATTGGTGTAAACCCCAACAGAAGGGTGGGGTTTGCACTACTATTGATAAACTTTTCGTATAGAGAGAAACCTCCAATAAAATTGAAACCTGCGGATATAAAGTGGAAATTAATGAAATATCTACGTAAAATGAACACTATAGGGAAGTTCAATGGATAACAAAAGTCTGGAAATGCTTGAGTTTTCAAAGGTCAGGGAAATACTGGCTGGTTTTACTTCGTTTCCAATTAGTCATGAGCTGGCTATGAATCTTGAACCATCAACTGAAATAGAAGAGGTTTCGAATTCATTAAAGCAATCGGCAGAAGCACGCTATATCCTTTCACTGATTCCTAACTTTTCAGTAGGTACCGTTGTCGATATCCGCAAAGCCCTTGCAATGGCAGAAAAGGAAAAGACTCTTGATCCCCAGACTTTGTTGCACGTTCGAGCGACTGTTGCTGCCGGAAACAATTTGCGAACCTCCTTAAACAGGATGTCAAGTGAGGTTCCATCGCTTTGGGGTATCGCGAAAAATATCGTTGCACTTCCAGATGTGGTACACGAAATCGATAGGTGCATAGACGATTCGGGTGAAGTATTAGACCTCGCTTCGCCAAATCTGGCAAATCTCCGTTATCAGTTGAAAGATACACGCAACCAGCTTTTAAATCGATTAGAAAACATGGTTAAAGCGCTAAGTAGCCAGAATTTATTGCAGGATACGATCATCACCGAGAGAGGTGGCCGATATGTCGTCCCCGTAAAAACAGAAATGCAACACGCGGTACAGGGTATCATCCATGATGTATCCAATACAGGAGCTACTGTATTCATAGAACCATGGTCGATAGTGGAATTGGGTAATAAACTAAGGCAAATGGCCTTGGAGGAAGAACGTGAAGTAAATCGCATTCTGACGGAACTAAGTGCCGAAGTTGGATCGAATGGGACCGAAATACAAAATAATATGGTTATTTCGGCAGAAATAGACTTGGTAATGGCAAAGGCAAGATATGCCAAAGATGCAAATGCATGCGAACCCTGCATATCACCAGCAGGTAGCAATTCGCGATACTCACTGAAGCTGATTAATGCCAGACATCCTTTAATAAAAAAGAAGGTAGTACCTCTGACCGTGGAGATCGGGCAGGACTTTTCATCACTAGTTATCACCGGGCCTAATACAGGAGGAAAGACAGTAGCGCTTAAGACAATCGGACTTATGGCGCTGATGACTCAATCGGGTATTCCCATCCCCGCTTCTGAGGATAGCTGTCTGCCTGTTTTTGATGGGGTGTTTGCTGATATTGGAGACGAGCAAAGCATAGAGCAAACGCTATCAACTTTCAGTTGGCACATGGGCAACATCATCCGAATAATACGAATCTCAACTTCAAGAAGTCTGGTGCTATTAGATGAACTGGGAGGCAGTACGGATCCTGCAGAAGGGGCTGCATTGGCGAGGGCAATTCTAAAGTACTTTCTTACCAAACGTGCCATTTCTGTTGCAACGACTCACTACGGTGAGTTGAAGGTTTTTGCCCACTCAACTCCGGAAATGCAAAACGCCTCCCTCGCGTTCGATCCCGTTACACTAACACCAACATACCATCTCACCCTAGGTATACCAGGTGGAAGTAATGCTTTGGCCATAGCGTCACAGCTCGGTTTATCCTTTGAAATTATAGATTCAGCCAGAGAAATGCTCCCCAAAGGTTCTCAAGAAATGGAACAATTGCTGGCAGACCTGACAAACGAAAAGCAGGAGGCTAGAACTCTTCGGGAGACCCTAGAGGGCGAGAAGGCGGAAATAGCAGTTCTTAGAGATCAGTTAAAGAATGAGCTACAGGATTTGCAAGAGCAGAACCAGCAAGTGTTAAAAGATGCCAGGGAGTCGATTACCAAGGAAGCTGCCAAACTACACAAACAGATTCGTGAGGCAGAATCGGATTTAAAAAAGTTGAAGTCGAGGGAGAGTATTGAGCAGGCCAAGAGGGAATTGAGCGTAGTAAATGAGCAGCTTTCGGCTCAAAACTGGCAAGCCGAAAAGGATAAGGGCGATGGTGACGCTACTATTGAAAATGTTACTGAGGGAGATTATGTAAGGGTAATCGATACAAATGTGAAAGGCACCATATTGTCAATTTCTGATAAAAACAATCAAGTGGAAATTCAAGCAGGACGCACCAGGATCAAAGTTGATCTGGCAGATATTGAGAAAGTGGACACCCCAGAGGATAAAAGCCCACAGAGGTCATTTGAGATGACCAGAAGTCAGGAGCAAAAACGACGTTCAATCGAGCTTGACTTGCGAGGTAAACGGGCGGAGGAAGTAGAGCCGGAACTCGATTTGTATCTCAATGATGCTTCGCTTGCTGGTTTTAATGAAGTAAGAATAATTCATGGTTATGGAACCGGCACTGTCCGACAGATTGTGAGAGAGATGCTTGCCTCGTATCCTTTGGTAAAATCGTTCCGCTCTGGTGAGTGGGATGAGGGTGGTGATGGAGTAACCTTTGTTAAATTGTAGTAAGACAATGTATATAATGCACAAACGGCGGATGACCAGATCGAGGATGCTGAGTTTCCTTGATGAGATTGATACAAACGACGGATCAGCAGTTTGCCTGTATTTCCCACCCGGGCTACCTGCATCTGAAGTAGAGGGGATGCTGATAAGCGCGTCAAAAATCGGTGACGTACCTCCAGAGCTAAATGAGATGATAAGTGAATCCCATACAGGATCTGCTCTAATTTGGGGTAACCAATTCAGGTTCCTGGTGAGAACCCCATTTCCATTAGAGGAAAAAAGAGTGTCCACTGGTTATGATTTGCAGCCGTTACATTCCTTATTGAATAGGGAATTCAATATAGCTTTAATAATTGTACGCTTGGGAGATTATGCTATAGGTGTGTTTGAGGGAGAAAAGCGAATATCCAGCAAAGTTGGCACAGGGCTGGTACATTCACGCCATAAGAAAGGCGGATCTTCACAAAGGCGCTTTGAAAGGCATCGTGAAAAACAAATAGAATACTTCTTCACTCGTGTATGTGGACGTGTAAGGGAACAGCTTGAGCAATATCCCGGCAAACTGGATTATTTGATTTATGGTGGTGATAGTAACACATTGCGAACTTTTCGTAGGCAATGTCAATTCCTTGCACCATATGATGATCGCACCTTGAATAAGAGGCTTAACGTTAGAAAACCAAGGCAAAAATCTTTAGAGGAAGCAATAGTAGACGTTTGGTCGAGTGACCTAATAGAATGGTTTGAGTCTGAGTAGATTTTATTCCTAGAATAACACTTGACAATTTGCATTAAAAAGTATAGGCTAGCCAGTACCAAAAAGCGTTGGTTGGGGGACGAGTAGTGAAAAAGATATCCCCCTTAGCGAAAGGAGAGCAATATGGCTGACAGTGTCTACAAGATAATCGAGTTAGTTGGGACAAGTACCGAGTCATGGGAAAAAGCTGCGGCGGCTGCAATCGAGTTAGCTTCCAAGTCTCTACGCGACCTTCGCATTGCTGAAATCTCTGAGCTTGATATCCAGCTTGAGAACGGCAAGATTCGCGCTTACAGGGCAAAAGTCAAGGTTTCCTTCAAGTATGAAGGCAGCTAGAACTTGTACGTTACTGAAAATCTGGCGGTTCCAATAGCCTAGTTGAGCCAACCACAAACCATAAGAGGGCCGAGTGATGAGGGCAAATATTTGGCCCTCGATAGATGCGTGTGTCTTCCAATGTCATTAAATGGCATAGTTTGGTATCATCTAAGAAAGATGAAATACAGTCTTCCTAAATGAAACAAATGCAAGCAACTAAGAAAAGAGGATTATATGACACAGAATCAGATGCAAAATAAACTGGCAGTTCTAATTGATGCTGATAATGCTCAGCCGGCGATTCTTGAGGGATTGATAGCGGAAATAGGCAAATATGGATCTGCTAGTGTGAAGCGAATTTATGGGGACTGGACAAAGCCAAAATTAAAGGGGTGGAAGGATTTGCTATTAGAATATGCCATCCAACCCATTCAGCAGTTTGAATATACCTCAGGAAAAAACTCAACCGACAATGCCATGATCATTGACGCAATGGATCTCCTTTATACGGATAAACTCGATGGATTTTGCCTAATATCCAGCGATAGCGATTTCACTAGACTCGCATCCAGGATTAGAGAGTCAGGCCATATGGTTTTGGGGTTTGGTGAGAAGAAGACTCCCAAAGCGTTCGTTGGAGCGTGTGACAAATTTATCTATACAGAAATACTTCGTAAGACAGAGTCAGACACAGTAACAGGTAAAACTACACTTAGCACAACGAAACTGAGGAGTGATACGAAGTTAGTGAACCTTTTACGAAATGCAGTTGAGAATGCCGCTGGTGAGACCGGATGGGCCTATTTGGGCAATGTTGGTCATAATGTATCAAATTTCACGCCGGAATTTGATCCCAGAAACTATGGCTACACTAAGTTAGGTGATTTGATTCGGGCAACAGGTTTGTTTGAAATAAACGAGCGAACTTCAGAGAATTCCCCAGCCAAATCGGTATATGTACGTGATAAACGTAAAAAAGCCGTGTCTTGATATACATAATATAGACCAGTGAAAATTGAGGGGCAACACGGTTGCAAATCTGTAAA
>CAZWIP010000149.1:0-7962 GCA_964634125.1 uncultured Dehalococcoidia bacterium
CCATACAGCCACTATATCACAAAGTGACTATTAGTGTTAACAGGCCCTAATTGTATCTTCGTCGGGAATACCGCCACTATCAATGGTGGTGGGATGTCCAATGATGAATGGAGCTCACCAAATCTCACCAACTGCACCTTCTCCAATAACACCGCCACTGACCTAGGTGGTGGGATGTCCAACGTTTTAACTATTCCAACAGTGACCAATTGCACCTTCTTCGGGAACTCGGCAGAATACGGCGGCGGGATTTATAATTATTCCGATGGGGCTTCCTCCTACCCAACTGTGACCAACTCCATCCTGTATGGAGATTCTGCTCCCAATGGACCCAAAATCTATAACGTCTCCTCATCACCAACCATCACCTACTGTGATGTGCAGGGAGGTTACACCGGAACGGGCAATATCGACGCTGATCCCATGTTCGTGGATACTTCCGGTTTATACTTCCATTTGCAGGCAACTTCACCATGTATTGATGTTGGCGATAACTCGGCACCAAGCCTGCCCACCAACGATTTTGAGGGCGATGACCGTATCATAAACAGTACCGTGGATATGGGAGCCGACGAATACAGCCCGTAAGTTTTTCATCCGTACAACCATAAAAAAGGGCGAGGCCAAATGGCCTCGCCCTTTTTTGCAATCCTCAAATCTCACTGTATCGAGTTTCCATGCGCAATACGCAACCACAGGTAGCCTTCACATTTGGCTTGAGCGCTTTCCCTATGTTATATTCTACTCGAACTGATAAAGAGAAATGCCTGACTTAGTTTGGCTCAAATTTGTGGTCTGTGCCGCCATCAGATCTTCTTTTCTAATAATATTATTGCCAACAGCGACTATCAGACTCAGCCGAATCTCCTTTTATCATATCTTATTGAATGTGTCCGAGAATTGAAGTACACTCTTGATTGTTGATGGAAACTTTCATAGATATTCTTATTATCCTATTGAGCATTGCCTTTATCGCTAAGGGCGCTATCTGGCTGGTAGATTCGGCAGCAAATATCGCCTCTCGTTTGGGAATTTCGGAACTGGTAATTGGCCTGACTGTGGTCGCATTCGGGACGTCGGCCCCAGAATTCGTGGTGACAATTATGTCTGCATTCAGGGATAGTCCCGATGTTTCCGTCGGCAACATCGTGGGTTCAAACATATTTAATTTAGGTTTTATCCTCGGCGGTACAGCCATCATCCACAGTTTAAGAACGAGTAGAACTCTCGTCCAGCGAGACGGTGTTTTCTTACTCTTCGGGACGATTTTACTGACTGTTCTATTATGGGACCTAACTCTGAACCACGTAGAAGGAGCAGTTTTATTCACGCTGCTTATTGGTTACATAGGATTTCTTTACTGGAAAAAAGAGACCATTGAATCAGATGAGTCGGAAATTTCCAAGGGCAAATTCCGCCGAATGAATATATTCACATTGATTCTTGGAATGGGCATGGTTGTAGGAGGTTCCCATTTCCTGGTGGAATCAGCTATTGATGTAGCCACGGAAATCGGAGTATCTGAGTGGGTTATCGGCGTAACTATCGTGGCCGCTGGAACTTCTGCGCCTGAGTTTGCCACATCGATAACGGCAGCACTTCGCGGCCGTCATGGGATGTCGGTCGGTAACTTGATTGGCAGCGATCTTTTCAACATAATTGGTGTTCTTGGTTTGACGGCCATTTTACGTGACCTCTCAGTAGATATCGGTGCAAGATCAAACCTGATATTCCTCATAGCAATGGTTGTGATCGTGTTAATTTTCATGCGCACTGGGTGGCAAATTTCCCGCAAAGAAGGCATCATACTTTTTATGGTGGCTTTGGCACGCTGGATTTATAGCTTCATTTAAACCATCACGAAACTTGCTTCAATCGTCCCCTCGATAATCGCGCGCCCCTATTTACCCACAATCACCTTTAAACCGGCTGATTCGCATATCTCCTTGGCTTTTTCTACCTTAGAATCGTCTATTTTTGCCCAGCCCCACAAGCGGATAGATCATCCCCACCCGCTCATACTCCTTCTGATGCTCTGGATTCTGGGCGCTTACGTTCTATTCGTCTCCCGAAATCTACTCATTATAACCATAACTTGACAACAATAGTTCAAATCGGTATAATGATTGCTATAGTCATCATTATTACTTAAATATAAATATAATGAGGTAAATATCCATCATTATGAGCATATATGGTATGAGCGACAATGCCATTCTGCGCGATATCGGCGATCGCTTAAAAAGCAAACGACTATCGCGAAACCTGTCTCAGCAAAGACTGGCCGAAAACAGCGGACTGAATCGCACGACTGTGCGTGATATTGAGAAAGGAAACAACTCCAGCCTGCTAACGCTTATTCAATTACTGCGGGGGCTTCATTCACTGGAAGAATTAGATTCATTCCTGCCGGAGCCGGGGGTCAGCCCCCTACAGCTCGCTAAAATGAAAGGGAAACAACGTCGTCGAGCATCACCCCGAAGGGTACGAAAGGAAAGCTGATTGGTAGCAACAGTCGATACGGCGTATGTCCGACTATGGGGCAAGTTGATGGGTGCAGTTTCATGGGACCCGGAAAAGCAACTGGGTACATTTGAGTATGATCAAGATTTCCTCAAAATGGGGTTAGACCCATCACCTGTCCACATGCCTGTAGAGCAAGCCCGCATGGGCGAGCCCAGATACGAATTCCGAACGCTCCCCCGGAAAACCTTCATGGGGTTGCCGGGACTACTCGCGGATGCCCTGCCCGACAGGTTTGGTAACGCGGTGATTAATTCATGGCTCGCAGGACAGGGCCGCACAGAAAACAGTTTCAGTCCGGTGGAACGGTTATGTTATATCGGCAAGCGGGCTATGGGCGCCATGGAATTTTCTCCAGTTTTAAATCCATCGATTGACAGGTCGGTTCCAGTTGAGATTGAAGAACTGCTAATGCTTGCTCAGACGGTTATCAATGAACGTTCGGAGCTTAGAGCGAACCTTGAGCCAAAATCCTCTGAAGCCATGCTAAATATTATTCGCGTTGGCACCTCTGCAGGTGGGAACAGGCCCAAAGCGGTTATCGCATTAAACGACGAAACAAAGGAAGTTCGCTCAGGCCAGGTGGAAGCCCCGGACGGATTCGACTACTGGGTGCTGAAGTTCGATGGAGTAAAGGACAACGCCCTCGGCGATCCCGCCGGATATGGCCGCATCGAATATGCATATTCAAAAATGGCTGTTAAGGCAGGCATTACTATGGCCGAATGTCGCATCCTTGAGGAGAATGGGCGTTCACATTTCATGACTAAAAGGTTCGACCGGCCCAAGGGCAGGGGAAAACTTCATATGCAGTCTCTATGCGCCATGGCACACTTTGATTTCAATGATGCGGGCGCTTACTCATATGAGCAAGCTTTCCAGGTCATACGGGAGCTTAGACTGAATTATGATGCTGTGGAGCAGCAGTTCCGACGCATGGTATTCAATGTTGTTGCCCGCAATCAAGACGATCACACGAAGAATATAGCTTTTCTCATGGACACAAACGGGCAATGGCATCTTTCACCTGCCTTCGATGTGATTTACTCATTCAACCCTGAAGGCATGTGGACGAGCAGGCATCAAATGACGATTCGGGGTAAACGCGATGGCATTACCCGGAAGGATTTGGCAGAGGTTGGCGCCGAACAGAGCATAAAACGAAGTGAGGCGATCATCGATGAAATCGTTGAAGTGGTGGCAAACTGGCCGGACTTTGCAAGGGAAGCGGGGGTTCAAGCCCGACAAATCAAGTCGATCGGTGAAACCCATCGATCCGGTTGAGGCAGAAAAAATGTAGGGTGGGCTCGACTCACCGATAATTCCCATGATCGATTACACCAAAAAAGCCGCTGAAAGCTTCTTCCAGCGGCTTTTTTCATGAGTTCTTTTCCTTCTATTTCCCAATTACAGTTTTCAAACCAGCAGCTTCACAGATTTCCTTCAACTTTTCAACTTTGCTATCTTCCAGTTTCTCTAGCTGTTCTAGCGGATAGGTCCTGCCTAAACGCTCATAACTTGGAGTTCCCCATTCATGATAAGGGAGAAGGGAAACTTGTTCAGCGCCAATTTCCACTCCAAATTCAGCTAACTGCTGAATGTTTTCCTCAGAATCATTGAACTGGGGAATCAGTGGAACTCTTATCCACAGTCTCTTTTTGGCAGCAGCTTTGCGAGCGTTTTCCAGGATCAAAGCGTTGCTTTGTCCTGTTCCAGTGATATGTCTGCCTGCATCCATATGCTTGATATCAAATAGAACAAGGTCAGTATATTCCAGTACACTTTCCATCACTTCCCATTTAGCAAATCCACACGTATCCAATGCAACATGCAGCCCTTTTTTCTTAAGAGCTTTGAACAGCTCGCGGGTGAAGGTCGGCTGGCTCAGAGGTTCACCACCAGATACAGTGACGCCACCACCGGAATTTTTGTAGAACGGTTCGTCACTCATAACCTCTTTCACAACTTCATCGACTGTCATATACTCGCCGGCAATCACAATCGACCCGCTGGGGCACACTTCTCCACACTTCAGGCAAAGATCACACTTCTCGCGATGGATCACTCGACCCTGCAGCGGATCAGCCGTGATTGCTTCAACCGGGCAAACTTCTACACATTTATCACAAGCAATGCATTTCTGGTCATAGGTCATGATCTCAGGATGAGGTTTTTGCGATTCGGGGGTGCTGCACCACTGACAAAGTAAGGGACACCCCTTTAAAAAGACGGTGTCCCTAATGCCCGGTCCATCATGGACGGTAAATCGCTGAACGCGAAGTACGAGTCCTTTAATCTCTTTTCCCTCTGCTAGCGCCAATCAACTACCCCACAAAGGCTTGTTCGGTTCGATCTATTATATCATCCTGCAGGGTTTCAGTCAGGTCCACAAAATAGGCTGCGTAGCCGGATACTCTGACAATCAGGTCTTCGTGTTCCTCCGGTTCAACCTGAGCTTCTTTAAGTTCTTCAGGAATAACAATATTGAACTGAATGTGATGTATTCCCAAATCAGACCAGGTCTTCAGATAATCCGCGAACATCTCCCGGTAATCCCCTTGGAGCATCTGAGGCGAAAATCTCTGATTGAGGAGATGATTGTGTGATTTTAACGGATCAATCTTACCAATAGACTTCAACACGGCAGTCGGACCTTTGACATCTCGTCCCTGAGATGGTGAGATGTTTCCGTCAGGCAGCGGCTCTTTGGCAAAGCGGCCATCAGGAGTGGCGCCGCAGCCGGCGCCGGTGAAGTATCCCATCGATGCCGAGGTTCCATCTATTTCATACCCTTCCCCGTAGAAGGAAAGATACTTCTTCGATTCTCTGGCTATTCCGTAGAAAACTACCTGGGCCAGTTTGTCCACATAATCGTCATCGTTGCCGAATTTGGGAGCGGCCAGCATCATCTGGCGGATATCCTCTTTGCCTTCAAAGTTGGTGTCCAGAGCTTCACGAAGTTCAGCCATAGTGATTTTCTTCTCATCAAAAACCAGCTTTTTAATGGCTGCCAGCGAATCGGCTGTGGTCACACCGCCAATCATCAGGAGCCAGGTGCGAGGGTAATACTGCCACTTGCGACAATCCAAGGCAACATCTATCGAATCGTCCAGCATGATGGTGGTAAACGGTCGGGGTAGCAATTCTGAGTAAACCATGTCACCGGCATTACCCAGGGCAGTGTTCTTTTCGATGAAGAAATTGAACTGGACAAAAAAGGCGTCAATCACGTCGTCGATGGATTCAAATGTATTTGGGTCAGGTGTGCGCGCGCCCAGTTGCTTACCACTCATGTTATCGATGCCCTGGCTGATGGCCAAATCGAGACACTTGGGTAATGAGAAGTGCCCATTTGACTGGCGATTGACAATGTTCTTGCCTGGAATTTGCCACGACATGCAATTATTGATGGCATAGCTTCGCGCGTCTTCGATGGAGAAGCCCCGCTGCAGATAATAAGGGATCATCACTTTGTCATTAAAGAAAGCCGGCTGTGCTACGCCTGTTGATTGACAGTCGATCGCTTTTAATATCAGGTCACGTGGAGTTTTGTCATTATATCGGAAGCAAAGGGGCGGCTGTACTGATTGTAATTCCATCGTTGCTTCAAGAATGAGATGTGAAAGCTCATTGGACGCATCGTTGCCATCCTCATCGCAGCCGGCCAGGGTGATGTTCTGCCATGCCAGTCCGCCGCCGCCGGCGCTCATCATTACTGGTGGATGAACATATCCCATCTCTTCGAATTTGATCCACAGCATCTCGATCAGGTTCAGTGCCTCTTCTCTGGTAATTCGGCCTTCTTCGATGTCATTTTTGTACCAGGGATAACAGACATAATCCAGCCTGAACCCGGAACCCACAGCCGGCATCTCCAGAAAATCGACAATTATGTGAACGATGAAAAAACTCTGCAAACAATCGTGGAACGTTTCACAGGGATTCTCTGGCACCCGCTCACAAATGTCAGCGATTTTCTCCAGAGCAGCTTTCTTTTCCGCATCAGTCTCGGTTGCTGCCTTCTCTCTTGCCAGTGCGGCATAGCGCTTGGAAAAAGCAATCGCTGCTTCTACCGTGACGATTGCCGCTTCCAAAAATCGCTTCATTTCGCCATATTCCTGAGTAGAAAGGCTCTTATCCTCACCGATCTCCTTCAGCCGAGCTTCGCAGTCATTTACGATCGCCCTTAAACCAGTCTTGAAAATGCGCTCATAAGCCGGAAGCGTGGAATCCCACTGATAGGACCAGAAGAAAACGCCGTTGTACTTCGAATAAGCTTTGACACTATCCGGGACAAGTTCCCGTTCCTTACCATGGGCACACTTATCCTGCCAGTACTTGTTAATTTCGAATAGTTCCTCTCGTCCCTCATCATCGATCATATGTTTGTATTCGTCCTGAACGGCCTTGCCGAGCCACCTGACAAACATCTCCGGATAGGTCGGGACCGAAGCATTATCGCAGGCAATATTACCCACAATCTGCTCCTGATCCTGAATGAAAACGGTCATATTCTCCAGGACATTCTTAAGCGCCAATGCCCTTCGCATGACCATAGGCATACCTTCGGTTTGTTTATAGGATTCGGTCACGAGACGCGCTCTTTCAAGGCACAGCCTCACGTTTGCCCGATATCCAGCGCTATCGTCTATTCGTTCGAAACCACGGTACAGACCTTTAATAGCTTTGATTACCTTCTCATCCTTACGCATTTGAACTGCAGCGTTCATATTCACACCTCCTGAGATGAATTAGTTACAATATATAGACTAATTTTAGCACAACCGTAAAAAGCTTTCACGCTGTCAATCGCAATACCATAATTTAACGGGAGTGTCTGTATTCTGTATGTGATTTGAGTCACATTTTTAGCTTAGTGTTGCTTGACGATCACACGTGGCTTTGCTTTGGTCCAACAGGCAGCATCTTTAAACCGGCTTCACAAAATAATTAATTAACTGACCTACAGCTACTAACTCACCATCCAGGTTTTTGACGTCAGCTCGCATGTGAAGCAAATTCTTAGTTATTTCAACAACAGTTGCTGTTACATCGATAGATTTGTCATTTTCTCTAACGGGGCGTATATATGTTGCATTGATATGAGTAGTGACACTTGGAGGCGCAACCATATAACTCAAAGGTCCAAATGTGTTATCCATTGCGGCAACTATCATTCCTCCCTGCATCGCTCTCAATGGATTCTGATATCGTTCTTTTACCGGGAATCTTGCGGTCAGCGATTTTCCTTCCTGATAGTCGATATACTCTCCTTCCATATCCGCAAATATTTTAGGGGGTATTTCTATATTCGACTGTTCAGGTAATTTTGATGATATCAATTTTAATAATTCATCTGACATTTGACCACCTTCTATATAATGATGCCACATAAGCGTAATCAATGAATCACTAAATAGAAGTAACCGAGTATTATTT
>CAZWIP010000150.1:0-7956 GCA_964634125.1 uncultured Dehalococcoidia bacterium
TTTTATTGTTGCTCTGTTATTTTTGCATAAAATATGCCAAACATATGTTTTAATTTATAATTGCTGCAATCCCGCAAGGAGTATTGCATGGTGCGTAAGTCAACCAAGGCCAAAATCATGGATGCCGCTGAAAAACTGTTCGCAGAAAAGGGCTTCGATGGTACGTCCATAAGGGCTATTTGCAGTACAGCACGGGTGAACGTGGCGGCAGTTCACTACCACTTCAACGGAAAAGAAGGTGTTGTAGAGGCTATTTTTGAGCGCCGAATGGTAGGGCTGGCAACTCGGCGCAAAGAACTGCTCGATGATGTTTTTGCCAAAAATGAGCTGCCAGACGTTCGTTCACTGATCGATACACTTGTTCTGCCGCTTGCTGAATTAATCGATTCTACTGGTGCTTCTGGACAAGCTTATGTGGGAATGCTGGCCCGTTTTTTCCATGAGCGGCCAGATTTACTCTGGACAGCTTTTACCAAACACAACAATGAAAACAGGATTCGTCAGTATGAAGGCATGAAAAAAGCGTTACCGGATATTCCGGAGGAAGTACTCGGGCGGAGACAGACACTGGCCACTGCAGCTGCTTTGCACTGGCTCGCCAATCCGGTCCGATTCACCGAGGAAGGCCCTCAGGAAACGCAGAGCCCTGTAGCTAAGGAGTTGGTTTCAGAACTGATTGATTTCCTTTCGGGAGGTCTATCAGCACCAATCAGTAATACATAGGAAAACCACGTTCTATAATTCTTCTTCAACAAAAGGAGGAATACAATGGGTAAATTCACACGTCAGGAACTCGAGGAAGCATTGAAAATTTACAATGAAGCACATGCCAAAGCATCTGAAACGGGGGATTGGTCGATTTGGGCATCAATCTTCACCGAAGACGCCACTTATATGGAGCACGCATTCGGTGAGCTACATGGTCGCTCTGAGATCGAGAAGTGGATCAAGGACGTGATGGCTCCATTCCCTCACATGACTTTTCCACAAGAATGGGTGTGTATCGATGAGGAAAACGATGCCATTATCTGCTGCGTGCAGAACACACTGGCACACCCTACCGATCCAAACAAGAAATTCTCTTTCCCCAACTGGACCCGCGTGATTTACGCTGGTAATGGCAAGTTCTCTCATGAAGAAGACATCTACAATCCGGCAAAGGATGCGCCTCAGGCGATTGCAGCATGGCTTGAGGCGGGAGGCCAGTTTGAATGTGAACCGAAAGTGCTGCCGAAATACACTTAACCAGGATAGTTTATTAACATGGGGAGGGACTGATGGAAAAAATAATTTACCCCGTATGGAAGTCCAATACCGAATCGGCAAATGACTTCAATCGAAAATTGCTGGGCGATGTTTCTGAACAACTCATCAAGCTGGGTGTACGCAAGCTATGCATTAATGTGGTCGATGAGGCTGTAGCACCGGCAGAGCCACTTCGAATCATTGCCAGTAAGCCACCTATCGATGGGCTGATTTCCATGTGGGTGGACACCGCCATCAAACGCCAACCGCTGGAAGAAGTGATTGAAAAGTCCGTCGCTCGAATGGTTGGGTACCTCGTGACTGAGTCTGTGCCAATCATCGACGACAGAACCGAAGTCAATGACGGCGAACGTGTTCCGGGCATGAATTCCGTGGTTTTCCTGACAAAACCGGCACGTCTGAGTTACGAAGACTGGATCACGATCTGGCATGGCAGCCATTGGCAGATAGCTATGGATATTCAGTCGACCTTTGGCTACAAGCAGAATGTTATTGTACGTCCACTGACTTATGCCGCTCCCCCTTACGATGCAATCGTTGAGGAAAATTTCCCGGATGAAGCAATGACGGATCCTCAGGTATTTTTCGATGCCGTAGGTGATGATGAGAAACGTCAGAAGCACGAGCAACAAATGATTGAAAGCTGTATGAGGTTCATCGATTTCGACAAGCTCGATCGGATACTCATGAGCGAATATGTAATGAAATCGTGACACATTTTCGAAATCTTTTTTGAAAAGGAGCTATTTTAATGAATATCTTGAACAAAGCTGGAATCATTCTTGTAGCACTGTTGATGTTCGTTTCTTCGCTGTTGGCAGCCTGTAGTGACAATGATAAAACCCCCACTGCGCAACCAGCCGATAACCAAACAGCATCTCAACCGGCATGGTTAACCGATCTCAACGAACCACCGAAGAATCCGTATCTGGCCGACTCAGTCTGGAGCACGACTCATAGGAACTCGTACTGTCAGGGGTCCACTCCCTACGCCGGTCCTGCCGAGGCTCCAATTGGAGAGATCGAAGACTACTTGCCAGGTAGACCGGTTTGTCCGACAGTCCTGTTCTCCAGCCCTTATCCCGATGGGAGCCAGGTAATATGGGGAGCCAGTACGCGCTTCCACATATTTAAAGCTGATCCTAATGGGCAGCAAATGAGCTATATTGATTGGTTTCCCACCGCGGAAATGATGGAAGATCCGATGACTGATGAAATGGTTGAACAGTTTGGAGATATGACATCCCCCGAGATGGCTGATATCATCGACCAAGCGTTCCCCCCAGAGGAATCGGAGTCCGGTTCTCAGCCGGGAATGTCCGGTGTTTACTACCTTCTTGACAGAGATGGCATCTTTTATCAACCAAGAGGAACAACCATTTATGCCTATGGAGATGAAGTCAAAGGGGATAGATTCTCACCTATCGAACTCAAGCGCACGTATGAGATTCCGGCCGATAAACTGATCAGAGATGACGATTTTATTTATGGTGTGGTGATGACGTATGATGGGATGCTCATGTTCTACACAGTCTTTGGCACCATCGGCATCATCGATCGATCCTTTGATCCCGATACCGCTCAGTATATGCAGCTTCCGGAAGGTGAGTTCATTGGCAACCAGCCCTCCTGTGATGAAAATGGTGGCATCTATATAGTCACCCAAAAACAAATGCATCGTGTTCAGTGGACAGGGACAGAGCTAACCACGGATGAATCCAAAGGGGCCTGGAGCGCTGAATACGAAGGTGGAGTTGCCAAAGGCCGCAAGTTTCAAGAAGGTTCCGGTGCCAGCCCCAGTTTGATGGGAGTAGGTGATCAAGACAAGTTCGTGGTGATCACCGATGGTGCCCAGATAATGAACCTGGTACTTTTCTGGAGAGATGAAATCCCAGAAGACTGGGAGCAGATACCCGGCACAAAATCGAGGCGCATCGCGGCTCAGGTTCCGGTAACGTATGGAAACCCCGACCTGGATTTCACTTGGTCGGAGCAATCAGTTCTCGTGAGAGGCTATGGGGCCTTCGTTCCAAATGATGTGCTCAAGATATACCATTCCAACACGGCAGTTAATGTTCTCATGTCCGGTGAGCCGGATCGCGCGCCGTATGGGTGTGAGCGATTCGAATGGGACCCACAGACCCGGCAGGTGAAAACCGTCTGGGCCAGCCCGGATATCAGCATACCGAACTGCATACCGACGATGAGTTCGGCCACGAATCTGATTTATGTGACCGGTCAAAGAGACGGGATGTGGACGTTAGAAGCTATCGACTGGGATACTGGCGAAGTTGCCTGGAATTATAAAATCGGGGAAAAGTCACGTCATAACACTGCTTTTGCTGCCGTTCAAGTTGGCCCCGATGGCTCCATTTACTTCCCGACGTTCTTTGGCATCATGCGCATACGTCCGACCACCGGAGCTCTGCCATGTGAAACCGCCGCTAAAGATTCAACACAACCAAGCGGTGGAGCCGGAGGTCCTGGCTGGACATACAACGTCACTTATGGAGATGAAAATACTGTCTGGACTGTAAGCATGACAGGTGAGGAGTCGATAGATGGGATTGACACGTATGTCATCGAGACAACCTATGACTCGACCCCGGAGCGAAAGTCCTATTCGGAGCAAGTCAGCAGGTATGTCGATTTGGAATTGATGAGTGAAACAGTATGGCAAAGTAAGAGTGATCTTGAGCCGGTGAAAATGGAATCAATGACCAAAGCTATGGCAGCATTCGATGTCACCGCGACGAGCACCTACTCATACGATGGCCTACACGGCGCACCGCTTGCGGAGGGTAATTCGTGGTCTTACGATCAAAACGTCACACCCAGTATGGGGAATCCCTACACCATAGCCTGGAGCGCTGAAGTGGTGGGAACAGGAGAAGTGACCGTCCCGGCGGGGACTTTCGAGTGTCACAAACTGGTGCGGTCGATTGAAGGGGGTACAATAACCGAATGGTGGGCAACTGATGATAGTGTAATCACGCCGGTAAAGATAATTGACGAAGTCACTTATGAATTCCCGGAAACACGAGAATTGGCCTCTTTCACAGCTGGAGATGGGACCGGCGCAACTGCTGGACCGACTTCAACACAAGAGCCGGCAGATCAATCCGGCGCAGAAGCTCGTGGTCAATATGAAACCGCTATGGCATTCCAGGAATTGATGGACCTCATCAGCGAAACGGACCTGACTTTCCTGGAAGGAGCCCGGGCAGTTCCGGATGAGGTTTCGGTGCTGGAGGGTTACCAGTGGTTGACTCAGAGCCTGGCTGTTGCTTTCGACTGCTATCTGACTGGGGACACCGCACGCCCCAGTTTTGTTCCGTTGGCATCACCTATTCGAAAATACATGGGGGACAACGCCGACTCGCTGTACAACTTTGCCCCGCTCGATCCCAACCGTAGCTATCGTGTTGCCGGCAACCCGGGTGATGCTGTATATTACTCCTTGACTATCTACGGCGGCCCGGATGATGGGCACTGGTCCAACCGCGTGGTTTCCACCCTGAATGATCGAGAGATGACATTCAATCCGGATGGTAGTTTCGAAGTTATCATCAGTCCGGATACGCATTCAGGTAACTGGATGATGCTCGAATCAGACGCTGTGTGTGTTGTCACCCGCGACTATCGAACCGATCCGATAAACGATAAAGTAACCACGTGGGAGATCGAGGCATTGGATTCCGTACCACCTCCGAGACTCAATGACGCAGAGATGGCCCAGCGTCTTAACCAGATTATCAACTTCCTCGCCGACGGTTTCCAGTACTTCCCCATGGCAATGGATGAAAGCCATTATATGATCGAACAGGTAAACGCTATCTCAGAACCGTATCCGGTTCCTTTGGCCACCGTTGGCTGGGCTGCCCATGATGCGGCTTACGCGATGGGTGCATTCAAACTGGAAAGTGACGAAGCGCTGATCATCGAGGGTACATCACCGGAATGCGCATTCTGGAATATGTGCCTGTGGAATCCGTATTTGCAGACTTATGACTATCGGTATGAACGAGTAACGATCAATGGGGGACAAGTCGAATACGAAGATGACGGATCATGGCGAATTGTGATTTCCACCACCGATCCCGGCATACCCAACTGGGTTTCTACAGCTGACCACCAGAATGGTCTGATATGGTTCCGCTGGTTCCTGGCAGAGTCTGTGCCAGAACAGCCACAGACCCAATTGGTGAAACTCTCCGAGTTAGCACAGTAAGAAGAAAAACATCCGTATGCGGAGGTAGTAATGAAAGCTCTGTCAAAGACCGGATTGGTTGTTACATTATTGCTATTGCTGGCAGTGCTACACCCAAAATGCGATAGGAGGTTCATGCAGTGCGCTTAACGGTGAAACCGGTATTCGTTGTGGGACAGGCATGGCCAGTCCTGCCCCAACCCAATGGTGTACTTCAGGTAATCATCGATAAAGAGAGCGCAGACTCTGCCATAGAAACGTTTAATGCTCAACTCAAAGAACGGCTGGATTCGAATTTGGTCCTGCTCGAACCGACTGTGCTGCGTGAAGATGCCGATATCACCAAATTGAAGGAATCCGCGAATGAAGTCGATGCCTTGCTCGTCCATATCATGGGACTCATGCCCCTGGGACAGTTGATGGATTTCGAGTTGCCGCTGATCGCTTTTAGTGGCGAATACACACCTATGATGGGATTATATGCCTTTCCCATCGAGGAAAGAGAGTCCCACCCCAATCTCACCTATGCACTGGATTTCAACGAAATCAACGAACAAATTCATCTCTTGTCAGTAGCTAAAAGGCTCAGGAGCACCCGCGTCGCTGTGATCGGTGGGCCACTTAGTTTGGGGGGGCACCAGCAGCACATTCCCGATTCTGAGGCTATCAAGCGTAAACTAGGCATTGATATTATTCCGGTCTCCGGTAAGGAATTCATAGAGGAATTGAATTTGATCGAGGAGGTAAAGGTTGAAGCGATAGCACAGGAATGGACAGCCAATGCCCAAGAAGCATCCGAACCATCCTCAGATGAGATCCGAGAAGTAGCAAAAGTATATTTAGCTATTGATAACGTTTTAAAGAAGACTGATTCACACGCAACCGCTATTGGCTGTTTGGAACTGATGTATTTGCACGGTATTACCCCACACTGCTTTGCTTTGGCCACGCTTCGAGATAAAGATATCCCCGCAGCCTGCGAATCGGACGTTAGCGCCCTCCTGACGATGCTGATATTGGGATACTTGGCTGACAAGCCAACTTATATGGGGAACATCGTGCGGGCAGACCCGGAGAAAAATATCGTGATGATTTCCCATGGTTGCACCCCATCAAAAATGACCGGACTAAACCAGCCTTCCCATCCTTACAAACTGGTTCACTCATATAGCGGCCGATTTATTGAAGGAACCGGTCTAACATCATTCGTCGATTTGGACAAAGGGCAAGAGGTAACGATCGCTCGTATCGCCCGGAATCTCGATAGAATCTGTGCGACCAGCGGTGAAATCATCGATTGCCGGGATACTCTTTGTGACAGGACAACTCTTGACATCCGCGTCAAGGATGCGAGGGCGTTTTTCCACAATGCACCTGGCAATCATCATGTGGTTGTATACGGCAATTACATCCATGAGCTGAGAAAGCTGAGCCAACTGCTGGGGATGGAGCTGATTGAGTTGTAGAAAGCATTAAGGAGGTAACAAGATGAACAAAGGAAAATTCTTACTAATTTTTATGGTGCTTCTGCTATTACCCTTATTAGCAGCCTGCGGTGACGATGACGAGACACCATCACCAACCCTAACACCGTCGCCTACTCTAGAGCCCACGGCAACAGTCGAAGCGCCTACTCCCGGACCTACGGGCGAACCAACTCGAACGCCAGATACGAAGGAAATCCCTGTGGGTCCCGAGGGAGACGCTTTCTATATTCCCCCCGATCCCTTCCCCGAAGGTAAACCAGGGGACATCATTTGGGCTCGGGAACTGGAGCCGCCCCCAGGCGCTAAAGCATGGCTGGTTCTTTATCGATCAACATCATCACTCGGTGATCCTATTGCCATCTCCGGATGGATCGTAGTCCCTGAAGGAACCGCTCCTGATGAGGGATTCCCGATTCTTGCCTGGGCACACGGTACCACTGGGATCGCAGACAAATGCGCACCTTCCCGCGGATCGGTGGGAGGCGGCGGGGTCGGTTGGGATTCAATTGCCTATCTCGATGAATTCATCAGCGCTGGTTACATCGTTGCTTCGACTGACTATGAAGGAGTGGGGACACCTGGCCCTGGAACTTACACCACAGGACCAAGTGAGGCGCACGCGGTACTCGATAGCGCTCGGGCTGCTTGTGATATGGGCATTGATGCAAGCAACAAAGTTGTGGCCTTCGGTCGTTCTCAAGGTGGACATGCCGCCGCATTCGCCAACGAGTATGCTGCCGAATATGCACCCGATCTGGACCTGGTGGGCATTGTTGGTTCCGGTCCCGGCGTGGTGCCCAACGCCATTGCCATGATAGATTGGATGAAGAAGACCGAATTCCGGGGCTATCTTATAATGGGAATTGCGGCCACAGAATATGCTTTTGGCGATCACGCACCGGCTAGCGACTATCTTACAGAACGATGTATTGAAGAACTGTATATACTAGAAGAAGGTTGCGGTTTTGAAATACCGGAACACTTCAATAATAT
>CAZWIP010000151.1:0-7694 GCA_964634125.1 uncultured Dehalococcoidia bacterium
AATCAGGCACAAGCTATAAAAGAGGAATTGGAAGATATCGAGGCCAGGATTAGTAATATCCAGCAAAAAGAATCATCGTAGTGGTTTTACGGAAATGTGAGTCTGGTAAAGTCAAAAAACGGATAGGCTAGCCGAAATCGGTTATATCATACGAAAAAAACACCTTTCGCAAAAGCCTAAGCCAAACGGGGATTGATATTGCTTTCCCCGAATGAGAATGGTGTAGGCACACTCGGGAAATTACTGGAAAAGGAAGGATCAAATGAAAATAGCAGTCTCAGCAACAGGACCGGATCTTAATTCGGATGTGGATCCACGGTTTGGCAGATGTCAGTATCTGATATTTGTGGAAACGGATACCATGGGTTTTGAATCGATAAGCAATGCCAGTTCCGGAGCTTCCGGGGGGGCTGGAATCGCTACCGGCCAAACGGTAGTCAATAAGGATGTTCAGGCCGTTCTCACTGGCAATGTCGGACCCAAGGCCCACAATGTGCTCTCACAGGCGGGAATTCAGGTTATGACAGGCGTTTCCGGAACGATTCGGCAGGCAGTCGAAGCGTTTAATAAAGGCGAACTGAAGGAGACTTCCGGGCCTACGGTAGAAGAGCATGCGGGAATGAAGCCGGCGGCTCAAAATTCAGCTTCTCCATCTGATTTGAAAAGTGAGGTCGAGACCCTCAAGGGAAGAGCCAATACCATGAAGCAACAGTTGGACAATCTGATGTTTCGCATCGAGGAACTGGAAAAGCGGGCAAAATAGCTTTCCGGTTGAGTTTGGAGGTGTATTATGCCTAGAGGAGATGGAACTGGTCCACGTGGCCAGGGACCTGGAACGGGCAGGGGACAAGGTCGTAGCAGTGAAATGGGGGTAGGAAAACGTTCGGGAATGGGACCGGGTGGGGATTGTGTATGTCCAAGCTGTGGGCAAAAGACTCCCCATCAGCCCGGAACTCCCTGCACCGAGGTAAAATGTTCTAATTGTGGCACGGCAATGTTGAGAGGATAAAATGATAGTTTCGATTGCCAGTGGAAAAGGGGGTACAGGGAAGACCCTTGTAGCCACCAGCCTTGCTATTGCTGTATCAGAAAATAACAAAGTAAAACTGCTTGATTGCGACGTAGAGGAGCCGAATGATCATATCTTCATGAATCCGGTTTTCGATGCAAAGAAAACGGCAGTTATACCGGTTCCCGTAATCGATGAACAGAAATGTACTCATTGTGGCAAGTGTTCGGAAGTGTGTGTCTACAACGCACTGGCTGTACTTAAAACAATGGTGATGACGTTCCCTGAATTGTGTCACGGTTGCGGCGCTTGCGCTTACCTTTGTCCAGAGAAAGCAATTCGGGAAGAACCCCGAGAGATAGGTGTGATCGAGACAGGACATGCCAGTAACGTAGAATTCGTCCACGGGGTGCTCAACGTCGGGGAAGCGATGGCTCCGCAGGTTATCAGGCAAGTCAAACAGCTAATCAATGGTGAAGGGATATCGATCATCGATGCCTCTCCCGGAACTTCCTGTCCTGTAGTGGAGGCGATCAAAGGGAGCGATTTTTGCTTACTGGTTACTGATCCCACGCCATTCGGTTTGCATGATTTGAAGCTGGCTACGGAGGTGGTGAAGATTCTGGGAATTCCATGCGGGGTCATAATCAATCGTAGCGGGCAGAACGATACAGCGACTGAAGAATATTGCCATCAGGAAAATATCCCTGTATTGATGAAGATTCCCCTGGATATTGAGATCGCCAAATTATATTCGGTGGGAACTCCTCTGGTGGAGGGAATGCCGGAGTGGAGGCAACGCTTTGCCGGACTTCTGAGCAGCATCGAACAGGCGGTGAAATGATGGGGGAGACGATCACACCTGAAGAAGGGATGATGCTGGAAGAAACCATCCAGGAAAAAATTGATGAACAGGGGTTTCGGTGGCGCAAAGTTTACTTTGGTGGTGGTTCTCACATGAAGAACTGGCTGGATCAAATCAAGGAAATTCACGGAGACGAAAACGTGGCGATTGAAGAAGCGGATTCAACCGGGTTCCGGTGTTATGAAGAGGGCGGCGAGAAAATGTATCGAATTTGGGCGAGGCAAACATAATGAAGGAAGTCGTCATTTTAAGCGGGAAAGGTGGAACCGGCAAGACCAGCATTGTGGGATGCTTTGCTTCTCTGGCTGAAAATAAGGTTCTCTGTGATTGTGATGTTGATGCGGCTGATCTTCATCTCTTGCTCGAACCCCGGAGCAAAGAAGAACACGAATTTCGCAGTGGGCAGACAGCTTCTATTGATGCGGTAAAATGTACCCAATGCGGTCTGTGCCAGGATATGTGCCGTTTCGATGCGATCCATGATTTCACAGTTGATCCCTCTTTTTGTGAGGGATGCGGTTTCTGTTCTCATATTTGCCCCGAAGAAGCGATCGTCATGAATGAGAATCTGGCCGGCCACTGGTTTATTTCCGATACGAAACACGGGCCGATGGTTCACGCACGTCTCGGGATCGCCGAAGAGAACTCTGGCAAGCTGGTGACCACTGTACGCAATCAAGCCCGGCAAATGGCCGAAGAACAGGGGCTCGAACTGGCCATTACCGACGGCCCACCGGGGATCGGATGCCCGGTCATTTCCTCACTTTCCGGTGCTAATCTGGCATTGATCGTAACTGAACCCACGCTCTCCGGAATGCATGATATGGAAAGGGTGATCGGTGTCTGCGGGCACTTCAAGGTTCCGGTACTGGTTTGTGTCAACAAATATGATATCAATGAAAAAAATACCCTGCAGATCGAGTCAATGTGTGAAGATTTGGGGATTAAGGTCATAGCTAAAATTCCTTTCGATAACATAGTCACCGAGGCCCTGATTCAGGGCCAGTCTGTTATTGAATATTCCGATGGGGAAGTTTCGCAAAAAATCAGGTCGATGTGGGAAACTGTTCTGAACGTTGTGGCTGCTTGACTATCAGGAGAAGTGTAATGCCAATCTACGATTATAAATGTGGTGAATGTGGTTCGACTTCCGAAATACTGGTACACGGGATGAATGGCCATGACGTGAATTGTCCGGAGTGCGGCAGCGGGGATATGGAGCGTTTGCTCACGACTTCATATTCTTTCAGGATGGGATCACAGGCACCGGGCACAACTTGCTGTGGGCGAACTGAACGCTGCGAAGCGCCGCTGTGCGGCGGAGGAACCGCCTGTTGCGGCAGTGGATAGACAAGAGTTGGGCGTGAAGCCGATTTATTTCGCGCTCATCATAAATATTAAAGGATTATTTTTAGGAGGAATCAATGAGATACGGAGTACCGGTAAGTAACGGTGTGCTGGATGCACATTTCGGTCATTGTCAGGGATTTGCTGTGATCGATACGGATGAGGCTAAGAAGGAGATATTGAAATCAGAAACTATACCATCGCCTGGACATGAGCCTGGGGTTTTGCCCGGGTGGCTGGCAGGACAGGGCGCCACAATTGTCCTTGCCGGCGGTATGGGAGGTCGGGCAGTTGATCTATTCAAGCAGAATGGTATCGAGGTTATTTTAGGAGCGCCTCCGGTTGCGCCTGAGCAAGTCGTGATGGAGTTCATGAACGGAACCCTGGTATCTGGCGCCAATACTTGTTCCGATGATCATCAGAGTGGATGCGATAATCACTAATGACAGACAACCTCGATCAACTTCAGACTGAGCTTCAAGAAATGGTCCTGGCCGAAGCTCGAAAGCTCTATACAGATGTTGTTATTGATCACGCCATGAATCCCCGAAATGTGGGGGAAATGCTTGATGCTGATGGGTATGGACATGCACTCGGTTCGTGTGGGGATGACATGGAAATATGGTTGCGCGTCAAAAATGGCAATATCTCCGAGGCTAAATTCTGGACAAACGGTTGTTCCACTACCATCGCCTCAGGGAGTGTGATCACGGAAATGGCAAAGGGCAAGCATTTAATGGAAGCTCAAAAGATCAGCCAGCAGGATGTGCTGACCGCTCTCGATGGTCTCCCGGCCGAAAGCGAACATTGTGCGCAACTGGCGGCAAACACATTAAAAGAAGCGATAAAGGATTACCTCAAATTTCAACGGGAGCCATGGAAGAAAGCTTATCGCAAAAAATAAACACTCGTTTAGGGGTGGAGGCCCTGATGAGGGCTTAATATAAAAACCGCAAGGAGGAACTTGGTAATGGCTTCACCGGAAAATCTGCTAATCATCGTGAACACGGGGACGGAGAATCCCTACAATCAGTATGCTTCTTATGTGGTTGCTTTTCTATCCAAGAAGCTTGCAAATGTCAAGAATGTAACTCTCTACTACGGACCGAATGGTGTCGGCATGACAAAGAAAGGGACGCTGGCCGGAATTCCTATTCCTGATGCAGTCAAAGGTCTGATCGCCGATCAGATCGATGGCCTTTCCGCTTCAGACTTGCCTGACAATCTGGAGCAACTTGCTCGCTTCGAAAAGGATCAATTGGGAGTCAATATCGTTTCTTGTGCCACTTTCAATGTCATTGCTGAACTTGCCTCGTCGGTGGATGATACATCCAAACTCGAGGATTTCATCACCCCCGTCAAACTCCCTCAAGCAGCGGAGGCATTGATGGCTGCCGACAAAATACTCTATTTCTAACCGAAAGAAAAAGGCAAGTCCCTGACCGTATGGCCGAAGGGCCAAACATATGATTGAAACCAGGTACAAATCAGCCGAAGAACTGAAATATTCCATCGGAGCGAAGAAAAAGGTTGCCATACTTTCCTGTGGCGCTTGTGCCAACTTGTGTGATGTCGGTGGCGTAAGAGGGATGAATTTCATCAAGGGACAGCTTGAAGAGTGGGGCAACACGGTGGTTGCCGCCCGAACTATTGTTGCCTGTTGCCCGGCAGCCATAATGCGAGATGCCCAGAGAATGGTGCTGAAATCTTCGAATATTGATGCTCTGGTGGTAATAAGCTGTGCGGCGGGGGTAAAATCGGCGTTTTTGTGTAATCCCGGCATCCCAATTGTGGCTACTTGTGACTCAGTCGGCGCTTCGTGTGTGGGAAATTGCGAAGCTCCCATTGATAGCTTTGTAGAACATACTTTATGCACGTCGTGCGGTCATTGTGTTATCTCCTATACCGGCGGAATATGCCCTTTGGCTTCTTGCCCTTCGAGAAGTCTTTATGGTCCTTGCAACAAAGCGCCAGAGGAAGGAGCGCAATGTGGTGTAGACCCGGACCGAGAGTGCATATGGAAGGAGATTGAAAAAAGGGGAGCGGATATATCGGCATTGCAGGAACTGAAGCGAATCCACAAAAAAGGTGAGCAAAACAGGATTCCTTCTCTAAATAGAAAATCGTCAGGGGGCTTTTTGCGTAAATCCGTGGGATCGATAGGCAGCAAGATTCCCGGCAGACTTATGGAAGTAGTCCACTGGGCAAGATAGAGAGTGAAAGAATGAAGGATTATTACCAGATTCTCAATGTAAGCCGGACGACTGATCAGGTGGCTATCAAGAAGGCATTTCGAACGCTGGCCATGCAATATCATCCCGACCGAAATCCAACAGATCGGGGTGAGGCTGAGCGGAAGTTCAAGGAGATAAACGAGGCATATGAAGTACTCAGCGATGAACGCAGGCGTCAGATGTACGATATGACCGGATCAGGCCAAGTACGAATTATGTTCCGTGGCCGAGGTTGTGGTGGTGGGGGAGGCGGTCGATGCCGCCGCTGGCAGGCAGCGCCAGAGTAACCGTAAATGCATTGGAAAGGAAGACGGAATGATAAAAGCAGCGATTATCAGGTGTGAAAAAAACATGGATAAATGCCCTTTGACTGCATGCTTTGCATCTTTGAGCAGCAGAAAAGGAGCATTTCAAATTCACCACGAAGACTGCGCTGTAACTGGCGTATTCACTTGCCACTGTCCGGGAGATAGCGTGGTTGAGATGGCCAATATCCTCAAGAACAAAGGCGCTGAGGTCATTCATTTTTGCACTTGCGCTTTTGCGACTAAAACGGACGAAGGCTGGATCATGGAGAACGGCGGATATTGCAAGGGCATTGACGAAATAATTGAGCGGGTACACAACGAAACCGGCATTCCTTGTGTCAAAGGTACAGCACACCTTCCCAAAGATTACACTATTCAGAAATGGGATTAATCAGGTATTTCTGCCGATTTAAAAAAGCGTTAAATGAATTCTATAATCTACGGCCCGGTTCCTTCCTGGCGTCTGGGTAGATCGCTGGGAATCGATCTTGTCTCCACCAAAGAGAAGACCTGTTCTTTCGATTGTGTCTATTGCCAGCTTGGGAAAACGATTCATCGGTTGAACCAGAGAGACGCATTCGTTTCGATCGATTTGCTCGCAGACGAGTTTGAATCGGTAAAGGAAGTCCCCATCGATTACGTCACTTTTTCCGGGGTGGCCGAGCCCACACTGGCATCGAACCTCGGGCAGGCGATTGATCTAGCAAAATCGAAACTCGGTTTCCCGGTGGCTGTGTTAACCAATTCATCGCTGATGTTTCTGGAAGACGTGCGCCGCGATCTGGCCCATGCGAACGTAGTAGTTGCCAAGCTCGATGCGCCAAACGAAGGGCTGTTCCAAGCGATCAACCGGCCGGTAACAGGCATATCATTCAAACAAACGGTGGAAAGTATCAGGCGATTTCGCCGGGGGTTTTCGGGCACACTGGCGCTCCAGATGATGTTCATCGACGCAAATAAAGGCAGTGATTCTCAGATGGCAGCGCTGGCAGAGGAGATAATGCCGGACGAGGTGCAACTCAATACACCGCTTCGACCCTGCACGGTGAAGCCCCTCGATAAAACGGAGATGCGTTCTATAAAAGATAAGTTTGCTCGGTTTGGGGATAAAGCGGTGATGGTGTACGAATCAACCAAACCGATGGTCGAGCCGGTCGATATGGCCCAAACGTTGCGGCGAAGGCCCCAGATTTGACAGGCGCACGGATGATGAACGTAACGAAGGTCACTGTTAAGGGATTTGCCAACACCTATATCATTGAAGGCAATGAAGGGACGATTCTCATCGATACCGGGTTGCCGGGATGCGAAAAGGCGATCCTCGGCAAATGCCGGGAGAAAAACATTTCGCTCAAGTTGATTGTTGTCACCCACGGTCATTTCGATCACACCGGCTCTGCGGCCGCGTTGAAGCGGGAAACCGGGGCGCTGGTAGCCGTCCACTCCGAAGATGCTCAAGCGCTTCGGACCGGAATATCCAAAATGGACCGTCCGGTAGGATTGATAGCCTGCCTTATGCCGCTACTTATGCGATCAGCCAAAACGGATCTGCTTGAGCCCGACATTTTGATAGATGAGGAAATGAGTCTTAAGGAATACGGGATCGACGGCAGAATTTTTCTCACGCCCGGCCATACCAGCGGTTCCATTTCCGTCATGCTCAGTTCAGGGGAAGCTTTTGTGGGAGACCTGATTATGGGCGGTTTCTTCGGTAAGATTCGGCCCCGCCGTCCCAATTTGCCACCCTTCGAAATCGGAAGGGCTTCCATTAAAAATAGCGTTAACTATATGTTGGAGCAGAATCCAACCGCGATCTATCCGTCACACGGTGGGCCATTCGATCCACGGGATGTAGCCCGATGGGCCAATTCACTTTAGGCTCTAAGATATCAAGTGTTCAATCAAAACTGCAAGATCAATATTTTAGATAT
>CAZWIP010000152.1:0-7657 GCA_964634125.1 uncultured Dehalococcoidia bacterium
GGGATTACCTTTTCCGATAGGTCGATTATCCTGTAGCCATTTTGGAGATCAATCACTTCATTTCTTCCTTTTTATAAAGTTTCTGAAAAAGATTTGTCCAAATGAAATTTATTTCAAAAAGGTGAAAGTATGTCAAGGTGTGAGCCAGCATATCCAGGACAACGTCAAAGAAGAGTATGACCGGTTGATGGTTTCCATTGTTTCTTTTGCATACTCTCAAAGTTGGAGAGCCTAAATACCAGGGATATGAGGAAGATGGAATCAGTTGATATCATTCATCATTCTGTGTTTATGCAAGATTTAGGGTTGATTTAATTTTTGATCGTGATATTTGAGCGCTTCAATTACTTTTTGATGAGGATTACTTGACTCAATGGAACACATTATTTCTAAAGAAAAAGAATGTCGGATCAGCGATCATCCCGATTATAACTTGCCGGAGTGCAGAGCGTATCGTGATTCTGCAGACCCTCGTTACAAGGACTGCCTTACCAGAATCGTCGCCAGCCTTTAACTTATCATAACTGAGGTTCACCAATTTGTGATGAACCAATAAAGATCATGTTGTCATGGAAGTAGCGTTATCGTGTATCCTTTGATATGAAACAAGCTGATAAATGGTCAAAGGCACTAAATGTTAGGGAAATTTAATCCTTTAATTTAATGATAAATCAAATTACTGATTGGAATCTGAAATAGGAGGAACAACTAATGAAAAAGCTGAAACAAGATCTTAAGACCGTAAACAGAGAACTGAAGGCACTAGTCAAAAAAACTGATAGTCTGATGAAAGCTGTTGATCGAATTGAAAAAGCACAGGCCGCGAAGGCTAAGAAAGCGAGACCCAAGGTAAAGGCTGTGAAAAAGGTAGCTGCCAAAATAGCGCCTGTAAAAAAGAAAAGATCCAAAGTGACCGATACAGACAAGTTTCTGAACATTATTAAAAGATCAAAAAAGGGTGTCACAACTCAAACCTTAATTAGAAAGACGGGGTTTGATGCAAAGAAGATTGCCAATATGGTATTTAGAGCAACTAAGATGGGTAAGATCAAAAGTGTGAGCAAAGGGGTATATGTGAGTGCTTGATGGGTTACACTTGAAAGGTTTCGATTCTACCGTGAATCCAGCATGATAGGATTATTGGAGTGACCCTCTCCGATTGCAGAAGGGACCTGAAAAGATGGAAAACTTGATAATCAAGATATTTGAAACAGCAAAATCTAAACCGGATCAGGTAATAACCATTCCAATAGCCAAGCTTAATATTGGGAGACAACTTCTTCCTGAAAGAGCAAAAAGCTTACTGGGATGTGGGACAAGCGTGACAAGCTGAGATGATCGATTGCTATCTATAGCTATCTGGAAGAAAAAACTTGAGGTTTGACTGAAATGCCAAGGCAGGCGAGGTTGGATACACCCGGAGCATTGCATCATGTCATTATGCGGGCCAAATAGAAGAGACGCATCGAAAAGGGAGCTGCTCTTGATCTCCGAATACTTTAGAGGAGGCCGGTCGCCGGTTGGGAGTATCCACATCGCCTATTTCAAAGATAATGATAAGGGACAAGCGGGGTTTTGCGTAGTCACGATTGTCCCGCATCCCGACTAAAACAGTCGGATATGCCTGAGAATTTCAATCAACAACAAGCGGTCACCGCATGATTTACTTACCAGCCTTCATGAGGTTTCATTTGCGCTTATAACTGAAATCGTTGCACCTAGAGTAGTACTTTCAAGAGACTTGCATTAACTATTCGGCCTCTTCACGAAATCTAGAGGTCCGGAAATATAATAAGGATCGGTTAATGCTTCTTTATAACCAGCTCTTCCGTACCCGTGAGAAGGTGGGATTATTATGAGGTTGATGTTGGCTTGACACACAAAGCTGAATCCCCTATGGTCAAAGCACTAAAAAAGTAGGTCTTATCATATGATCAATGGCTCCGGCTCAAGCGATTCAGAAAAGCATTGTCAGCTATGGATGCTGATGCCGATAGTAGAATATGAATAACTCAAGGAGGGTCGGAATATGGCGGGGAGCTTGACACACAGAGAAAGGATTGTCGCTGCGTTGTCCCATGAACAACCTGATGAAATACCTATTGATTTTGGGGGAAGTTCAGTTACTAGCATCGTAGTCGACGGATATGACAGGCTAAAAAAACATTTCGGTATTCAGTCGAGAAATAGCGTGATGAATATGATGACGCGAATCGTTCATGTGGATGAGCACATTCTAGAGGTTCTCGATATTGACACACGAAATGTAACCATGTGGTATCCAAAGATTGAAAATGAAGAAGATCTCTATCTTGATCGATATACGGATTTGTGGGGTGTGGAGCGGGTGCGATCTGACCATTGTTACTATTTCGAGGAGTTGGAATTCCCTCTGACCGGAGATGTCACGATTAAAGATATTGCAAATTACCCATGGCCGAACCCCGATGATCCCAATCATACCAGAGGCCTCAGGGAGGAAGTGGAATGGCTGAAAGGGAATACGGATTATGCCGTGGTCCTTAATCTTCCCCCTCCACTAGTCCACCCCACCCAGTATCTGATAGGATATGAGCAATGGTATAAGGACTTAATCCGTAGCCCGAAGATTGTGGAGGCCCTCTTTGATGCAGTATTCGAGGTGAATCTCCAAATCGCAAAGAATGTCCTCAGGGAAGCAGGCCGAGACGTTGATGTTATTATGTGCGCTGATGACCTTGGGACCCAGCGTGGACTTCAATTCAGCCGCGAGCTTTATGTGAAATTTTTCAAATCGAGGATAGAGAAATATTTCCAGCAAATTCATGATCTATCCCCTGCAAAACTCCTATTCCATACCTGCGGATCTGTTGTCGACCTCATTGAGGACTTGATAGAGAGTGGTGTCGATGCGCTGAATCCGATCCAGGTCTCGGCAGCCGGGATGAATCCGGCGGAATTGAATACAAAGTTTGGCGGGCGCATCGCCTTTTGGGGAGGAATTGACACTCAGCACATACTGCCCCGGGGCACGGTGAAGGACGTAAAGAAAGCGGTTGAGGATACCATCGAACAGTTCGGAGAAGGCGGTGGGTATGTGCTCTCTGCGGTCCATAATCTACAACCGGACGTACCACCGGAGAACATTTTAGCCATGTTCCAACATGCCAGGGAGTATGTGCCGTCCTTCAGCAAATCATAAAGAGTGGGACGTCCCCTCACAACCTCGGTATCGATTACGATACGTTTTCGTCGGTCTAGGTCAGGCTCAGCGAATTGTTAGCGGGATTCTGAATAACCTATCGATAGGGTGTCAATCGAGGAATCCAGCGAGGCACAGATTCAAAGTACTTCTCATATGATTCCCCAAACTTTTGCTTTAGGCTCGGCTCTTCCTTAAACACCACGGTCAGATTTAGTACCAAAAACCACAGCAATGAATAAAGCAACAGCACAGCAGACATAAAGAATATCGCTTCACCGAAAAAAATGATGCATAGTCCAACATAAATAGGATTTCTCATAAATTGATAAAGGCCTCTGGATACTAATTTTTCAGTCGGCATGAGAGGACTCACCGTTCCCTCGCCAAAGAATATTAAATCCCAGTAACACTTCAAATTCATAACTGCACCGATGATAATGATAATCAGACCACAAAACCTGAGACCACTATACATGAGTGACCCAATATCCGCGGAGAACAACGGGAAGTTTAAAGAAAGCAATTCTCGGGAAATAATAACAGCAATATGTCCATACCCAATGGGTAGGACAGTAAGTGTCCAGAGAATATTTGCGAAAGTATTCATTTTGTTCCTCCCGAGGTAGGTTCAGTTCATTTACGGCTAACCCATTTCCCGGACGAGTCTAATATATAGGATATCCAATCAATGTATCATCTGGTAGTCGAAACCGTATGAAATTATTGGATAGTTAAGATTTCGATACGAAGTTCTAGATCCGCCCCACCCATTTATCTGATATTTATTCGGTCCCTTAACCGACCGGGACATTTAAATGTGACTACTCTTCTCGGCGGTAGTATCAGATCTTCATCGGTGGCTGGGTTTCTGCCTCTACGCTCGCGCTTTTTCTTTACAGTGAATTTTCCGAAGCCGGAAATTAACAGATCTTCACCGGCCGCCGGTTTCCTCTTCATAATTTCAAGCAACAATTCAACATATTCGGAAGATTCTTTTTGAGATCAACCGTTTTCGGCGGATACCATCTCGATGATGCTGGCTTTGGTGAGAGTCATGAGGGCCTCCTTCTAAATAGTCCATGTAGCTTTAAGTGGCTGGATTGTCTATGAATAATGGAGTTACTGGTTGGTGCCTGGTGAGCCGCAATTTTGAAGCTGAAACCACACTTGCTTTAGGCTACACCAATTCATGCGCGCCTTATGTTACAAACGGATATCTCAGGCCATATACACACGTTTAGAACCGTGAATTAGTTGGAGTAAACCGTAATATTGATCGACTTAATTTGATACAGATATCAAAAAGATCCGCAGATATTTACAGGTTTTATTCAACAGGGCTAGCCACTACATGTTGGTGTCTGTCTGATATGCCTGAAACCTGTACTTCATAGCAGTATTATGAATTTCAGCGATAGAGTTCTGGATCTAAATTTTTTAGGTTCTGTCCAGTCTAGAACTTCTGCATGATATCGTTAGTCGGCTGATACTCGGATTCAATTGTGCTTTCAATCTGAAATCGTTGCAAGCAAACACAAATCAGCTTCAATAGCTAATGACCCGCCAACTGAATCCTTAAACATCTATGATGAATCCTCATCGCCCAGCGCGGATGATTACATAATCGATGCTGATTATCCGATTGAAACCTACCTCTAAAAGAATCCAACCGCAGGCACACCGGTGAGCTATATTCAAATCGGCCTGAATTTTCAATTCCATCGTAAAAAATTAGTCTTGACAACAAAGACCGCTTCAGCTAACCGGAAGGTTATTGTTTGTGTTAATGAGTGCTTCAATATGTTGTGCTGAAGCTGAAGCCTATACACAATTCGCTATTTTCGATCTAACCAAGCTGAAAAAGCAATGTCTTATCCATCACCCGGTCCGGGAAGATCTTTTGGACAAGTGAGCGGGAAGGATGGTTGTTCGAAACCATCGGGAGCCATAAAGTCGGGCATGTTTTGCCGTCGATATCATTGGGGCTGGATTATCTAAGGTTTGACAGCCTGAAGCAGTGAGTTCGTAGACCATAATTACTATATTGAAACGATTAGGAAAGGAGATTTTCAACAATGATGGGACCGAGATTAAAGAACAAAGTGGCAATCGTCACCGGGGCGGGTTCTGGAATAGGGAGGGCAACCGCTATTCGCTTCGCTGAAGAGGGCGCCAGTGTAGTGGCCTCTGATATTAACGAGGAGACCGGTCAGCGGACCATACAACAAATCAAAGCGGCAGGCGGTGAAGCAACCTTTGTAAAGGTGGATGTCTCACAAGCTGCCGATATTGAGAATATGGTTCAGAAGGCGGCTAAGGACTATGGCAAACTTGATATTCTTGTCAATAATGCCGGCATTGCAGGAGGCGATTGGGATGAAACAGCCGAAGAGGATTGGCACAGGTTAATTGATGTCAATCTTACATCCGTCTTCCTCGCATGTAAGCACGCCATTCCAGAAATGAGAAAACAGGGTGGCGGCAGCATCGTAAATATTGCTTCTATAGCGGCTATCATCGGTGCACCAACGCTTGCCCCCTACAGTTCCACAAAAGGCGGGGTTGCGCTCCTATCCAAAAGCTTGGCAAAAAAGTATGGTAGAGAAAACATCAGGGTAAACTGCCTCTGCCCCGGTCCTGTTGAAACCGGTCTGACGCTTGATTTCCTGGGCAACCCTGCTACTCAAGAAGAGGAACGCGAAAAACGTAAAACCCGGTTAGGTTTGGTTCCTTTAGGGAGGTGGTCTCAGCCGGAGGAAATCGCTTCTGCTATTCTTTTTTTGGCATCTGATGAGGCATCTTTTGTCACCGGGGTTGTTTTTCCGGTTGACGGCGGGTGCACTGCCTGAAGATGATGTTCGGTATATATGATTGGATCATCTCCAAAAAAGTGGAGATGATCCTGAGGGTTCGAGGGGCCAAGGATTCAAGGATTCGAATGAAACAGACTATAATTTCAGCAGGTCTTAAATTTAACGAAGACTATAGGTCGTGTGTTTGAAGAGGTGATGCCTCCCTATGCCGCTGCCACTTGGCAGGGCACATAACTGTGTAGCGGCATCGCGGCAACTCGATCCCGATGCGTGTTCATGGTGAGCCGGTTCATATTGGCTCCCTGTGCTTCACCATGGAAAACCAATCCGAAGCTCCAGACTACCCGCAGTTACTACCAAGTTCTGACCTGATAGAAGTTTCATCCTTACCACGCCTTCATTAACAACTCAATTGCATCCGCTCTCGTCACAGGACGTGGGTTAGTAACGACAGCCATATCCTGCATTGTCTCATCCGCTACAGCGTCCAAGTCGGTCTCCTTGACACCCCAGTCACGCAGCCTTGGGGCCACTCCAAGGTCCCTTATGAAATTGAACATGGTTTCGACTGCCTTCTTTGAGGCTTCCTCATCAGTCATTCCTTTGGTATCCACCCCCATAGCTCTCGCTATCATTGCCTGGCAGTCGGCAGTTACGGGGCGATTAAATTCCATAGCGTGGGGCAACATTAGGCAGGAGGTAACACCATGCGGGACGTTACATCTAGCCCCCAGTTGATGACCAATACCATGACTTATCCCCATCATTACATTGGTAAGCCCATAGATAGACAGCCAGCCAGCCACCTGGCACTGCCCACGGGCACCAACATTCTGTGGATCCTTAATGGAAGTGGGAAGATACTTGAATAGCATACTTATGGCCATCAAGCCCAGGGCATCGGTGACCGGCATGTGCGACTTAGAGTAAACGCCTTCAACAGCATGATCCATAGCTCTCATAGCCGTCGACGCCCATAGCCAGGCTGGCGTAGTGATAGTCATCTCAGGATCAAGGATTACTACCTTTGCCAGCAGTTTATTATCCTGATAAAGGTCCTTAGCCTTCCTCTCCTCATCGGTGATGCCGACTATGTTAGTGAACTCAGCCATTGAGAGGGTGGTGGATATAGAGATATGAGGTATCGCTTGCTTCTTCATCGAGGGCACTTCCAACATGTCAGGGTTTTGAAATTTAATCATATAATTATCCAGTTGGCTAGCCTCAGTCAACCCTTCAGCCAGACACAGAGCTATAGCCTTGGCAGAGTCGATAGGGCTTCCACCACCGACGCTAATGAGTATATCCGCGCCTGCTTCCCTTGCCGCTTTCGCGCCTTCTATAACGGATAACCTCGGTACATGCTGCACGACGTCAGCGTAGGTACCGACGTAACGATTGCCCAAGATTTCCTGTATCTTTTGCACAAGTTCTGTCTCTTTGACAAGGGGGTCGACAGTAACAATAAAAGCTCTCTTGCCTCCGAGTCTATCCACTTCACTAGCAACTTGCTTAACTGAGTCCGGACCGTAGATGACCTTGTCCATGGGCAAGATATTGTATGCGCCTTTTAGTACTTGTTCCATATCCTTTGCTCCTTCCTTGTTTAGTTAGTTTCTGTCCGAAAAAGGCCTGATTATTAGGCGTTAAAAAAATTGTA
>CAZWIP010000153.1:0-7575 GCA_964634125.1 uncultured Dehalococcoidia bacterium
ACGAAGATGCTGTCATCAGCAAAGTATACACCGGGAAAACGGCCCGCGTTCTGAAGTGCAAATATATCGATCGTTGGCAAGAGCCTGACGCACCGGCGACCCTTCCGATGCCCTTGCAGAACCTTTACTCACCAATGCCGCTTTTCCTTTCCACCGAAGATTCGTACTCGGCTTCACTCTTCGATAAACCCGGCTTACAGGAATATGCTACCAGCGCGGCAGGAAACGCCGCTGGGTTGATCAAACAGCGCAAGTCGGTCAGAAAAATCATGGAAGATATGATGACGGAAGCGGTTGAAATCCTTGGCGAATAATGGAATCTCTTTTCATTAGATATCACGCTGTTAGATTGATAACAAACGACAGATGCCTATCAATAAAATTTTAGCGAACTTCGACGAAGCCGTGGCCGATATATCCGATGGTGCCACCGTTATGGTGGGAGGTTTCGCAACTGTAGCCAGTTGTCCCAGCTTTCTGTTGCAGGCCCTCGCACGAAAAGGCGCAAAGAACCTCACCGTAATATCCAATACAGGTGGATTTGGTCCGGATATCTGGGCAATTCAAGGATATGAAGTCACCGAGGATATTGACATCCTGATGAGAAATGGGCAGGTTGCAAAAGCCATCGTCTCTGCACCATCGAGTATGCTTCTCGAAAACAACCTCCAAAGGCAAATCAATGCAGGCGAAGTAGAAGTGGAAAAATCTCCCCTTGGTACATTGACAGAGCGGATCAGATCAGCAAAGGCAGGCATCGGAGCTTTTTATGTTCCGGTAGGCGCTGGCACGGTGGTGCAAGAAGGCAAAGAAACCAGGCTCATTGATGGCCGTGTTCATCTGCTGGAATACGCTATTCACGCCGATTTTGCCCTCATTAAAGCTCACAAAGCCGATCGTTGGGGTAATCTGGTTTATCGGAAGGCGACGAGAACGGTGAACGAAACAATGGCCGGTGCAGCAAAAGTTACCATTGTAGAGGTCGACGAAATCGTGGGGCTGGGAGAGCTTGACCCTGAAGCTATCGTTACTCCCGGTGTGTACATAGATAGAGTGGTAAAGCGACCGCAAAATACCGACGAATCTAAAACAACGGATGAGAAGGAGATCGATCCTCGTTTCACCGAATCTCACCAGAAGTTCATGGAAACCTGGAAAGGCAGGCCAAAAAAGGAAGGCCAGCGTGGTTGAAAAAGAGAGGCTGGACAGGCAGACCATGGCCCTGCGTGTGGCCAGGGAGTTCCAGGATGGTGATGTGGTGAATCTTGGGCTCGGCATCCCGGTTCTGGCATCAAATTTCGTTCCTGCTGGCAGGGAAGTTATGTTTCATACCGAAAATGGAGCTCTGGGATTTGGCGAGATAACTCTGCCTGGTGAGGGGGATTTGGACCTCACCAACGCCAGCGGGCAAACCGTGCACCCTCAGCCAGGAATGTCCTTTTTCGGCCAGGCGGAATCGCTGGCAATGATGCGGGGAGGACACCTCGATATCAGCGTTGTCGGGGGTTTTCAAGTTTCTGAGAAAGGCGACCTGTCGAACTGGGCAACACCTGAAAAACAACTGACTATCGGTGGTGCCATGGACCTCGCAGAGGGCGCCAAGAGACTCATTGTAGCCATGAATCACGTAACCAAAGAAGGGGATTACAGAGTAGTCAAAGAATGCATCTATCCTCTTACCGCTCTTGGATGCGTTGATCTCATCGTAACCGATATCGCTGTTATCGAGGTGACAAATGAGGGTCTTGTTCTGAAGGAGGTCGCTCCTGGCTGGACACCTGAAGAAGTCCAAAACCTCACGGAACCCACTCTCACAATTGATACTGATTGTCACGAAATGACCTTAATGTGATCCGGCGAATTTCGATCGGTGTTACGCACAAAGGAAGCCCAAAGAGATATGCTCTCGGGAGTGACGAAGATGAGGATATCCAGACAAGTAATAGTCACCTTGCTGCTGATTCTATGGGTGGTATCAATGCTTCTACTAGCCTGTTCCTCTAATGATGACGGGACACAATCACAAGAACAAGAAGACGTGGTGATCACGATAGGAAACCTTTCCGACCTTACCGGAGTTGCAGCAAACGCAATGGAACTCATTGATATGGCACTGGAAGATCTAGTCGAGCACTTTAATGAAGAGAATCTTATCCCCGGCGTTGAGCTAGAAGTGATCACTTATGATGGTCAGTATGATCCCGCTAGAGACATACCTGGATACGAATGGCTGAGGGAACGAGGCGCGGATTTAATCTGGACTCCAGCTCCACCTGCTGCAGCCACACTCAAACCTCGAGCTGATGAAGATAAATTCATGTTGTTTGCGTCAGCAGCTAATCTGGATGAATTGATGCCAGCCGGATATACGTTTAGCGCAGGTACTATTCCTGAGTTTCAAGCATATACCCTTTTGGATTGGCTTGCCAAAAATGATTGGGATTATACAACGAATGGACCAGCCAAGATCGGTGCGGCTGGTTGGGCTGACAATTATTTGACATCACTTTTCGATGCAGCTGAGGAATATGCCGATGTTCACCCGGATCAATTCGAATGGGTGAGCGGACATCTCACGGATTTTGGATTTACCTGGGGTCCTGAGGTGGATGCACTAAAAGACTGTGATTACATAATCATTCCCAATCCAATGACGAACTTTGTCAAAGGATATCGGGAGCTGCGATATACAGCGAAGTTTCTGGGAACTGACAATCACGGTGCGTTCCTTGGAATGATAGATGATGCAGGCCTCTGGGATGAAATTGATGAAATGCTTATGATCAGGTCTACCAAGTGGTGGAATGAAGAAGGTGCCATAATCGACTTGACCAAAAAACTCCTGTACGAGTATCACCCTGATGAAGCCGAGGAAATAATGGCCAAAGGCGTGGGGTACATTGCGATGGCCAACTTGTACCAGGTCCTTACTATTATTCAGAACGCAGCTGAAATAGTGGGCCCGGATAACGTTGACTCTGAGGCGCTTTATGAAGCGGCGCAAAGTTTTTCTTTGATGGTTGATGGGGTTGAGCGTTTCAACTTCAATGAAACGAAGCGATACTCTACAAATTACTATGGTATTTATTTGGCTGATGAGACTAGTGAGGACCTCATTAGAGTAGGAACTGAGTGGTATCAACAACTTCTTGAGCCATGAAAGAGTGTTAGGTACAGGAGGAATTGATGGTTGAGCAGGCATTAGAAGGGCTACGGGCGCTAGTGACGGGTGGAAGCAGTGGGATTGGCCTCGCCTGTGCTCGCAGGCTCGTTCAGGATGGTGCGATGGTGACGATTGCTGCTCGTGATCAGGATCGTTTGGCACGAGCAATAGAGCGATTGGCAGCTGAAGCGCTAGACGAGCGAAGTGTGAAATCGATGACCTGTGATGTTACTAATGAGGACGATGTTCGTTCAGCGGTTCGTTTTGCCGCAGGTGACGACGCCAAATTGCATATAGCGGTGGCGGCGGCCGGGACCGGAATGCTTGCGCCGGTGGTTTCGACCGATCTGGAAACCTGGCAAATGGTCATCGGGACGAATTTGACGGGAACATTCCTTACTCTAAAACATGCAGCGCGGGCAATGGTGAATGCTGGCGGGGGTTCATTCGTGGCTATATCATCCATTAGTGCGGCTGTCACTCATCCGTATATGACGACATATTGTGTTTCAAAGGCCGGGATCGAGGCGCTTGTTGCAGGCGCCGCCGACGAGTTGGGACGGGCAGGAGTTCGAGTGAATGCAGTACGGCCGGGCATGACACCCACAAAACTCACTGCGGGTGTTGTCGATGACCCGGAAATCAGGGCGACTTATCTGTCTCAGATGCCTCTGAACGAACGTCTCGTCAATGTTGAAGATGTCGCCAGTACAGTCCGTTTTCTGGTCGGTCCAGAGTCAGCGATGATTACCGGCGAGGCCATCAATGTTTCAGGTGGTCATCAGTTGCGGCGTGGACCTGATTATGAGAACCTGACTCGTCAACTTTGGGGAGACGACGCTATCGAGGGTTGCATCCCACTTGATTGACCAAACACTCATCAAGAGAGGTTAAACATGGATTTTGCACTAACACCGGAGCAGGAACAATTCGGACAGGAGTTTAGTGACTATTTGGGTAAACACCTGACACCTGAGATCAGGGCGGAGAGTGTCAACTTCTTGAATATGAACAAACACACAGACCCGGGAGTATTCGGTAGAGGGGAATATGGAGGGCCGAAGTCGAAGGAATTCATACGTCAGTTGGGGGCCGATGGCTGGTTGGGTGTAGGTTGGCCAACAGAATATGGCGGGCAGGGACGAACTCCCATGGAGCAACATATCTTTTTCGAGATAATATACGGGGAACGGGCGCCATTTCCGGTACTGACCTTGAATGCAGTTGGACCCACCATCATGAAATACGGCAGCCAGGAACAGAAGGATGAATTCTTGCCCCGAATACTCAAAGGCGAGATGGAAATTGCAATTGCGTATACTGAGCCCAGTGCAGGCACCGATTTATTTTCCCTAACCACCAGCGCTGTTAAAACGGACGATGAGTACATAATAAATGGACAGAAGGTATTTACCAGTATCGCGCACATCGCTGATTATCTTTGGCTTGCTGCTCGCACTGACCCTGATACATCCAAAAAACACAAAGGGATATCGCTCTTTCTGATCCCGATTGATATGCCGGGTATAACGATCACACCCATCTATACAGTCGGTGGCCATCGGACAAACGCCATCTACTTCGATGATGTGAGAGTGCCAAAGAGTTGCCTTATTGGTGAAGAGAACACCGGCTCGCAATGTATTGTCTATCAATTGGATCGGGAGCGAATCGCCCTGGTTGCTTCCTATCCGATGACGCGCCGTATCAACAAGACAATCAATTGGGCGAAGAAGACGATGGTCAATGGGAAACCTGTCATCGATCAGGCCGGAGTACGCGCCAAGTTTGCCGAATTGCTGGCCGATGTAGAAGTACTAAAACTTTTTAACTTTAAAGTTGTGGACAACATGACGAAGAGGCTGCCAGTCTGGGCAGAAGCTTCGACGGTGAAAGTGTTTGGTTCTGAACTAAATATTCGAATAAATAACACTTTGCTGGAGATAATGGGGCCTTATGGGCAGGTACAATCCCCCGATCCACTGGCACCTGCTGATGGCTTGGTCGATGAACATTTTCGAGATGATTTGATTTTCATTTTTGGCGGTGGTGCAAATGAGGTCCAAAGGGACATTGTTGCCATGGTTGGATTGGGCATGCCCAGATCACGATGAGGTAGGTTTGAGATGGATTTTGAACTGAATGAAGAACAAAAAATGATAAGAAGCTCAGCCCGGGATTTTTTAAAAACTGAATGCCCGAAATTAGTGGTGAGAGAACTGGAAGAGAGTGAATCTGGTCATTCACCTGAATTGTGGAAGAAAATGGCCGAACTGGGCTGGCTTGGGCTATCGGTGCCGGAAGAATATGAAGGGGCCGGACTTGGCTTGCTAGAACTGGCAGTACTATTTGAGGAGTTCGGACGGGCAGCTATGCCCGGACCGATGTTTGCATCAGCCATATCCACGCTTGCTATTTTGGAAGGATGCCCCCAGGAACAGAAAAGGAACCTTCTTCCGGAAATGGTCTCGGGAAAACTCATTCTGACACTGGCGGTGGAAGAACCGGGAGCAATTTGCGATCCCGAATATATTACTGCTAAAGCTGTTAAGCAGGATGATGGTTATAATAGCATCACAGGTACCAAAATGTTCGTTCCTTATGCACATATAGCTCACCAGTTGCTAGTCGTTGCCAGGACCGAAGGGGAGCCCGGAGATAAGAATGGCATTACGCTCTTTCTGGTTGGTGCTCAGGCTCAGGGTATCAATAGCATCCCGATCAAGACAATTGCGGCGGATAAGCAGTTTCAGGTGGATTTGAATAATGTTCTGGTATCTACAGAGAACATCGTCGGTAAGTTGAATGATGGATATGCACTTATTAAATCCGTCCTTCAAAAGGCGACGGCAATACAATGCGCCGAGATGGTGGGTGGAGCCCATCAGGAGCTGAAGATGACAGCCGAGTACACAAAAGAACGTGTACAGTTCGATCGACCGGTTGGAACGTTTCAGGCTGTACAGCATCGGCTGGCCGATATGTACATCGATGTCCAAGCGGCCCGCTGGACAACTTATCAGGCTATCTGGCGATTGAGCGAGGGGCTACCCTCCACCAAAGAAGTGGCTCTCGCCAAGCTCATCACAGGCAAAGCTTGTCAGCGGGTGGCTTTCAGCGCACAGCAGCTTCATGGAGGTATCGGGGTTGACCTCGATTATGATCTGCATTTCTACTATCGGAGGGAGAAGGCACTTGAGCTTAGTCTGGGAACTCCGGCATATCACCTTGAGTCCCTGGCAGATGAACTCAAGCTTTAGTGTCCCTTAAAGCTTTGTTATGCACGAGAATCATTTTCAATGAAGCGTCAAGTAAATACTATGTGATGTCATTCTCGCGAAGTGACTGTGTCTCCGTTCTGACTGTTCGAGAAGTCATAGAAGAAGCGGCCCGAATTGGGCGTCAGATATAGAGATGAATCAAGGAAGTGTCCAAATGGATACCATCGAAGCAATTGAAGGCAGGAGAAGTGTACGGGCCTACAAGCCCGATCCGGTGCCCAGAGATGTTCTGGAAAAAATTATGGGGGCTACTCTAAAGGCTCCTTCGTGGGAAAACACTCAACCGTGGGAATTCGCTGTTCTGAGTCCAAAAACCCTCAATGAACTCAGAACAGCCATTAGGGAGAAAATGAAAACGGGCGAAAAGCCCAACCTGGATATTCCCTGGCCCAAGTTCTCAGGGCCTCATCGTGAGCGTGGGAGGGTATTAGGAAAAGACATTCGTCAAGCCCTTGGACTCTCGAAAGATGATCCTGAAGGTCTGAAGAACTGGTGGCTTTCCATGACGCAGTTTTTTAATGCTCCCAATGCCATTATTGCTTATGTTGACAAGTCGCTAGGAGAGTGGTCGGTTCTGGACACAGGTCTCGCGCTGGAAAATCTTATGATAGCGGCGTGGCATTACGGTGTGGGAACGTGTGTCATGTCTGCAGCGGTGATATATCCTGATGTCCTTCGTAGCCTATTGAATATACCTGAATCGAAACGTTTTATTGTGGGTTTAGCGGTGGGGTATCCTGACCTATCCAGCCCGAAAGCAACTTTTCGGACGGGAAGAGATCCTATGGATGCTTTGGTAACCTGGCACGGGTTTGATTAAGACGCTCCACTCGTAATAGAATGTGGTGAGTACTTGACATCGAAAATTGAAGAGTGTAGTCTAGTACAAGTCACGTTCACAAAGGAGGTAAAGCTAAATGGAAGCCTATTGCTTCAAATGTAGAACGAAAAGGGAAATTAAAGATCCTAAGAAAGTTACTCTCAAGAATGGAAAACCAGCTACTCAAGGTGTCTGTCCCAAGTGTGGTACGAAGGTATTCAGAATAGGTAAGAAATAGCTGGGAACTGGACTAGAGTCTTATTACTCCGGCAATTAAATAGTATCAGTTGGTAGCATAGGCAATCTTGGGA
>CAZWIP010000154.1:0-369 GCA_964634125.1 uncultured Dehalococcoidia bacterium
TGAGTCCCCTCTCCATTATGGGTAAATGAGCAAATCCACGAGTGATAAGCAACCCTACCTTGCTCCCTCTCCGGGTAAGGAGGGCGTTGAGCATCGAGGTGCCTGTATATGTGGACGATAACGCTTGCTGATGAAGATCGTTTGAGGTCATATCCCAGGAAGCTGCGGCATCGGCAACCGATTCCAGATAGCTCAAAGACTCGTTCTGGTGATTGGTAAGGGATTTACCCAGTATGAATTTTCCTTCCTTATCCACTGCGAAAGTATCGGTCATGGTCCCACCGGCGTCCAGAGCAATCAAATATTGTTTTTCTGCCATGTTATACCTCCTTGGCCCACTCAGCCGGTTTTTCTAAGGTCTTATCCTGG
>CAZWIP010000154.1:379-7573 GCA_964634125.1 uncultured Dehalococcoidia bacterium
GGAACCAGTCCGGGCTTTCATCCGGTAACGGCTGCCCCATCCACTCACCATAGAAAGCATCCAGGTCCGGCAGCATTTCGAACACCGGTGGATAACCCGCAGGCACTACTTCTACTCCCAGTAATGCATAACATCCCGGACAATAAAACTCCCGCATCTCCACCAACTCCGTGTTGTGCCGCGCTTCCGGGATGGTGACAACTTCACCAATTTCTTCGTCCGTCTTGCGGACATACACCTGGCACCCGAGTTTCCAATTTATCCGGTAGTCACCAAACTCATGCCCGCAATCGCACTTGGTCACCCTGCCACCACCTTCTTTTGCCACAATATAAAGGTGATCTGAAATGCGGAGCAGTATCTTATCATTCCACGGCACTCTCTCTTGCAGGACTTCAAGGTATTTCCAGAACCTATCGGAGTCCTTTGGAGAAAGGCGAATTGCTTTCTTCACCTCTTCCCAGTGAAGTGTTCCCTCTACCAACCGTTTAAGATTATCTTTGCTAAAGCGATCATCTCGTTCCATGATTCCCCCTTTCTCCTAGAAAGTGTACTCCTCAGGCAACTGCCACATCCCCATGAACTCATTGCGGAATTTGGCGTATTTACAGCTATCTGCGAACATGGCATGCATGTCTTCATGCCATTTTTTATCTAGCACAATCTGCCGTTCCTGCTTCCACCATTCCTTGGCATCAATTGACCTTTCTTTGCGCCGATTGCGCATCTGTTCTCTCAAAGCATCACTCGCCTGAGTATCCACTTTGCCGGAATCATCTGTGACTACTCCGTAAACAGTTTTGGCACATTCCGGCGAAATCCACCCATATTTCACATCCTCTTGTACAAGTCCATAGTCCCTTTCCAAAGCGTCACCCCATCCACCCATAGAACCTGAAGTGCTGGCAAACAAGTCACCATCACCACACGGGATACTGGGTGTAGGAGCATTAAAGAGTTCCATATTCCCTACTTTCAACGTACCGTCGTCGATCATCTGCCTCATTTCGACGAAGTCCCGAGGATAGTGTCCACCTTGATCAATGACTTCCCGGATATTAGTATCATGAGCATAGATTATGACATCATTGGACCTCGGATAACCTCCGCACATTCCGAGGGCAGCCCCACCCAATCCGGTGGTTCCGGAAAACGTGGCTATTATTAATGCCTGCCCCGGTTGATTTATCATCTGCATCATACCGATTTCCAGCCCACTCCTGTACTTGCCATGCCCACAATAATCGGTAATCATATTTCTGCCAATATTCAACTGGGTCGGTTGCAGAAACTCAGCCAGTTCAATTTCGCCCTGGTCAGGCTCCGGATTGGGACCACACCAGGCAGCTTCAAAACCATCAGCGAAAGCTTTAGCTCCCTGACCCCAACACGTAATGAGCGTCATATCACCACCGGCCCATTGGAATCCATCACCCAACATGCCCTGCACGCCATAGCCACAGCCAGCACCATCCTGTGGATAAGTCTCCTCAAGGAAGCCCCTCGCAAAAAATGAGTAACTCAGACAGCGAAGATAATGGTAAGCAACAGCACCCACCTCCGCCAGACCCATCACTGTAGCGGCCCAGGGATTTTGAGGATTGAACATGCTTCCTGGTGGTAAGTTCCAATCTGTCATGTATTGCAGAGCTGTATTCAGTGTCTCAGTGTAGGCAAACATGGGCCAGATACCTAGCGAGGTTAACATTCTGACTGCGGATGGATATGCATTGCAGTGGAATTCGCCTTCACTGGACAGGCCTTCCATATCCGTGAACAACGTGCCGTCAGCGCGAACATGAAGTTCTGCGGGTTTATTCAAAACCCAGTTTCGGTTGGAAGCAGGCCAGAGTCTGCCGAGAGTGCCTTTATAATTGACAGATTGGAACTGAAGCCAATTATAAAGACCCGGCACTGCCATCGTTTTGAGGCGATTTATCATGAGCCGGCGCTCTCGCTCGATAATCTCTTTCATCGCCTGCCGATAGTAATCAATCCCAAACTCTTCAATGACCTCTTGTATCATGTCATGCAGACCCACTATCCCAGCAGCTCTCATTTTGTCATCGAGCACATTGAACATTTCCGTTCTGGTTCGCCGTTTCCAATGCAAATCCCACCATTTTTCCTGCTTGAAATTATGACCTGTTTTGGTGGGCGGATAGGTAAATCCATCGGTGAATACACTGGGAGAAATAGTGCCCAGTCCACCCGGCTGGATACCTCCCACATCAACAATGTGATTGAGTCCCACCGTCCAGCCGACCAATTCATTTTCATGGTAAATCGGCAGAAACGTATAGCAGTCTGCATTATGAGAAGGACCATAGAGCGCATCGTTCACGGAAAAGATGTCTCCAGGATTGATGCCCGGATCGTCTTCAAAATTGAGTTCCGCAATGCTTTTTATGATATACGGCATGCACTGGATATGCCCGGCTAGCCCATACGAGGTCGAAATTACATCGCCTTCTGCATTAGCCAGCATAAATAGCAACTCACCCTGGATTATGGACATCGGATTAGCCGATATTAACTTGGCTGTTTCTCTCGCGTTTATGCATGAAGCTACTAGTCTCATCTGAAAACGCATAAACTTGGCAGGATCTTCATCAAGTAGCGAGAGTTCCTTCAAACCATACGCATGCCCGGATTCCTTGAAAGATGTGTCCCGCTGGCCAACAACTTCAGCGAGCGTTTTTCCTTGATAACATATGCCCATCACAAACCTCCTTATAATTCCTGATTGACTGGGATTCTCATGCTCGAATCAACCTCTCACAGGCCTTCTACTTGTAGACAGATCAAGCCGATGCAATACCGCATCTGACGAATACTGGCCGCAGGATCTGTGGATAGAATCATGATTCGGGGGTTGGATAAAAATCGTAGGATTTTGCCCTTCGGCGGGATTCTATCACTCGATAAAAAGCGCTGTCAAGCAAAATAACAGTATATTTACTGAACCTTTATAAAAAACCGCCTTTTTCTATAAAAATAAACGGAATAACCCGAAAAACTAGTGAATTATTGCCGAAGGCCCAGTAACGTTCTCCGGAATATGTTCCGGCGGTCTTACCAGTTCCATGGTAATCGATCCCGGTACGCATGAAAGTTCGCAAACGCCACAACCAACACATTTATCCGGATCAAGAACAGCTTTCATCTCTCCGCCAACAGGTTTTATATCGATAGCACCGAAGTGACAGCGAGGCACACAATGTCTGCAACCATTACAAGTCTCTGCATTGATTTTGGCCTCAAATCGGCTAAACGCAAGAACGTCTGGCACTTTCTGTAATCGAAGGAGCGGATCCAAAACCAGGCAACAATCACCGCAACAGAAACAAATGAATTCAAGGTTATCCATTATGGAAACGTTGGTTACAGTAGGCACTAATCCCGATCCCACAGCTTGCAGAGCCACAGAGACCGCTTCGTCTACAGAGACTTTCCTGCCCCCATTTCGGAACAGGTCATATTCCGCTCTGCGTTTGAACTGCATACATACATCTACCGGATGATGGCACTTTTTCGCTCCGACACGGCAACAGCAGTTACGCACGCTGATAAGGTCACGGTTCGCTTCGATAATTTCCGTCATGCTTTCATAAGCCAGTAGTTTGATATCCGGTGAGATCGATTTCTCAGCCGGGATAACCCGGAGGACTTTGAGCCCATAGCTGGCAAGACCTTCCCCAATTTCTCGCCACCATTGCTTCCCCTCGTAAAGGTCCATCCATAACTTCTCTATTCCATCTGGAATATATTGAGGCGCGCTGGCAAGGATGTTATCATGCAAGGTTCCCAAATCACGAGGATACCGATAGCCTTTCCGCGACCTGACAATAACCCCTTTCTGTGCCAGATCCTTTATTTTATCTTCAACCGCTTGCTCGGTCATATTGAGTTTTGCAGCTACATCCGCAGGGAGTGCAGGCAACTCCAGAATGAACTGAGCTTCTTCATCAGACATGGCACATTCCAGAATCCTGTGCAACTCTTCTGATTCCGGTTTCCCGTTCTTTTCGGCTAACTGAACTATGAATTCACTTCTGGCCATGGTCTCCTTTCCTCCTCACGGATGTGCTCAAGATGCAGATCCCTCACTCCACCTCGGATGTGATGGCGAACATGTTTTTCGTAAGTTCGAGGCTGGGAATATCACCTCTGTCCCACGTCTCCTCGAAGATACTCTGGTAGCCCGTGGAATTTATCTTCCACTCCCCATCTACTTTGACATACTCGTCGTAATAGATAGCTCCGGAATGCATCCCTGTACTTCCCTGCGTATCAATCATGTAAAAACGGGCTGCCCATATGCCAGTCGCGCTGTTGGTATTTAGTATCTCGATTTCGGGATGATGTCCATGATGGATCCCAAAGAAAGTATCCCGGCCCAGGCCTGCCTTCAGAAACTGCATGATGGCCTTTCTGCCCTGCAATTGGAACGCCCCATCGGTAAAAGATGTTACAGCATCTTCGGCGAAGCATTCAGCCAGATCATCCCACAATTTGCTGTCCAGACAGCGGAAATACTTATGCTTCAACGCCTTGATCGACTCAACATCCTGCAACGATTCAAAGTCAGCCACAACCCTGCCCTTATGCCATCGTATACCACACCCTACTCGGGATTCGGAAGTGCATGCATGCTCTTTGTGACTTTAAGACTTGGGATATCTCCCCTGTTCCATATCTCCTCGAACACCCGATTGTAACCGGTCGACTTGATCTTCCACTCCCCATTCACCTTGACATATTCATCATGATAAAAGGCAGCTCCATGCAGGGATAGATTCAAGTCAGTCATGATTACGTAGTCTTCCAGCGCCCATGTGCCTGTGGCAGTGGTGTCACTGGTCAATTCGATCTCAGGATGATGCCCGTGATGCATACTGAGCATATTGGGATTTAGGCCTTCCCTGAGGAAGTTTATGATTGCATCTACACCTTGGTAGCTGTACTCTCCACTTGAGAAACTTGTTGTCGCATCGGGAATGAAGCATTCCGCCAGTTCATCCCAAAGCTTGCTATCAACGCAACGAAGGTACTTATATTTTAGTCTTTTTATCGCTTCGATTTCCTCCAGATGATGTGTCATGAAGACCTCCTTTTACAGGTGTTTGAGGCAGTGAAAGTATGCTTTCTCACGTTTGTTTGAATTATATCATCAATTCCCGTAAAGGCAACCTTGACAGTCTATTTAGAACAATAGTAATAATGATTAAGTGGCATATTTTTCATCATGGTCATATTTACTCATATTTTTAGCGATATTGTATCAGAGGGTGAAATACATTCGAAGTAGTGAAAACTGGAGAGTGCTCTTTCTTGCTTCCGAAGCAGGAGGTTAGACTGCAGGGGGAATGTGATGGTTAATGGAGGACTTACATTATCTATGGGGAGACTAAAGACGAAGTGGTATCGATCAATGATAAAAAAGCAGGCAAACTGAAGATCATAAAGTTAACTGGAAAGTTGGTTTTTCTGGGAATCCTGTTCTATCGGCAGGCTAAAACTGAATTTTGAACCCTGACCCAGTACACTTTCTACCCATATCCGACCGCAGTGTTGTCCTACGATCCCTTTGCATATCGCTAACCCTAACCCGGTGCCACCCCTTCGGCGAGCAACACCGCTTTCCAGACGATAGAACCTATCGAAAACCTTGTCAGCATGCTCTGCCGAAATGCCCACTCCCTGGTCCGTCACACTAACTACAATCTCGTTGTCAATGTTGTGAATTTCTAAACTAATCTGTGTGCCCGGCTCAGAATATGAAGCAGCATTGGAGACTAAATTGATAATGACCTGGCCAAAGCGCACTTCATCAACTTTAATAGCAGGAAGATCAGGGGCCATATGGACCTCAAATTGGTGATTCTGCGTAAGATCAGTCAACTGGTCCTTAAGCTGTTTCACGATGAATGAGACCAGGGTTTCCTGCTTATCCAACTTCATCATGCCTGCTTCCAATTGAGACATGTCTAAAAGATCATCTACAATATGAGCAAGCCTGTCTGATGCCTGATCAATTGACCGAATAAAATCCTTCTGCGTCTCCTGATCCCACTCTATATCAGGTTGCACCAGGCTACTAGCCATTCCTTTGATTGAGGTCAATGGCGTGCGCAGTTCGTGGGATATACTGGCAAGAAGCGCTGTCCTCAAGCTGTCCAACTCTTCCAGAGCCCTGGCTCGGGCTATGTTTTCTTCCGCCAGTCTTCGCTCAGTGATGTCTCTTATGATGGCAAGGCAACCTTTTTGACCGCCGTTTCTTTGAACGGTACTGGTACTGGCTTCAACATAAACTGAACTTCCATCCTTACGTTTGACTGTAAACGATAAAAGATCCTTAGATCCATCAATAAACGATTTTGCAAAAAGTTCGAGGATTTTGTGCATGGTTTCTGAATCTACAAAAGCAAATTCAGCAAAGCTTTTCCCAATAGCCTCTTCTCGATCGTAGCCAAAGATGTCTTTCAACTGATTGTTTGCATCGATCACAATACCAAATTCATCAAGATAGATGATGGCATCATTAGCGTTCTCAAAAATCGTCCTGAATTTCGTTTCACTTTCGAACAGTGCATGCTCTGCTTGCTTACGCTTTGTAATGTCACGAAAACTGGCGACAATACCTTTCACCGACTGATCATCTAGAAGGTTATACCCCGTGGCTTCAACGGGCACCCACGAGCCATCTTGATGCCGGACGCGCACTTCCATCTGAACAGTGCCGCCTGGATTTTGCACTAACTGGGTAAACCCATCAACTGCACCTGCCAAATCGTTTAAATGAATACTATCAAATGGACTGCCCACCCATCCATCTGTTTTGTACCCCAGTAAGCGTTGATAGGATGGGCTGCGATAGAAAATCGTCCCATCAGCATCCATTACTACCATAGCATCTGAAGATTTCTCTATAATTGATCGAAAGCAATTCTCCTCGCTACATTTGCGTTCCGTGACATCCTGCGAGATGTGTATTATGCTATGACATCGCCCATCACCATCATTCACAGGAATCACTGTTGACTCAAGGTAATGCCATTTTCCCCACTTATCAGTAATCCGATACTCCACAAATGTAGATGAATCGGTTTGCCCGCTCTCTGATGAACTCTCGATATCTACAGATGAATAATAAGCTTTAGGGCTATCCCTTTCGTTGGACTACCTACTACA
>CAZWIP010000155.1:0-7570 GCA_964634125.1 uncultured Dehalococcoidia bacterium
GTTGGTCGATCCATTCCGAGAGTATGTCTTCTGGCGGGAAGGGGTTGGGCCTGGACAGGAAAAGGAAGTGCGTGGGGAGCTAAGAATGTCAAAACCAGGCAAAACATCACTATCAGTGTGATGGGTTTGTTCACTACCTTTGTGAATGCTGGGCACTGGCTGTTGCCACCCATATTAATGCTTCTCCTGATAACGGGTCTCTTTTGAATAGCGGTCTGTGGATTTTGAATTGACAAACTGAGAGTGACTGTTGCTTTTATGAGAGATGTTCACAAGAGGAGTCGGGAGTATTGAAGGAACGATGGCGGGGATAACAAAAAAAGCGGGAGCGGTTTCCCGCTTTTTCATCACTCAATACCTCCGGCAAAATCAATTGGCCGCGAGAATTTCACGCACTGTCCCCCACAAAGCGCTCTTTACTGTAGTGTCAACTTGTTTGTTGCGCTCGCCTTATCACCAATAGCCAGATGTATTGCTGGCGATCAATGAGTAGCACTCCAAAATGTTGTGCTTTGATAGTGAATGTAGCATGGATGAAATGGCCAGTCAATAGCAGTTTATCTCATTTGATTCGCAGTTACATGGAGATTGACGGCATCTCGCCACGTATACAGATGCTATCATTTGAGAGCAGGTAATGAATTGGCTATTTAGCTGAGTGCATCAGGTGGTATTTTGCCACCATATCAGCTACATTAACAGCGGAATCCGTGGCTTGATGAATCCCAATCCCGTAACCGCCTGCATCCCACACAGAAGATACCCTGAATTGGAGCTTTGGCAGAAGGTTTGCTCTTTCCTGCTTGTCCCACGTACTGTCCTATCCCGATGCATTCTCCGCCCTGTCCGGGGAGCACCTGGTCGCGGGTGAGTTTGGAGACATCGGTGACTGAGTATCCTTCTTTGGACTCAATGTACTTGGGCATATCTGGGAAGGCCTTGAACATTATCTCCTCGCCTTTATCCCACCAAACTTTCTTTTCTTTGGCACTCATCTGTGGATCGGCCGGGCAGAGGTAACCGGTCATGATGACCTGTTTGCCCTCGGGCGCAGCTTTCGGGTCATAGTTATCCGGGACCTCAAACCAAACAGTAATTTCATCCGGAAGGTTGAGGATCTTTGCCTCATCAATCCACCTTTGGAGGGTCCAAGGTACTGTTATCTGAAAAGATGACGCCATACGGGACATCAGTGATCTTTTTATCCAGGAAATAGCGGGTACCCATAAACCCGAGCGATGGTATCAATTCTTTAATGTAATTGATATAGCTTCTATCGAAGTGTTCCTCACCCACCAGTTTGAGAACGGTGGGCTGTCATGTAAAGATATTTCGAATATGGAATGGTGTGCAGTTGACTATAACTTAGATTTACCAGTTAAGTGGATAGATTGTGATACTTTTGTAGGTGAACTGACTTTCGAGGTCTACCGAGTGACCGATATGTTGGATAATCGTAGTTGTTTAAAGAGATGCAAGACACTATACTACATGAAAACGTCACCAACTAAAAAGGCATATTGGTAGTTACCATACCGCCATCTACTTCCAGCACTTTACCCGTCACCCAACTGGCTGCCGGCGAAGCCAGATACAAAGCACCCATAGCTATGTCTTCCGCCTCACCCAATCTTTTCATCGGGGTAAGGTCACTCATCTTTTGCAATGCGGCTTCATCCAGGAACGTCTTCAAAGCATCCGTCATGATGGATCCCGGAGCAATAGCATTCACTCTCACATCGGGAGCCAGATCAGAGGCCAGCATCTTGGTCATTTGATCAAGCGCCGCTTTCACCGTTCCATAAACGGAGAAATTAGGCTGCACTATGTGCCCCGCCGCTGAACTGATACTTATCACACAGCCTTTGCTGGATTGCAAATGAGGCAAACAGATTCGAATAAAACTATATATCCAGGCGACATTGAAATCGAATGCGCTATGAAACTGCTCACGAGTTGTTTTGCTGATGTTGTTGGGCAACGAACCACCTGCGACATTTACTATAATATCAATCTTGCCAAAGACCTCGATGGTCTTATCCGCCAGTAATTGTAACTGTCCTTCGTCGTTGACGTCACAGGGAACAGCAATTGCCTGTACTCCGAACGCTTTGGCCTTTTCAACATTCGCCAAAATATCCTTTTCTGTTCGGGCGGCAAAGACAACATTCGCACCAGCTTCGGCATATGTTAGACCTATGCATTGTCCCATACCTCTACCGGCCCCGGTCACTATCGCTACCTCGCCATCCAATCTGAATTTATCAGCCAACATTTTGTGTCCAATCTCTCACAATCATCCACCTAAAACGGCTATCATTATCGATAGCTCATCACCGTCTTTTAGCTTTCGGGTGAATTCATCTTCGTAAATTTTTTCCCCATTAACCATCAACCACACAAGAGGTTTTATTTTTTCATGCTCATCATAGAACCATTTGTGCAGCGTGGGAACCTGCATCACCAATTTCTCAAGGCATTCAAGAGGACTCCCATCTTCAAACTGCATAGGTTCTTGTTGACCAGTGGCTCGGCGTAATAAATCTGACAGGATAACCGTCACACTCATTTACATACCTCGCAATTGGGATCCTTTTTCAACTTTATTTCGCCGAACTTCATTCTAAGTCCATAATAGGTAAAAAGCCTGTTAGTGAGCAATTCACCAATCCCAACAATATATTTGATTACTTCGGCAGCCTGAATACACCCAATAACCCCTGGTGTAACACCCGCTACCGGGACTTCACCAGATAAACTACCGGTATACAAACACTGCAAGCACGGTGTCAGGCCTGGAATGAGTGTGGTGGCTCTTCCCTCAAAATCATAGACCGCACCATGAAACAGAGGTGATTTCTGCTCGATAGATACCTTGTTTAGTAAAAGCCTGGCGTCAAGATTGTCCAATGCATCGACAATCAGCAGGTCACCCACCAGATCATAAACATTGTCTTCGCTGATAGCATCGGAAATGGCCTCAATTTCCACATTCGGATTCAGTGCCTGGAGTCTCTCCTTTGCTGAATCGACTTTCCTTTTCCCGATAGCTTCATCCGCATGGAGCATCTGCCGATTCAGGTTACTCAGCTCCACCTTGTCATTGTCAATGATTCTGATCTTACCCACACCGGCAATTACCAAATATGTCAGAACCGCCGAACCAAGCCCTCCAGCACCAGCTACCACCACCTTTGCTGATTTAAGCTTTTGTTGCCCCTGTTCTCCCCAGTCTGGGATTATCAGTTGTCGCCTGTACCTCTGCAATTCATCCGCAGTGAGCATATCAAACTCCGCTAAAACAAAACGGTACCTTTCCATACATCATAGAAAGGTACCGTTCAAAATGCAACTACCTGGCTATTATCTACAGTTTGGCAGCCAGGTCACCCAAGTCCAAAGATTCCAGCTTTTCTTTGCTGGGACGACCATTGGACTCCAGCTTTCTGATTTCGTAGAACTCCTTCAACATAAGCTCCAAATCAGGCACCGAACCAGCCGTGGCCCCGTCCGGAGGAGGAGTCAGAATCTGCTTCGGTAATGTGTCATCCGCAGAGGTGACCCCCATGAGATTATTCATGCCCCGTTTGAGCATCCACATCCTTTCACCACAGGTCATTAATTCTTCCAGCGTATAGTCAAAACCGCTGGCTGCGTTGGTAAGCTCCACCAGTTCTGCCGAGGTGATTACAGACATAAGCAGGTAGCATATTGGCACCGAATTGATAATTTGCCCCATATCTTGAGAAATCACTGTCAATTCAGCCTTACCTACACTAGATTTCTGATCATAGCCACCATTGACCCCTATTTCCGGCCAGACAAAAATCCCCTGTTCAGCGCTATAGTTCATATCGCTTGTATGGCAGGCACCGCGAATGTTGGTAGCGTAAGAAAGTCCCATACTATGGAATGCCCTGGGATCATGCATAGGCACTTCCAGACCCTTGATCTGGACCGCATAATCGGAAGCATTCTTGCCGATCTTCTCAGCAGCACGTTTGCTGCCCTCTGCCAGGGTATTTCCAAATCCTTCACGGGTTGCAATCATATCGATCATCTTTATGACCGCTTCGATATTGCCCCATTTCAGTTCGACCCCGGTATCACCGGAACCGATAATGCCCTGCTCAAAGCAATCCATGGCCATAGCAATGGTGGCGCCACAGGAGATAACATCGATGCCATAATCGTTACACATTTCGTTCATCTTGATGACTGCCGCCATATCATCAATCAACAGCAGGGAACCGAAACTAGCAACACCTTCGTATTCCGGACCGGCTGTCGCTTTGAGCGGGTACGCACCATTATCCTTCTTAACAACCCTCTTGCAGTTCACCAGACAGCCGTGACACATATCGGTACCAGTCAGGAACTGCTCACTGTTGAGCACTCCGCCACCAATCTTGGGACCGTATGCGCTCATATCGCCCTTCACCCAATTCTTGCCCGGAAGATCACCAATCATGGCGCCAATATCCAGTGCACCATTGGTTCCTCCAGCTTTCACGATATCAACTATGAAATGACCTTTAGCATTCTCATTAAACTGTTTTCTTTTCTCCGCAAAAACATCCGGCACCGCTGCGTCTACTTTTCCAGTCCCAATAGCTACAATGGCTTTGAGTTTCTTTGATCCCATCACTGCACCCATACCGGTACGGCCAATAAAGTCCCTTTTCTCATTGGCAATGGCCGCATACCTTACCAGGTTTTCCCCGGCCTGGCCAACACTCAGAACACTGGCTTTAGTTTTCCCGCCGTTCTGTTCCCTGAGAGTATCGATAGTATCATAAGTGCCTTTTCCCCAAAGATCAGCAGCATCTTTGATTTCTGCCTTCCCATTCTGAATCACCAGGCATACAGGTTTGTCTGATGCTCCTTCAATAGCAATGCCATCATAACCAGTAGAACGAAGCCATGCTGCGAAGGTGCCTCCGCAAGAACTCTCGCCCCACATGTTGGTTAGTGGCGATTTGGCACAGACAGAAAACCTGGAGCCACCTGGCATGGGCGTGCCGCCAAGAGGCCCTGCCATTACATACATTACATTTTCCGGTGACAAAGGCTCTACATCAAGAGATACCCGATCGAAAAACAGCTTTGCTGCCAGACCGCTTCCACCGATGTATTTCCTTAATACATCCTTATCCACCATGGATTCACCGATAGAGCCACTGGATAGATTTACTTCAAGTATTTTTCCCTGAAAACTTGCCACTTATATTTCTCCTTACTTATTTATTGAAAGTTTTTCACATTAGTGACACAAAATATAACCCACCCCTATTTGTTGAAGCGGGCTTCACATGCGGAAATATACCATGCCCCTAAAAAGCTGTCAATGTACATGCGACTGTAATCCAATCGTATTTTCAACGTTGTGATCGTCGTTCATCGGTGTCGTTTGTGTATTAAGCATTAACCATCGTACTATTTGAGATTTGGTCTGATAGATCCGGACAACAAGCCAATGGGTAAAGCTATATCTCGTAAATGAGGGTTAATCAGTTGATCAGCCGCGAAAACGGCCGCTCCGATGGCCCCGATCACTTGGGGGTCTTCCGGCAACCCAATAAAATCCATTTTAAGTCTCTTTTTAAGCTCTTCTACCACACCAATATTCTTGGCGATGCCGCCAGTAATAACGATATCCTTCTCGATATCAGATCTGTCAATCAGAACCATCAAATGGTGAACAGCATTCCCGATTATCCCCGCAGCAATGTCTTCAGTAGGAACCCCTTCCAGCACCAGGCGTCGTATTGTAATTTTGGTCAGGGTTGAACAGATCGGCTTCAGTGGTTCCGGGCTGGTCGAACGAAGCGATAGTTCCCCGATCTCGGAGACATCCACACCAAGGCTCTCGGACATGAGCTCCAGCGCCCTTCCGGTTCCGGCAGCACATTTGCCCGACATGCGAAATGTCTTCAGACGTCCATTCCCATCCACACTCAGGGCCTTGTAGTCCTGGCCACCGCCATCGATGATGGTTCTTACACTGGGCGTCAGCCAGATGGCGCCTTTCCCATGACACGAAACCTCACTGATGTTGGTCTGGGCAAAGGGCACGATATCGCGCCCATACCCGGTACTAACACAACGATCAATATCGCCATATGAAAGACCAAGGCTCCCGAGCAAACAGTCCATCACCTCGGTGGCTGAGAGCACGCTATCAGGGCGTGATCGAATTACCTCGGTGCCAAGTATCGCGCCATCTTTAATCACCGCGGCCTTGGCAGTCGTTGCCCCGACATCGCAACCGGCAACAATCATCTTGGTTTCACCCCGCAAGTAGTATTCTCTTCCGCCAGCAACGCAGCGCCAAAGGCAGCAACAATCTGTGGATCGACTCCGTTCAGATCAGCGAATTTGATTCCAAAATACCGCTCCACTTCTCTGGTCACCCCGGCATACTTGGCAACCCCACCGGTCATTGCCACTTCGGAAAGCATATCGACTTTGTTGGCTAGGCTTTTTATTTTGCCCGCTACGGATTTTGTAATCCCGGCAAATACATCATACCGGCTGTACCCCTCATTGATGCGGGATATCACTTCTGTTTCAACAAACCCCACACACGTATTCGTCAACCGGACGGGATTTTTCGCAATAATCGAACCGGCATTCAACTCCTCCATCGAAAATTCCAGCATCCCTGCTATCATTTCTATGAACAATCCCGTTCCCGCAGCACAGTCATCAAGCTTGGCTAAATGAACCGGTTTCCAATCCGGAGTGATATCAGAAGCGATCATAAAATGCCCCCCAACATCAATTACGGTTTTGACGTGTGGATTCAGTAGCCTCAAAGCTCGAATAAGACAAATTTCATTTGAATCGATCTGATCGGCAAAGGGTACGACCTTCTGCCCGAATCCGGTAGCCATGCATGAAACGACTTCATCACCAGAGAGCCCGGCATTACGTAGCGCCCCTTCCATTGCCGCTTTTGCCGCTTTATCGGGAAAGCTCTTGTAGGGGACGATTTCGTTTGCGAGGATAGTCTTGTTTTCTGTGATAACTACCTTTGCCGAAGCTATCCCTAAATCGCATCCAGCATAAATCAATCGTGGTTGTTCCTTCGTATCAGCCGCTTGGTCCCATGTTACACCGTAGCTCTGCTGATACCAATAGCATTTTCAAGAGTGTCACGGACTGCAACAAGACCTGACGAATCGGCCGGCGGCCTTAATACTATTTTTGCGAACCTTCCCTATGTACTCGCTAGAATTCGACATAAACCTCAAAGATATGGAGTGCGGCAGCTTGGCTGCAGCGTGATTTGTTATCCCAGGCCCATTGCGGTAAAGAACTGGGATATCTTATCCTTTATCTCATCCACAGTGGTATATCGGTAGTCGGCCACATCCAAACCTATATAGAGGAACGGAACACCGAGTTCCCGGCATGTTTCTCGCATAATACTGCTGGCGGCAGCCATATCCTTGTGACCCATATGCCCCGGGAAGATCACACAATCGATCTTGTAGTCTTTTACGATTCGAGTTATATTACTCCGGCAATTAAATAGTATCAGTTGGTAGCATAGGCAATCTTGGGA
>CAZWIP010000156.1:0-7379 GCA_964634125.1 uncultured Dehalococcoidia bacterium
ACCAAAGGGCCATTGATATCCGTAGTGCGGGGTAAAAGCGGTCAGCATATATTCCGCATATGCATCACCTCGGCCATACCTCTGTCCGGAAGCTTCGTTGAGTGCGCGGTAACAGCAAACATAATTTGCCTGGCCTGTGGCAACCGCTGCTGCCCCGTGCATGGCAATAGCGCTGCCGGCGCCCCCTCCGCCGCTTACTTCGCCACTGAATTTCACGTTGGGAATACCCAGTGAGTTGATGAGCATAGGCAGGGCCAGACGGTCAAGAGTGAAGGTATCGAAGCCATCGATATCTTCCATCTTAAGTCCGGCATCATCCACTGCATTCTTGATGGCCTCGCAAGCCAGATCAAGCTCATCACGCTGGGAATCCTTGGAGTACTTGGTCTGCCCGATACCAACAATTGCCACCTTGTCTTTGATCAGATTCGCATCTATAGGCGGCCGATTGTCTGTACGGTATTTTCTGGAAACATATTCTTGTAGCATCTATCCCCCTTTCAAAAGTAAACGAATCTCTAGGCAGGCAGTGACACGGTTGCCGTGCCCCAGGCATGTGGTCCCATCTCCACTGACAGGGCATATTCCACATCCACCAGGTTCTCGTTTCCTTCAGTATATTTTTTAGCGATCTTTCCGGTGTGCATTACAGTATCACCCGGAAAGACGGTCATTCCCAGGTTGATTACCATTTTTTTGAGTTCTCCCTCGGGGCCGCTCCAATCGGTGATGAATTTACCTATGAACCCTCCGGTTGAGAGTATATTCAAGAAAATATCATTGGCTCCGGCTTTCTGGGCGACAGTATGATCGTGGTGAACCGGGGTGAAATCGCGGCTGGCTATTGCGGTTGCCACGATAGTTGTGCGTGTAATTTCCCGATTGTAAACGGGAAGTTCGTCTCCCTCATTGATTTCGCTGAATTTGATCGATTTGTAGCTCATTTTATTTTCCTCCTAATTCTTGGGAGAGTGTCATTCTGAGGGAGTTTTACAACTGAAGAATCTCTTGCTTTCGTGGAGATTCTTCGCCTGCGGCTCAGAATGACATGTAAAGCAATCATGCCCCCGCCGGCTTGAACTTCATGACGGTGAAAGGCTGTTTGCACACCACCTCGCCATCCTGGTTTTTGTAGGTGTATTCGGCGGTTATGAAGCAACCTACTCCCATTCGGGTGGTCTTCTCATCGGATACTTTGATGAGTGCGATGGTATAGTTCAATTTGTCTCCCAGTTTCACAGGTTTAAAATACTCTTGTGTGGTGGTAGTAGCCACTACCCCGAAGTACCCGGCTTCATTCATTTTATCGACCGCCTTGGCCAGAGGGTCCGGTGCTGCTTCCCGCTTGGGCCAGAGGACTGGAATGGTCCAAGCCTGGGCCATCTGTGGGGGAGCAATGATTCCGCCGTGCTTGGTGGTTTTGGCATATTCTTCGTCGGTATACATTGGATTGCCGTCCTCCATCGCCTCACACCAGTGACGGATCATGGCTTTGTTTACTTCGTCGTTAGCCGAAAATGGTCCGGCCTCTTCTCCGACCATCGCTTTCAATTCATCGTATACGCTCATCGTAAAATCACCTCCGATTTTTGGCAAGTTTCGCTGCGAAGAGATCGCCGCGCTACGCTCGCGATGACATACCTCAATACCTATCTACTTCGCGGCATCATCAATCCGGCCATAGCAATGATATCCCTCTGGACCTCGATAGCGCCACCGCCGAAAATATAAACTAAATCTAATCTGAACGAGTACTCTATCTTACCGTTAGCTGGAGCCCATTTCGATCCACTTTGTAGTTGCCCAAACTCACCCATAATCTCCAGTAATGAACCATTGACTCTCTGGTACAATTCCGATCCATAAACCTTCACCACCGAAGCCTCAGCGAACGGAACGTTTCCTTGATCTATCAGCCAGGCTACCTGGAAATTGAGAAGTTTGAGGACTTCCACTTCCATCAACATCTCAGCAAATCTACGTTTCACCCAGGGGCGATCAAACACACATTCACCATCGATCACGGTCGCTTTTGCCCACTCCATGGTATCCATGATATTCCGCCTGCATTCCGAGGAAGGACTAACCATAATACGCTCGAAATCCAGCTGAGCATTCATAAGCTTCCAGCCCCCGTTTTCCTCGCTAACCAACGTTGATGCGGGAACCCGAACATCATCATAGTAAGTAGAGTTAGTGCGCTCTCCACTTATGGTGTGAAATGGCTCCATACTGATACCGGGCGTATTCATAGGAATGAGGAAAATAGATATACCCTTGTGTTTCTTCACATTGGGATCAGTCCTGGCCGCAAGCCAAAGATAATCAGCTGTGTGAGCCATGGTGGTGAAGACTTTCTGCCCATTGATCACATATTCATCACCATCTCGAACCGCCACTGTTTTAAGTGAAGCCAGATCCGAGCCTGCTTCAGGCTCAGTGTACCCAACCGATATCTCCATCTCTCCTTTAAGTATCTTGGGAAGAAAGAATTGTTTCTGTTCTTCACTGCCATGCCGAATAATTGTTGGGCCAATTGTATTGAGTGGCAATACAGGAACAGGTGCTCGATGAAACTTGGCTACCTCAAAGAATAGATGCTGTTCAATTGCGCCTTTGCCCTGCCCTCCATATTCTGTTGGCCATCCGATTCCCAGCCAGCCATCGCGCCCCATCTGACGGATGAACTCCCGACATGCCGGCGATTCGGAATACATCATATCTTTGCCCAAATCCTCTTGTACCTGGGCTGGCATTTGGGTCCTGAGGTAATTATCGAAGTCCTTAACAAACTGCTCTTGCTCGGGTGTAAGCATGAATTCCATTTTGGTGCCCTCCGCCTAGTTTCATTTAGCTATCAAACAAAAACAATCGCCACCTAGCCCAGAATGTTATTCATGAAATGTCTATTCCCACTCTGTTGCAGATGGCGGTCTTGAATTAATTTCTATGCTGATTTGCTTGGTACAGCTGCGTCGAACGAACCAGATACCTTCATATCACCGTTCTGGTCGATTGCCGTTACTTCGCCGGTAATGATGTTTTCACCGTTCTCTGTTCGCTTGTCCTTGATGCTTCCTGAGATGGTGATCACATCATTTAGTTTGGTCATCCCACCAAAGCGCACACTGAACTTCTTGAGGTTCTTTTTAGGAACGTAGTTGGTGACTGCTTGTCCTACAAATCCCATGATCAGCATACCGTGAGCGATCCTGCCACCCATTCCAGCCATCTCTCCCCATTCGTCATCCATGTGAAGCGGGTTGAAATCACCGGAAGCCCCACCATATCTCCAAAGTTGATCTTTACTTACAGGAGCTTTTTCCACTGATGGAATGACATCCCCAACGTTGATATCTTCAAAATATAATTCTTGCGCCATTATTTCACCGCCTACTTTCTCTCGATGATAGTGGTGCGTGCCGTTAGCACCTTTTCGTCATTTTGATTTTTGAATACAACTTCGATAATCACGAGGTCCATTTTACTGCCTGATTTACTTACTTTTTCGGTAACGCTGGCTACGGTTGTTGTGCCACTGATCACATCACCAGGATAAATATCTTTATGGTATTCGTATTCCTCACCGCCATGAAGGATCATCATGTAGTTGATTTTGAGATCGTCCATCAACTCTTGCGTGTTACTCTGCCAGTTGCCTGGAACAGTAGCAAAAGTGGGAGGGACGGGAGTATCCTTATAACCTTCCTTTACGGCTACTTCCCTGTCTGTGTAAATTGGATTTGGATCCCCGATAGCCATTGCCAGTTCTCTGATTTTGCCTCTTTCCACTTCCCATGGGGCTAAATCGTATTTCCTGCCAACCTGGCTTGCATCTGCCATGTCTTCACCACCTTGAAATCGAGTTTGTTGCTTCTTTGAAAGTTACTTAAAGGGGTAAGTAAGCGATATAGTGGCACACGCATCAGAAAACCGTCGTGTCAGTTTCCACTCTGGAGTTTGCTTACCACAACCCTTGCCGCTAGTGATTATAAGTAGATGGTGAAACAAAGTCAACCCTGATAACTCTATGTTTATATTTTGGCCATTTTGTGCGGTATATGGTTTCATATGGAGCAATTTGGTCATTATTTAGTGTTTTATTGTTCGTTATTCCCTGAACAAAATGCAGTACCACCCATCGATTCTCTATGCATCATGCCACTCCTATATTCTGCACGGTGTTGCCCTTTTGGCACAGTCATGGACACATGGAATGGCATCAAAGCACCGCTATCCTTGACCATGTTTAAGCAATTAGGCTATATTTAGGGTGTAGCCAGCTAGGAATTTGAAATCATGGAAAAGAAGACTATCAATTTCAATCCGGGTCCTGCAGCGGTACCGTTGGACGTTCTTAAAATAGTCCAGGCAGAATTGCTCGATTATGAAGGTACTGGTATCTCAATTTTGGAGAGTTCTCACCGGGCTCCCGAATACGATGAAATCAACGAACAGGCGATAGCCTTGATTCACGAGCTTTTTGAACTGGGGAACGAATACCATGTGTTGTTTATGACTGGCGGCGCATCGACACAGTTTGCCTTGATACCAATGAATTTTCTGATTGATGGCCAGGTTGGTGCGTATGTTGATACTGGAACGTGGTCGTCAAAGGCATTGAAAGAGGGGGGTCTCTTTGGCGATACCTACGTGGCATTTTCTTCCAAAGATGAGAATTATCGGCGAGTTCCTCAAATGAGCGAGATCAATATGCCGGATAACGCGGCATATCTGCACATGACTTCCAACAATACCATAAAAGGGACACAATTCCATGAACTGCCCGATACCGGCAGTGTTCCACTAATCTGTGATATGTCTTCAGATATTGCTTCTCGACGTCGGGATTTCAATAAATTCTCACTGATCTATGCTGGGGCACAGAAGAATTTGGGGCCATCAGGCGTAACGCTGGTAATTATACGCGATGACCTACTTGCAAAATGCAAAGAGGGTCTACCTACCATGTTTAGCTACAAAACCTACGCCGAAAGCAAATCTCTCCATAACACACCACCCATATTTGGAGTGTATTTTTTGAAGCTCGTTTTGGATTGGATTAAAGCTCAGGGAGGTCTGGCAAGTATCGAGAAGCTCAATATGGCGAAAAAGGATTTGCTGTATAACGTAATAGATACGAATCCGGATTTCTTCAAAGGTACAGCTGACAAAGAGAGCCGTAGCTGGATGAACGTTACCATGCGTTTGCCAAACGAAGATATGGAAAAGAAATTCATCGCTGAGGCCAAAGAAAACAGTATAATCGGAATAAAGGGGCATCGTTCTGTTGGGGGTATTCGCTTTTCGATCTACAACGCGATGACACTTGATGGTGTGGAGAAGACTGTCGAATTCATGGAGAGATTCCGTAAGAAAAAAGAGGACACAAAATGAAAGTGTTAGTGGCTGATCCGATAGGGCAGGAAGGGATCGATCTCTTAACCGGACATGATATCGAAGTAGACGTAAACACCGGTCTGCCACCTGAAGAACTTCTAAAAATCATCCCAAATTATGAAGGAATGATAGTTCGATCACAGACTCAGGTAACGGCCGATATTATCAAAGCTGGTACTAAGCTGCAAATAATCGGGCGTGCTGGAGTCGGAGTCAATAACATCGATCTTAACGCGGCCACCGATCACGGTATCATAGTGGTCAATGCCCCTGAGGGCAATACCATCGCTGCAGCGGAGCATACCGTCGGCCTGATGATCGCTCTCTCCCGAAACGTCCCCCAAGCTCACTCGTCACTGAAAGGTGGCGCTTGGGACCGTAAGTCCCTTATTGGCATCGAGCTTCGCAACAAAACCTTGGGTGTAGTCGGTCTGGGTAAGATTGGCGCTGAGGTTGCCAAGAGATGCAAAGCATTCGACATGAATGTCATCGGTTTTGATCCTATGGTTTCGACAGATTATGCGAAGAGTATTGGTGTTGAGATTGTCTTGCTGGACAAACTTCTTGAGTTGTCAGATTTCATAACGGTCCATGTTCCGCTCACTGATGCAACCAGAGGGCTTATTGGTAAAGATGCTCTCAAAAAGGTAAAGCCTTCTGTGCGTATAATCAATGTTGCCCGTGGCGGTATAATCGATGAAGATGCACTCATGGAAGCTGTAGAGCAAGGACGCGTTGGCGGTGCTGCCATCGATGTTTTTACGAAGGAACCGGCTACTGAAAACGTTTTACTCAAGAGCGATAAAATCATTGTGACACCACATCTTGGGGCTTCCACGGTGGAGGCTCAAAAGGGTGTGGCTATCGATGTAGCCGAACAAATCGTTGATGTTTTCAAGGGTTTGCCGGCTAAGTATACAGTCAATATGCCGATGATTCCACAGGAGTTGTTACCTATCCTCATGCCTTTTATTAAAAGTGCGTCTCTGGCAGGGGGACTTGCCGCGCAAATCGCCGAGGGGCAGCTCAGTACAATTACGATAAAATATGAAGGAGACATCTCTGAGCATCCGACTGATGCCCTGAATGCTGCTGTCATTGGAGGGCTTCTGGAACGAACTACCGAGGAACGCGTCAATCTTGTTAATGCCAGCCTCGTTGCTCAGCGGAGAGGACTGAAAGTTGTTGAGCAAAAAAGTGTGACCTGTGAACACTATAATAACCTTATATCTGTTGAAGTCCGGACAAGTATCGGAACGACCACTGTATCCAGTACTATAGTGCGTGGCGAACCACACATTGTTCAGGTCAACGAATACTGGATCGATATTGTTCCCAATGGCGGATACTGGCTTTTCAGCGATCACTTGGACCGTCCCGGAATCATTGCTGCTGTGGCCACAGTAACCGGGGAGGCGGATATCAACATTAGTTACATGCACGTTGCCAGAGAAAAACCCAGGGGACCTGCATTGATGGTCCTGGCTCTCGATGAGCCTCTCGACGAGACACACATTCAGAAACTACTGGCTATTCCGGATATCTATACGGCTAAAGCAGTTAAGCTATAAATACTTCTCGAAACAAACTCCTTTGGATTGTATTCCCCCTTCTATCAATGGAGGGGTTTTTTATAATAGGGGACGAAAGCCGTAATGCGAGACTTCAGCCTCGTTCTAAGCAGCCCTGAAGGGGCGCGTTACGGAGTTCTCTGGATATTATTAAACCGGCAATTAAATAGTGCCCTTGAAACTATATTTTATGATAACCGTTTACCTATCGACAAAAATCAATTTTTAACAGGTGTCATTCTGAACAAAGTGAAGAATCTCCACTCTTATCGACAAAAGATTCTTCGGTCGTGAAGCTCCCTCAGAATGACATCTTGCACGGATACTTTCTTAGTAAGTCTATTTAATTGCCACGTTAATATTACTCCGGCAATTAAATAGTATCAGTTGGTAGCATAGGCAATCTTG
>CAZWIP010000157.1:0-7348 GCA_964634125.1 uncultured Dehalococcoidia bacterium
ATCCCAAGATTGCCTATGCTACCAACTGATACTATTTAATTGCCGGAGTAATATCCTATATTTGTCATGTGTTAGAAAGGATGGAACATGCTTGAAGATGCGCCGAAAGCAATCGGTATGATATACGCCATAGTAGCGGTTCTCATTTTGGGATACCTTTTCTACAAAAGTAGATTCAGCCGTAGAATCGGATATCTCTTTCTCACTGTTTCTGTGGCTTCTGGGTTCCTGATCTTTGCCCCGATGCTTCCCAATCAAATGCAGGTTCTCCTGCTTGGGAACACCAAGCAACTGGCCGTCCCCGCCGGGGTTGCCGTGCTGGTTCTGGTGGTTTTCGTCATAATAACTTTCATTCTGGGGAGGGTTTTCTGTGGATATGTGTGTCCCATCGGGGCAGTGCAGGAACTGGCTTATCGCATCAAGACAAAGAAGCTGAAGATACGAAACAAGGCTGTGCCAATAGGCTTCCACCTGCTTTTCCTGCCGGTATTCATCATTCTCGCGGTGGTCTTTTCCGAGGGGGTTCTAATGTGGTTGGGACTCAAGGATTTCTTCCATCTGGAGATATCGGGGTATTTTTACGTGTTCCTGTCTCTGGTTATTATCTCGGTCTTTATCTATCGGCCATTCTGCCGCCTGCTCTGTCCATATGGAGCAATATTGTCTCTGGTTTCCGGTAAAAGCCGGTTCAGGCTGAGGCACACTGATGAATGCCTCGATTGCGGAGAATGCGAAGCAGTCTGCCCCACAAATGAAGCGGGTGAAACCGATCGCAAGCAGGAGTGCTACCTGTGCAATCGGTGCAAAGAAATTTGTCCCGCGGATGCGATTGAATATATTGGCAGGCAAAGATAGACATAATGTCCTAAGATGTTCAACATGTTTGGTAAACAATCTCGCATTAATCGAGAGATCAATACCATCGATACCATGATAACGATGCACTGTCACGATATGCATAACACCAGAGATGTTTTATGCAATGACTGTCAAGCCCTTTTGGAATATGCCAGGGAACGCCTTGGCAAGTGTCCTTATCAGGAACAAAAACCGACATGTGCCAAATGCCCTATTCATTGCTACAAACCAGAGATGCGGGAAAAGGTTAGAGAAGTCATGAAGTACTCCGGCCCTCGCATGGTATATCGGCATCCTGTTCAGGCAATCAGACATTTCGTTGACGGGAGAAGAAAGGAACCGCCGCCGGATACAACGCGGATGGATTAGAAGTAGGTGATAAAACATGGCAAAAGTTATAGCTGTATGTAGGAGCGCCAAAAAAGGCATAAGGAAGGAACCGATAGCCGAAGGACTGTTCAAAGAAGAGGAAGGGCTTGCCGATGATGCTCATGCCGATTGCAACACGCATCGGCAAGTCAGTCTGCTGGCAACGGAAAGCATCGATAAAATGCGCAATATGGGGATGGATTTGAATCCGGGCGATTTCGCTGAAAATCTGACAACTGAAGGAATTGACCTGGTTTCATTACCGGTGGGAACCAGACTTACCGTTGGTGAGAATGTGGTTCTTGAAGTCAGCCAGATAGGGAAGGAATGCCACACCAAATGCGCCATTTACAGGCAGGTAGGCGAATGCATCATGCCGACGGAAGGGATATTTGCCAGGGTCATCAACGGCGGAGTGATCAAGGCCGGCGATCCGATATTGCAGAGGTAATACAATGCGAATAGCAGTGGCTTCATCAGACGGCAAGAACGTGAACGTGCATTTTGGCATGGTCCGGGAATTCCTTATCTTCGATGTAGCTGGTGACAGCATGGAATTAGTAGAAACCCGGTCAAGTTTACCCTGGTGCGGAGAAAACGCGGAGGCGCAGTTTGATGATGATGCCATCGGAAAAGCTGCCTCAACGCTTTCCGATTGTGAAGCGGTATTGATTGCCAAAATCGGGGATTGCGCCTATGATGATCTGATGGACAATGGTGTTTTTCCGTATGAATCAAGCGATTCCATTGACGAAGCTGTCAAGGCTTATTTGCACTATGAAAAAATCTCTGGCAATTTATGATTTAAATCATGTAGTAGGTACTATGGCATGTATACTTGTAGTTGATGATGACCCGGAGATCGCGAGCTTCCTCAAACGCGGCTTGATATACGAGGGCTATGAAATCGAGACCGCCGCTGATGGCGCAGAGGCCCTGGTAAAAGCCCGCGATCGGGAATTTGATATTGTGATACTTGATATCATGATGCCGGAAATCGATGGTATCGAAGTAAGCAAACGATTGCGTCAGGCCGGAGATATTCCTATCCTCATGCTCACCGCAAAAGGCACTGTCGCAGACAAAATAGCCGGCCTCGATAGCGGAGCTGATGACTATCTTGTCAAGCCTTTTGACTTCGATGAACTCCTGGCCCGAATAAGGGCGTTGCTAAGGCGTCGCCAACCGCAAGAAGGGGATGCTCTCTATTTCAGCGATCTTTCACTAAACGCCGCTACCAGAGAGGTAATGCGTGGTAAAGAAATCATCAGCCTTACCACACAGGAATTTGACCTGCTGGAGTTTTTCATGCGTCACCCTCGTCATGTACTCAAACGGGATGTAATATACGATCGGGTCTGGGGATATGATTTTGAAGGCGAATCAAATGTTATCGAGGTATATGTCCGTTATTTGAGGTCAAAACTGGAAGCAAGCGGAAAACCCAGATTAATTCATACGATACGTGGCGTCGGGTATGTGCTGAAGGAGTAAACTCATGCCAATTCGCTGGCGTCTGACACTTTGGTTCTCGTTGATTCTGCTCATTATTATGACTGTTGCCGGTGCAATCGGTCACACATTTTTGCAGAGCCACCTCCGCAACGATATAGATGACAATCTAAGCGTCTATTCCGCCAAGATTCACGGAACTCTGCATGGTAATGAAGTTCCGGAGCCTCTTGACTACGACGTTATTCACCCCACCTTGAGCGACGTACCGATCAATGAATTCGCCTCTCCCGGAATCTATATCCAACTTATAGACAGAGATGGAAATATAATTGCGAAATCAGATAACCTGGGAGATCAGGAGCTTCCATTTGATTCCTCTCTAGTCGAGAAAGGATTTAACGGGAATGTTGATATTGCGACAGTTTCGGCAGGTGAAGGTGCCGATTTGCGTATTATGGTTTCGCCTCTATTCATACAGAATGAAACCCTGCTTTTGGAAGTGGGTGAATCGCTCCAACATGTTGATTCCATAATCAATCAGTTACGTTGGGGATTCTTTATAAGCATACTGGTAGCGCTGGTGCTGGCTGTTCTTTCCGGCGCAATACTTGCACAACGAGCCCTTGCTCCGGTAAAGCGGATCACTGCAATAGCCGATAGTATTGGCGAAAGTTCAGACCTTGGTCGCAGAGTGGGTTATAACGGCCCTATGGATGAGGTTGGGCATCTGGCTGCTACCTTTGATCACATGATTGACCATCTTGACAAGGTTTTCCAATCGCAAAAAATCTTCGTGGCTGATGCTTCTCATGATCTTAGAAGCCCTCTGACCGTGTTACAAGGTAACCTTGATTTGCTCAAACGCGATATGCCGGAAGAGGATAAGGAAGAATCGCTTCGTGCAATGAGAAGAGAGATAAAGCGGATGAATGGGATTGTTGATGATCTTCTCCTTTTGGCTGAAATCGAAACGGATCAATCAGATCAACAGGAAATTGTTTCACTCAAGGATATCCTGCTTGAATGCCTGAAACAAGCTCAGCAACTGACTACAAATCATACAATCGTCGAAGGAAAAGTGGAAGATATCTCGGTGAAAGGGAATCGGCACAGACTGAATCAGATGCTGGCAAACCTGGTCAGCAATGCTGTCAAGTACACGCCCGAAAGCAGCACAATCACACTCTCGTTATTTCGGGATGACGAGCGGGCAAGAATTGAAGTGGCTGATAATGGTATGGGAATCGCGCCCGAACACATTCCCCATCTTTTCGATCGTTTCTACAGAGTCAGTAAGGCCAGGTCTCGTGACGCAGGTAGCACCGGCCTCGGATTGGCAATTGTGAAAGAGATTGCCCGACAGCATGGCGGTGAGGTAACAGTCGAAAGCGAAACTGGGAAAGGAAGCACATTTACAGTATGGCTAAAACTCTAAGCAAATTCTAAGGAATTCTTAAGCCTGCTCTAATATCCGCATGGCATCATAGATACTAAAAGAAGTATTCGTGATGCCTTTTCTTTTGCGTACAAATTGGCAGAATACAAGAAATCAGGAGGATGGTGAAAATGTCAGATTCGAGAGATGGAAAAAGAGGGAAGTTTGTTGAAAATAAAAAGAGTGGTTTGAATATCAAACCCAAGTATATTTTGGGGTTGGTAGCAGTAGTTGTGGGTATCGTTGTCGCGGCAACACTTCTAATGGCCGTCTCGGGGGATTCAGGGGCGTCAGCAGGGAATGAAGGCCTCGCATTTGAAAAACCAGCCGCTAACGCTACTAGCACAGTTGATAGCGGAACCGGGGTCAGTAATGCTAACGAGGGAAACGCAGGTAATGCCGTCGCGACGCAACCTCCCCTGCCCACTTTGAATGTTGCCAATTTTGAAATTGAAGGAATGACCTGTGGTGGATGTTCCAATGGCATTATGAGGGGGTTGGATGATGCCGAGGGAGTAAGCAGATGTAGTGTTTCCTGGAGAGATAAAGAAGGCATCGTTGAATATGACCCCGCAGTAACAAATCCTCAGGAAATAGCTGAATTTATTACGGGGATGGGGTTTGCTACCACAGTAGCAGAATAAGCAAACAATAGACGGAACAATCACATGTCATTAATAAAATTCGATAGTCTTTCAAAGATCTACGAAGAGGGCGACTCCCAGGTTCGAGCATTGGACAATATCAGTTTTGAGATAAACGAAGGTAAATTCGTGGCTGTGATGGGACCTTCGGGATCAGGGAAAAGCACCCTTCTTTCCGTACTGGGATGTCTGAATAGTCCTACTAATGGTGATATGCTCATTGATGATATCGCCATCTACAAACTTGGTCTGGAAAAGCAGGCTGACTTTCGCTTTGAATATATCGGTTTTGTTTTCCAGTCGTTCCAGCTAATCCCGTATTTGACCGCGATTGAAAACGTAATGCTGCCACTGGCGATAGCCAAGATGCCCGATAAAGAGAAACGTGATAAGGCCGCAAAAGTGCTTGATATGGTGGGATTGTCGGGCAAGTTCGACAGGCTGCCTGATAAACTATCCGGCGGTGAACAACAGAGAGTTTCCATCGCAAGGGCAATCGTAAATGAACCTCCCATAATTCTGGCGGATGAGCCTACCGGCAATCTCGATTCAAAAACCGGGGTTGAAGTGCTGGAATTACTAAAAGAACTGAACGGCAAAGGAGAAACGATAATCATGGTTACACATGATACAAATAGCGCCCGGTATGCAGATTACACCATAGAAATAAAAGATGGGCAAATCATTCAAAATTGATAATTGAGCACCGAAGACAAAATGAAACTGAGAAATATATCGCTGGGTAACCTGAAAAGAAAGAAATCCAAGATGGTATTTCTGATTGTGGGAATGGCGATCGGTATTGCTACGGTCGTTTCGATTTTCACCATCACACAAGCGATGCATGATGATGTGGAGAAAAAACTGGATGAGTATGGCGCAAATATAATGGTGCTGCCTAAAAGCGACACTCTTTCGATGACTTATGGCGGGATTTCGATTTCTGGGGCACACTATGATGTTCGTGAAATCAGTGAGGATGAAGTAGATACGATATGGGACATCAGGAACAGTGGCAACCTTACTGTTGTCTCCCCCAAACTGCTGGGAGCCGTTGATGTTGGTGGTGACGAAATTCTGGTTGTCGGCGCGGATCTGACATCAGAAATAGCCCTGAAAAAATGGTGGGAATTTACTGACGAAAGCAATATCGAACTCACCCGAATTGAAAAACCGAGTCCCATAGACCCAGAAAAGACCACCGTTGTAACTGAAATCGAGGACTTCGGTAACAATGACGTTCTTATAGGTTCTGCCGTGGCAGAGAAACTGGCTAAGAATCCTTCCGATGAGATAATCCTTAACGGGCAACTATTCAATATTAAAGGGTTATTAAAGCAAACAGGGTCACAGGATGACTCGATTATTTTCATGAACCTTGAAGCGGCACAAGACCTGCTTGAAAAAGAGGGGAAGATTACCCTTGTTGAGGTGGCGGCAATCTGCTCCGGCTGTCCGGTTGAAGTGATGGCTGAGCAGATTAATGGAGCCATACCCTCCGGGCATGCGACACCCATAAAACAGGTTGTTTCTCAACGTATGGAAACAATCGACAAAGTGAACAGGTTTGGCATGGCTGTTGGTATTGTCGTACTCATTATCGGATCGATGATTGTGTTTGTGACGATGATGTCATCGGTGAATGAAAGAACCCGCGAGATCGGAATTTTCAGAGCGATTGGGTTCAGAAGAACTCACATTGTTAAGGTCATTATACTGGAAGCATTTGTACTCAGTGTGATAGCCGGCATTATCGGATATGGAATCGGCATGGGCATCACATTAACGGCAGGAGAAAGGATAGCCGAGATAGAGACCTCAATATCGATTGATCCATATTTCGCGGGAGCGGCTCTGGCGCTTTCTGTTTTCGTCGGTACATTTGCCACCATCTATCCTGCGTTGAAAGCATCAAGAATAGACCCTTCGGATGCATTAAGGCACATCTAATGCGGAATTCATAGATTCCATGGGACAAATCAATCGATATGAAAAGAGCTATCCTATTGTTATCCGTATAAAGAGAGCATGAGATGAAAACATTAACCGAGCACTGGAATGAGATATTTAAAAAAACAGATGAAGAAAAATTGGGATGGTATGAAAGTGATTTTTCTCAAACATTAAAATATTTAGACCTAATACCAGAATGGAAGAATTCAAAGATATTTATTCCAGGTGTCGGAACGTCGGGTCTAATTGATATACTTTCAAAATCAAATGCTGAACTCGTCTTAAACGATTTGAGTTCGGAAGCAATTGAAAAGGCGAAAAATAAATACAGTGATAAAAAATACAATATTGAATGGCTTTGTCATGATGTATCTAAAACACTTCCCATGGAGCTTAATGATATTGATATTTGGATTGACAGGGCAGTACTTCATTTTTTGATTGATGATAGTTGCGTTGAACAATACTTCAGAAATGTTAATGCGAATGTGAAAACTGGTGGATATGCAATATTCGCTGAGTTTTCAAAAAAAGGCGCAACCAGATGCGCAGGCCTCGATGTTAGAAGATATGATACTCATGATTTGGAGGAGAACCTCCCTGCATTTGAATTAATTGCGAGTGAAGAATATAC